>JBBIJZ010000007.1:12744-68230 GCA_037445715.1 Verrucomicrobiales bacterium | reverse complement strand
GCCGTTCGCGCAACCGCGGCAGGCTTTGGGTTGCCAGTTCCCGGGCCAGCACCGCCAGCAGCCCGTGGCGCCACAACGCCAGATTGGCCGGCAGCGTCGCGTTGCGGCGGCGGCTCGGCTCCTCGCCCAGCAGGGCGTCCCGCCGCCAGGGGTTGCGGTTCTCCACCCCGCCCCAGTGGCCCCGGATCCACCCCAGCCATTGCGCCGGGGGGTGTTCGCCGGCTTCGCGGCGGCTCAGATCGTAGCGGCTTTCGGGGCTGCTTGGCCCGGTCTTTTTGAGCGTCCGTTCGCTCCGCACCACGAGCAAACTCCGCGCAGAGGGGAAGTCCGCGCTCAGCGCTGCCAGGGCGAAGGCGTGGACGTGCCCGGTGGTCACCCGGCCGTGGCCGTTTTCGCGGTGGGCAAAAAGGGGGTGTCCCGGAGCGCATCCAGTTGTCGCGCCTGCTCCCGCAGTTTGGGCTGGTTGCCCTTGATCTGGAGGAGGTGGTCGCCGCCTTTTTCCACGAGGGTCCGCGCCTGTCCGTGCAACGGGTCGGCGGTGAGGCGTTGGCCGTCCAGGGCGGGCAGTTGCTCCAGCAGGGCCGCCGCCGCGGTCTGTTCGCCGCGCTCGGGGTGTTCCTTCTGGTCAAACCCCGCGACGGCCGGCGGGGCGCCGTCCTCGTGCCGGGCCAGGGTGAGCCGGCCGAGGTGGTCGCGGATCATCTTGCCGTCCCGCGCCAGGGCGGCGGGCAGGCTGCCTGCGTGAGTTTGCAGCCAGTCATTGAGCCGGGTGGCGAAGGCTTCCGGGGCCGGGCGGGGTGAGCCCCTGGGAGAACACGGCGTAGCCGGGCACTTGATAGAAGCGTTGGGTGCCTTGCTTGAGGGGCAGGTTCAAGCGCCGTCGTTGGGGCGGGGTGAGCGTGGTGGCGCAGCGGGCGATCTTGGCGATCTCGCGCCGTCCGGCCAGCAGGGCCAGGGCGATGAGCGTGAGCACCGGGCCGGGGCGGTAGCGGGTGTTTTTGTCGCGCGGGTCGGGGGGCGCGGGCGGGGTGAGCTTGGCGGGCTGGGTGGATTTGGTGGGTCGGCCAGCCGATGGAGTCATCCCAGCGTAGGCCAGCAAAAATCCCGTCCCGGGTCTGGTCCGAATTTTACGCCGTGCCGTTCAATGACTTGCCTCCCTAAAACAAGTTACCCTGGGCTGGCCCTGTTGCCTCATGGGGAAATGACACCGAGGGATGAGGTCAAGTGAGGGATCGTTGCCTCAACTTAAAAGGACACCCTGGTTTTCCTCATTTTGAACCCGAGGCACACGGGCGGGTGATCCCGGGGCCGTGCTCCCCCGGCTCGTGTTTGGAGGCACGTCTTCTTTGGCTTGGCCGACGGAGTCGGTCAAGCCCCAGCGGTCAGTTCAGGTTTTTTTCAGGCGCTGGTTCACCGATTGGGCCAGGGCAAAGGGGTCCAAGGCCGCGAACGGCTCGCGCAGTTGCGCGGCGGTTTGGCGATTCAGCTCGCCGCTGGTCACCAGGCGTTGATAGGCGGTTTGCGGTGGGTCGTGTGGGCGCACGATCCGACGGCCTTCGCGCCGCTTCGCCACCAGCTTGGTCGAGGGCAGGAAGAAGTTGTGCCGCGGCCCCCGGGCGTCCCGATAGAGTTCGTTGAGGGGCTGGGGGGTGTCGGGGTTTTCCAGCCGCCGGTCACCCAGCAGTTGCCGCGCCCACATCCAGTTCTTCGGTTCGACGTGGGCGTTGTCGTCCTTTGTGGTAGGGGCGGGAGCGGGTGAGCCGGACGGGCGTGGCGCGTTCCTGGAGGAAGCGCACCCGTTGCCCGTTGAGCCATTCGCCGCCGTTGTCGAAATCCATCCCGCGCAGGGCAAGGGCAGGCGCGCCTCGACGTCCTGGATTTGGGTCAAAACCCCTGGATATCCCTTGTTCCAGACGGCGCGGCCTTCGGTCCAGCCGGTGCCCAGACAGGTGGAGGTCAGACTCCAGATGAAGTCCCCGGCCAGGCTGCCGCCGCAGTGGGCCACACTGTCCACTTCCAGAAAGCCGGGCCGGGTTTGATCGCAGACTTCCCCGGCCAGGGGGATTTGTTCGCGCAGCAGCGTGCCGGGGCGCGTGCCCCCCAGACCGCGGGTGGGGACTTTGCACTCGGCCAGCAGCCGGTCAATGGTCGCCGGGCTGATCTGCTTCAGGAGTTTCTTTTGGGACGGCCGCAGCGGATTGAAGTGTTTGGCGTAATGCGGCAGCCACAGGGGCAGGGCCGGCGCCAGGCGTTTGCCGCAGAGTGGTTCGGCGTGCTGCCAGACGGTGGCCAACACCTCGCGCACCGGCAGGTATTGGGGGCGGGGCCGGGCGGGGACTGGCCCGTGGGTTTGGGTAGCGCCTCGCCCAGCAGTTTGATGGCGTGCTTGCGACTGTAGCCGTGCTGCTCGCAAAACTCGTCGCGCAGCCGGGCTTTGCCCTCCTTGTTGCGCCGCCCGTAGCGCGCGCAGGCGGTGGAGTTCAGCGGTTCGATTCAGTGTGTTTGGCATGTTCATCCTCACAGGTTTGGGTGTCATTTTCCCGTGAGGCAACGAATGCTTTTCCCCCTCCTTTCCCCATCCCCTTCGGTGTCATTTATTTGGAGTCAACTCGCGGACGTCGAAGCGGATGGACTCAGGGTTGACCGGCGCGGCTGCCGGGCGAAAGTTGCGTCCACGTCATTGCGCTTATGTCCAAGCCGCCCGTCATCGAGGTCGAGGTGGTGCCGGAGACCGAAGGACCGCGCCCCGGCGGCCGCCGTCCGGCCGCACCCCTGCCGCCCGTGCACCCGCTGGCAGCACTGATTCTCCTGGCGGTGGACAACCTCTGGAGCCTGGCCGAATGGGCGGTGGTGAGCTGGGCGATCACGATTCCGGCCGCGTTTGTTTCGGTGTTTGTGCCCACGTATCTCCTGCACCGGCGCCGCCTGGGGCAGTCGCGGGCGCGGGCGCTGGGTTGGGCGACGCTGCTGGGCGGGATCGCGGCGGTGCCGTTCTCGGTGGGCGGCACGGCCCTCGGCGCCGGCTTGTTGGCGTGGCTGGGCATCACCCGGCTGGCCGGTCGCGCGGCGCCCCGGCCGCGCGCGGAGTGAACGGGACCACGCGCGGCCCGGGCTGGCGCGGCGGCAAAAGGCGGTTATCTTGCCGGCCTTTGACTGGCGCATGAGCAGCATTCCCCATCTGCCGGCCCTGCGACTGGGCCGGCCCTACGAAAGTCTGGACAAGGTCGAGGTGAAGGACCACCGCACCGGCGAAGTCCGGGCGGTGGTGTCCCAGGTCAACGGCGGCATCGTGCGCCGGGACCTGGCCCGGCTGGGCGAGAGCCGGGCGGCGCTCAAAACGTTCACCGTGGCCGAGCTGATCGAGCTCTCCGCCCGGGCCGGCGAGCTGTTTTTGCGGGGCACGCTGCCCCTGGGCGACCGCGGCCATACGCAGTCGGCCGACGAGTACGTGGCCACGCTCAGCGCCACCAGCGGCCTGCCGCACGTGATGGTGCGGCGCAACATGGCCAAGATTCACCACGCGCTGACGCACCTGCGCGAGGTGCTCAACGGCCTGTCACGGGGGCTGGACCTTTCCATCCTGGACCGCGGTTGGGGCGAGCAGTTTGGCACGCGGTTGAGCTTTTGCCCCACCACCCGGGCGCTGGGGCTGGTGATGCCCAGCAATTCACCGGCGGTCAACTCGCTCTGGCTCCCGGCCCTGGCGCTGAAGACGCCGGTGGTGATCAAGCCCGGCCGGGAGGAGCCGTGGACGCCGTACCGGTTGATCCAGGCCTTCCTGGCGGCGGGGGTGCCGGCGGCGGCGTTCGGCTTTTATCCCACCGACCACGAGGGGGCGGCCACAATCCTCAACCAGTGCGGCCGCGCGCTGATCTTCGGAGACAAGTCCACCACCGCGCCGTACGCCAACAACCCGGCCATCCAGATCCACGGGCCGGGCTGGAGCAAGATTCTCATCGGCGAGGACTGCATCGAGCAGTGGCGGGACTGCCTGGAGGTGATGGTCCGCTCGATCAGCGACAACGGCGGCCGTTCCTGCATCAACGCCAGCGCGGTGGTGGTGCCGCGGTACGGGGCGGAGATTGCCGACGCCCTGGCCCGCGAGCTGGGGCCGGTGCAGCCCACCCGGCCGGAGGACCCGGCGGCCCGGTTGAGCGGGTTCGCGAACCCGAAAATGGCCGATTTCATTGACGCGCAAATCGAGGAGGGGCTCCGGACGCCCGGCGCCGAGGACGTGACGGCGCGCTACCGTCAGGGGCCGCGCAAGGTCTGGTTCGAGGGCGGGGTGTACCTGCGGCCGACCATCGTGCGGTGCGATTCGTTCGATCACCCGCTGGCCAACCGCGAGTTTCTCTGCCCGTATGCGAGCGTGGTGGAGGTGCCGCAGGACCAGATGCTGGCGAAGATCGGCTACACGCTGGCCTGCACGGCCATTACGCGCGACCCGGCCTTTGTCGAGGCCCTGGAGGCGTTTCCCGAGATCGAGCGGCTCAACATCGGCCCGGTGTCCACGATGACCATCTCCTGGGACCAGCCGCACGAGGGGAACCTGTTCGAGTTCCTGTGGAAACGGCGGGCCATCGAGCGCGCGTGGTAGGCGACGCTCCCGGAGGCAGGGCCGGAAGGATGAAGCGGAAGAAGCGCGCGGCCGTATCGGCCCGCCGGTCGGGTCCGGGCGGCGGCGGCCCGCTCAGGCGGCGGGGGCCGCGGCCGCGGCACCGCCATTGGGCTGTTGGGGCAGGACCACGGTGAGGGTGGTGCCCTGGCCCGGCGCGGTTTGGACCAGCAGGGCGCCGCTGTTGAGCAGGAGCAGGCGCTTGACGAAGCTCAGGCCCAGGCCGCGGCGGCGGCCGGTTTCGGAGGCCGGCGAGCGCGGTTCCAGCAGGCGCTCCAGGACTTCGGAGGGCAGGCCCGGGCCGGCGTCGGCCACGCGGAAGGCCAGCACGGGGCCGGTGGGGTTGAAGTCGCTGGCTTGAAGCACGCGGTCCGGCGTCACACCGGTTTGCTTGAGCACGGCGGCAAAGTTGGGGAACGGTTGCACGCCGATGTGGACGCTGGCGTGGGGCTTGGAGGCCTGGAGCGCGTTGAGGGCCAGGTTCAGGAGCATCTGGATCACGTCCGTGCCGTGGGCGCGAATTTCCAGGTCCTCGGACAGGAAGGCGAAGTTGACCCGCCGGTCGTTGAGGGCGGGATAGGCCTGGAGCAACTCGCGCAGGTCCAGCAAGAGGCGGTTGGCGCTGGCGCGGTTGGTCTCGACCCGGCTCTGGCGCAGCAGGCTCAGGTAGCGCTGAACGACCTCGGTGACGTTGTCGGCCTGTTTGGCCACGGCCTGGAGCCGCTCGCTGAAGGCCTGCATGGCCTGGCCCTCGAGCACGGGGGTGGAGCGCAACTGGCGGGTCAGCAACGAGGTCAGGCCCACGATCACGGTCAGCGGCTTGTTGATGTCGTGGAGCACGCCGCTGTAAATCTCGGTCTGGGCGGTGAGGCGTTCCTCGCGGCGCCGCAGTTCCTCCAGTTCGCGCTGGAGGGCCTGGGCCTCGGCCAGGGTGGCCTTGCGACGCTCGGCCTCGATGCGCCGTTCCATGAGCCGGGCCACGGCGCTGCGCAGGGTGACCAGGTCGCACGGCTTGGAGAGGTACTCGGCCGCGCCCAGGCGCAGGGCATCCTGGGCGGATTCCAGGGCGGCAAACCCGGTCAGGAGCATGACCTCGATGTCCGGCGCCATGAGCTTGATGCGTTCGAGGGTCTCGAGCCCGGACATGCCGGCCATGCAGATGTCCAGCACGGCGGCGTCCACCGGCTCGCGCCCCACGATCTCGAGGGCGGTGTAGCCGTCACTGGCCACCAGGACGCGGTAGTCGTTCTCGAAGATGTGGCGGAGGGCTTCGCGCGGACCCTCCTCGTCGTCCACGATGAGCAGGGTGCGGCGCGAGAAAGGCTCCGCGGCCGGAGTCTCGGCCGGAGCGTTGGTTGGTTTGCTGGCTTCGGTCATGATGTTCATCCCCAGGTTGGCGCGGCTCGACCCGCCGAACCGGCCTGCTGGGTCATCTTTACCGGGCGCAAGTCGGTTGGGAAGCCCAAATTTGGCGCCGGGGACGGTCCGCCGCCGGCCCGGCCCGGACGGCGAAGTTTTGTTGGCCAAGAGGGTCGGGTGACCTAAAAATGGCCCTTTCACGGGAGCCAATCGAATTGAAGCGGAGTCAACCATGAAAGAATACGCACCCGGAGACATTCGGAACCTGGCCCTGGTGGGCCACGCGACCTGCGGCAAGACCATGCTGGCCGAGTGCATGCTGGCCTGCAGCGGGGTCCTCGGCCGCCTGGGGAGCGTGGCCGCCGGCACCACGGTCTCGGACTACCACGAGAGTGAACAGAAACGCCAGATTTCCATCCAGACCTCGCTCCTGCACACCGAGTGGCTGGGCAAGAAACTCAACATCCTCGACACCCCCGGGTACCAGGATTTCGCCAGCGAGGCCCTGAGCGCCCTGCGCGTGAGTGATTTCGCCGTGCTGGTGGTGCACGCCGTGGACGGGGTGGGGCTGGGCACCCTGCAGATGGCCGCGTCCATCCGCGAGTTCGGCCTGCCCAAGATCATCGTGGTGAACATGACCGACAAGGAGCACGCGGATTTCGACGCCGTGCTCGCCGAGTTGAAAGAGCGCTTCGGCTCGAAGGTCATCCCGCTCGCGCTGCCCGTGGACCCCGGTCCCGGTTTCCACAAGGTACTGGACGTGATGCGCACCGAGCTCATCACCTATGCCACCGACGCCTCCGGCAAGTACGGCGAAGCGCCCGCCACCGGGGAGTGGGCGGACAAGGCGCGGGCGCTGCACCAGGAGCTGATCGAGCACACCGCCGAGGCCGACGACCAGCTCATGGAAAAGTTCTTCGAGCAGGGCGGCCTCACCGAGGAGCAGTTGCGGGCCGGCGTGCACGCCGCCTTCCAGAAGGGCGAGATCCTCCCGGTCTTTTGCACCGCGGCCGAGCACAACATCGGCGTGGCCCGGCTCCTGGATTTCATCGCCAAGTACGGTTCCTCGCCCCTGGACCGGCCGGCGGTCACCGGCGAGGACGCCCAGGGCCAGCCCGTGGAAGTCCAGCTCACCGACCCCGCCCCCGTGGCCTACGTCTTCAAGACCATGAACGAGGCGCACATCGGCGAGGTCTCCTTCCTGCGCGTGTATGCCGGCACCGTGCGTTTCGGCATGGACCTGTTCAACCCCGCCCGGGGCATCACCGAGCGCATCGGCCAGCTCGCCTGGCTCAACGGCAAAACCCGCGTCGCGGTCAACGCCCTGGGTCCCGGTGACCTCGGCGTGACCGTGAAACTCAAAAACACGCACACCGGCGACACCCTCTGCGCGCCGGGGCTGACCGTGCGCCTGCCGCGGATCGAGTTCCCCAAGCCCAACATCCACGCCGCCCTGCGGCTCAAGTCCAAGGGCGAGGAAGACAAGGTGGCCCAGGGCCTGGCGGCGCTGGCCAACGAAGACCCCACCTTCCACTACACCGTGGACGCCGAGCTCCACCAGACCGTCCTCTCCGGCCAGGGCGAGCTGCACCTCCAGGTCATCTCCGAGAAACTCCGCTCCCGCTACAAGGTGGACTTCGACCTGGTGGCCCCGCGCATCCGCTTCCGCGAGACCATCAAGGCCCGCGGCGAATCCAAGTACCGCCACAAAAAGCAGACCGGCGGTGCCGGCCAGTTCGCCGAGGTGTGGATGCGCATCGAGCCCCTGCCCCGCGGCTCCGGCGTGGTCTTCACCGAAAGCCTGGTCGGCCAAAACGTGGACCGCGTTTTCGTGCCCTCGGTCGAAAAGGGGGTCAACGCCGCCTGCGCCGAGGGCATCCTGGCCGGCTACCGGGTCATGGACGTGAAGATTGATTTCTACGACGGCAAGATGCACCCGGTGGACTCGAAGGACATCGCCTTCCAGATCGCCGGCAAAGAGGCCTTCCGCGAGGCCTTTCTGGCCGCCCGCCCCTGCCTGCTCGAACCCATCCACCGCGTCGAAATCAAGGTGCCCTCCGACGCCATGGGCGCGGTGCTGGGGGACCTTTCCAGCCGCCGGGGCAAGATTCTGGACATGGACGCCGACGGCAATTACCAGATCGTCAAGGCCCACGTGCCGGCCATGGAGCTGTACCAGTACTCCACCGTGTTGCGCTCGCTCACCGGCGGCCGCGGCGTGCACAAGGAGGAGTTCGACCACTACGAGGAGATGCCCAAGGAACTCGAGGCCAAGGTCATTGCCGAAGCCAAGAAGGCCAAGGAAGAGCAACACGCGGCCTGAGCCGGTCGCTCACCGGTACCGTCACAACCTGCACGGGGGGAAGGCACGGCTGGTGCGGCCGGGCGCGGCCCCGGTGTGCCGCCCCGCGGGCGCGGCTTGCCTTGCCCGCGCCGGCTTCATTACGCTCTGTGGCCCATGAAATTCGAAACCCTCTGCCTCCACGGCGGTACGCAACCCGACCCCACCACCCTGGCCCGGGCCGTGCCGGTGTACCGCACCAGCTCCTACGTGTTCAAGAGCACCGAACACGCCGCCAACCTTTTTGCCCTGAAGGAGCTGGGCAACATCTACAGCCGCCTGATGAACCCCACCACCGAGGTGCTCGAAAAGCGCGTCGCCCTGCTCGAAGGTGCCCCCGAGCTCGGCGGCCTGGGCATCGCCTCGGGCACCAGCGCCGTCTTCTACTCGGTCATCAACCTCGCCCAGGCCGGCGACAACATCGTCTCCGCCCGCAACCTCTACGGCGGCACTTACACGATGTTCGACACCATCCTGCCCGCCCTGGGGATCACCGTGAAGTTCGTGGACTCGAACGACCCGGAAAACTTCGCCCGCGCCGTGGACGAGCGCACCCGCGCCCTGTTCTGCGAATCGGTCTCGAACCCCGCCCTGGAAATCACCGACCTCGAGGCCGTGGCCCGCATCGCTCACGCCGCCGGCCTGCCGCTGATTGTGGACTCGACCTTCTCGACCCCCTACCTGACCCGGCCGCTCGAGTTCGGGGCGGACATCGTGGTCCACTCGCTCACCAAGTGGCTGGGCGGCCACGGCACCGGCATTGGCGGCGTGGTGGTGGACGGTGGCCGGTTCAACTGGGCTGCCGGCAAGCATCCGCTTTACACCACCCCCGATGCTTCCTACCACGGCCTGCGCTGGGGGCTGGACCTGCCCGACCCGCTCCGGCCCCTGGCCTACATCCTGCGGATGCGCACCGTGCCGCTGCGCAACCTCGGCGCCTGCCTCTCGCCGGACAACTCGTGGATGTTCCTCCAGGGCATCGAAACCCTGCCCCTGCGCATGGAACGGCACTGCGAAAACGCCCTGGCCGTGGCGCGCCACCTCCAAAAACACCCCGGCGTGACCTGGGTGCGCTACCCGGGCCTGCCCGAGGACCGCGAGTTCGCCCGCAACCAGCGTTACCTCGCCGGCAAGGGCGGCGCGATGGTCGTCTTCGGCATCAAGGGCGGGCTGGAGGCGGGGCGCAAGTTCATTGACCACCTCAGGCTGTTCTCCCACCTGGCCAACGTGGGCGACGCCAAATCCCTGGCCATCCACAGCGCCTCGACCACCCACTCCCAACTCAGCGAGGAGCAACAACGCGCCGGGGGCATCACCCCGGACCTGGTGCGCCTGAGCATCGGCCTGGAAAACATCGAGGACATCCTGGCCGACCTCGACCAGGCCCTGGCGGTGGCCACCGCCTGAACGGCCGCTTGTTTGACGGGCGGCGGTGCCGGTAAACTGGGCTGCCGCGCTTTGCCTTATGACGCGCTCCATCGGCCGGGTTCGCACCCAGTTTTTCGAGTACGACAACCCCCGCCAGCCCCTGCGGCTGCGGGTGGGGGGCAAGCTGGCCCGCTTCACCCTCGCCTACGAAATGTACGGCCGGATGAACGAGGAGCGTTCGAACGTCATCCTGCTCTTCCACGCCATGACCGGCAGCCAGCACGCCGCCGGCCTCAACCCCCGCGTGCCCGGCGTGGACCACCGCTGGACCGAGGAGATGCAGCAGGGCTGGTGGGACGGCTTCATCGGCCCGGGCAAGGCGCTGGACACCCGGCGCTTCTGCGTGCTGTGCGTGAATTACCTGGGCGGCTGTTACGGCTCGACCGGCCCGGCCTCGATCAACCCCGACACCGGCCGGCGCTGGGGCCCCCTGTTCCCCGTCCTGCGCATGAGCGACATCGTGGACTCGCAGATGAAACTGCTGGACGCGCTGGGGGTGGAGTGCCTGCACGCGGTCATCGGCGCCTCCATCGGCGGCTACCTCGCCCTGCTCACCGCCACGCGCTACCCGGACCGCGTCCGCAACGTCGTGCCCATCGGCACCGGCGTCGAGACCACCATCTACCAGCGCATCCTCAACTTCGAGCAGATCACCGCCATCGAGGGCGACCCCCACTTCCGCGGCGGCGACTACTACGACGGCCCCGCTCCCGAGCTGGGCCTGGCCCTGGCCCGGCGCATCGCCCACAAGACCTTCGTCTCCCTGGACACCCTGCGCGAACGCGCCCGCGGCGAGGTCGTCAGTCAGAAACCGCCCCACGGCTGGTACGAGATGAACCACCCGGTCGAGTCCTACATGCTCCACCAGGGCCAGAAGTTCGTCCGGCGCTTCGACGCCAACACCTACCTGCGCATCCTCGATGCCTGGCAGTGGTTCGACCTGGTGGCCGAGGCCGGCGGCCGCGACCTCCACAATCTCTTCGAGCGCTGTCGCGGTCAGGAGTTCCTGGTCTTCAGCATTGATTCCGACGGCATGTACCCGCCCGCCGAGCAGGCCAAGCTGGTCGGCCTGCTCAAGCGCGCCCGTGTCCCGGTCATGTGGATCACCGTCCACTCCGACAAGGGCCACGACTCGTTCCTGCTCGAACCCCGCCTCTACACCCCGCACCTGACCCAGGTGCTGGACGGCCGCTGAACGTTCGGGCTGAGGCCGCCGGCCGCAACGCGGCGCGGCCCTACCCCCGTTCGGAAGGGCGCCGCTGCGTCGGCGCCGCTCTGACAGCGCCAGCAAGCGGGCGCACTCCAGGCGCTTTGCGAACTGCGGAAGTCGCCCTTCCTCGCGACAGCGTTTGGAGTGCGGCGGCTTGCCGCCGCTTTCTGGGGGGCTCAGAAGCTGCGGGTTAGAAACCCGCGCTCCGGCAGACCAGGAGGCCCGCCGCTCCGGCCTACCCAGCCGCACAGGAAAGCGAGCTGCGCTCCACCGGTCGCCGGACTCCCCGGCACGCGCCGACAGCGCCAGCAAGCGGGCGCACTCCAGGCGCTTTGCGAACTGCGGAAGTCGCCCTTCCTCGCGACAGCGTTTGGAGTGCGGCGGCTTGCCGCCGCTTTCTGGGGGGCTCAGAAGCTGCGGGTTAGAAACCCGCGCTGCGGCAGACCGGGAGGCCCGCCGCCCCGGCCAACCCGGCCGGCGGGCCACAGAGCTGCGCCCCGGGTAGAGAGCGCCGCTGCGCCGGCGCCATTCCCCCGGCCGCGCGGCAACGCGGCCCTGCCGGGTTCCAGGGATGGACGGCTGGCGGGCACGGCATTACGCTGCGGCGCTGCACCTGTGAATGCTACCTGCTGCCACCCACCAACCGGCACCCGTCGCGCCGGCCTGCGTCGCCTCATGAGCCAACTCCTGCCCGCCAGTACCGCTGCCCTGACCCTGGTTGCCCCCGCGCCTGCCGCCGAACCCGGAGACCCCGGCCCGCTCCCGGCCGAGTGGTCCGGGCCGTTTGGCGGCGTACCGCCGTTGGACCGGGTCAAGGTCGAGCACTTCCCGCCCGCGTTCGCCGTGGCCATGGCCGCCTACCGCGAGGAAATCCGCGCCATCGCCGAGAACCCGGAGCCGCCCACCTTCGCGAACACCCTGGCCGCGCTCGAACGCGCCGGGCGGATGTTGGACCGCGTGCAGGCGGTTTACGGCATCTGGAGCTCGACCCTGAGCACGCCCGAGTTCCGCGCCGTCGAGCAGGCCATCGAGCCCAAGCTGGCCGCCCTGCGCGACGAGGTGTTCCAGAACGAAAAACTTTTCCGCCGCATCGCCGCGGTGTACGAAGCGCCCGACAAGGCCCGGCTCACCGCCGAACAACAGCGCCTGGCCTGGTTGCGCTTCACCGATTTTGTGCGCGCCGGGGCGCGGCTGGACGCCGCGGCCAAGGCCCGCGTGGCCGCCATCAACCAGCGCCTGGCCACCCTCTACACCACCTTCAGCCAGAACCTGCTGGCCGACGAGGAAAACGACGTCACCGTCATCACCAACGCCGCCGACCTGGCCGGCCTGCCGGAGTCCTTCCGGGCGGCCGCGGCGGCCGAGGCCGAGCGGCGCGGCCTGAAAAACGCCTGGGTGATTGCCAACACCCGCTCCAGCGTGGAGCCCTTCCTGAGCTACGCGGAGCACCGCGCCCTGCGCGAACAGGTCTGGCGCCGCTTCATCTCCCGCGGCGACCACCCCGGCCCCCGCGACAACAAGCCGATCATCACCGAAATCCTCCGCCTCCGCGCCGAGCGGGCCAAACTCCTGGGCTACCCCACCCACGCCCATTGGCGGCTGGAAAACCAGATGGCCCGCACCCCCGAGCGCGCGCTCGAACTCCTGGAAAAGGTCTGGCCCGCCGCCCTGGCCCGCGTGCGCGAGGAAGTGGCCGACATGCAGCGCATCGCCGACGCCGAGGGCGCCGGCCTGCGCATCGAGCCCTGGGATTACCGCTACTACGCCGAGAAGGTGCGCAAGGCCAAATACGATCTGGACGAAGCCGCCCTCAAGCCCTACCTCCAGCTCGAGTCGCTCCGCGAGGCGATGTTCTGGACCGCCGAGCAGCTCTTCGGCCTGAGGTTCTCTCCCGCCGCCGGCGTGCCGGTAAACCATCCCGACGTGCGGGTCTGGGAGGTCCGGGACACCACCGGCCGTCACGTGGGCCTGTTCTACTTCGACCCCTACGCCCGACCCGGCAAACGGTCCGGCGCCTGGATGAACGCCTACCGGAACCAGGAACGCTTCGAGCGCGAGATCCCCCCGCTGGTCTCGAACAACGCGAACTTCCTCAAACCCGCCCCCGGCGAGCCAGTGCTGGTGTCCTGGGACGACGCCCGCACGCTCTTCCACGAGTTCGGCCACGCCCTGCACGGGCTGTGCTCGGACGTGAACTACCCCGCGCTCTCGGGCACCAGCGTGCCGCGGGACTTCGTCGAGCTGCCCTCCCAACTCCACGAACGCTGGCTGTTGACCCCCGAGGTGCTCGGCCGTTTTGCCCGGCACTACCAAACCGGCCAGCCCATGCCGCCGGAGCTGATCGAGCGCGTCAAGCGCGCGGCCCGGTTCAACCAGGGCTTCGCCACCACCGAGTACCTTGCCAGCGGCCTGCTGGACCTCCAACTGCACCTGGCCGGCGAACGGGACATTGACCCCGCCGCCTTCGAGCGCGAGGAACTGGCCCGCCTGGGCATGCCCCGCGAAATCGTCATGCGCCACCGCCTGCCCCACTTCGCCCACATCTTCGCCGACGAAGGTTACTCCGCCGGCTACTACAGTTACCTCTGGGCCGACACCCTCACTGCCGACGCCGCCGAGGCCTTCGAGGCCGCCGGCTGGTACGACCGCGCGCTGGCCGCCCGTTACCGCGAGCACATCCTCGCCCGCGGCAACACGCGCGAGCCGGCCGAGTCCTACCGGGCCTTCCGCGGCCGGGACGCCGGCATCGCCGCGCTGATGCGCGACCGCGGCTTTCCCGTGCCGCCCGGGGCGCAATAAGCGTCGCCCACGGCACCTCCCCCGGCCCGGCGCGGGGAGAATCTCCCGTCGGGCACTCGCGGCGCCCGGCCGGCGCAAGTGATGCGGCCTTCAAGCCACCCGGCGGGCGACGACAAAGGCGTTGAACATCAGGTAGCGCAGCGGCGTGAGGTTCAACAGCCGGTCCAGCCAGGGCGGCACGTACCGGTCGGTGCACAGCACCCGTTCCACCGCGCAACCGGCCCGTTCGAGGAAAAACGCGATCTCCGGCCCGTTGGTCTTCACGATCGCGTCGTCGTCCGGCTGGAACACCGGCCGCACGATGGGCGTCATCCGGTCAAACCGCACCGTGTCCGGGGCGCGGCGCATCTGCCGGCGTTTGGCCAGCAGCCGCCGCAGGTTGCGCCACTTGTGGGCGAGCCCGCGCATGGCCGGGTGGTAGTCTCGCCAGCCCAGGGCCCGGAAGAAGTTCGGGCTGGACACCACCACGCGCCCGCCCGGCTCGACCACGCGCACCAGTTCGGCCAGGAAGGCCTCGGGCGCCTCGACGTGTTCGAGCACGTTGAGCGCGCCCGCGGCGGCGAAGTGCCGGTCCGGGAAGGGCAGGTACCGGCCGTCGTACACCTCGCAGCGCAATCCGGCCGCGCGGGCGCGGGCGACGTTGGGCTCGGAGACCTCCACGCCGTACGCCTCGTAACCCGCCCCGGCCAGCCGTCGGACCACCTGCCCCACGCCGCAGCCCACGTCCAGGACGCGGGCGCCGGGGCGCGCCGGGCGGAGGGTGTCGGCGTACTTCGCGTAGAACCCCTCGTCCCAGTTCGCGAGGAACTCGGCGTAGGCGGTGTTGTGCCGGTAGTACGCTTCGTGGGTACCCATGCCTGACGCGCCCAGCCTGCCAGAACGCCGCCGCCCTGCCACGCCGGAAGTGCGCCGCGGCCGCGCCTTCGGGGCAAGCCGCGTCCGGCCCGACGGTTCACCCCGGGGAAGCCGCGCACGTCGGACCACGCGGTTAAGGCGGACGCGGGGGCTCCCGCGGACCCGGGGGTGGGGGCCAACTTGGCCGGCGCGCCGGCCGGTCCAGCGGTCCGTTACGGCAGCACCTTCAACCGATAGAAACGCGGACCGTTCTGTTCCGGCGCGGGCAGGCGCCAGGTCTCCCACGGACCGGTGGCCCGGCGCGGCAGGCTCGGGTCGAGCACCGTGGTGAACGGACCGGCCGGGTGCGCGCTCACTTCGAGGGAGTACGTGCGCCCCGGCACCGCCGACCATGCAAACTCCAGCGCCCCTTCCACCAGCCAGCGCACCTCCAGCCGCAACACCGAGGTCCGGTCGCGCGGGTCGGTGCCCGCCGCCTGCTCGGCAGCGTTGGTCATGCCGTCGCCGTCCGTGTCAGCGTCCGGGTCCAGCGCGTCGCTCAACCGCACGGCGAGCGGTTCGAGCACGACCGTGTCCTGGCCCCGCCCCGTCAGACGCGTGCCCAGAAAGGCCGAGTCCAGCTCGCGCGTTTGCCGGTCGGGACGGGTGTCGAACCCGCCGCCGCCCACGACGGCCCCGAGGCGGAGGACCTCGTCGCCGCGCAGGCCCAGCTCGGCCAGCGGCAGGGCCAGGACGATAAAGTCCGCGTTTTGCTCGTCGGGCACCGGGCCGGTCTGCGGCGAGCGGTTGAACTGTTGCAGGCGCGCGCCGGGCACCTCGGGAAACCCCGGCGCCAGCCAGAATACGCCCTGGCCGATGGGCAGCGCCAGGTTCGTCCGCACGACGGGCCCGTTCCCGCCCGCCACGAGGTTGGTCCGCCAGAAGCCCCGGGCGGTCGCGTCCGCAAACTCATCGCCCAACACGGCGGCGAGGCACGGGCGAAACCCCGCGAAGGTCAGGTTCTCGAGAAAATCCAGGCCGTCGGCGCCCTCGCCCTCCGGGTCCACCACGCCGTTGCCCAGGCCGGCCAGGTGGGTGACTCCGGGCCGACCGGGCACTTCGAGGAAGACAAACAGGTTGCCGTCGTCCGGTAGCATCACGTCGCGGAAGCCCAGGTAGAGGTGCGTGCGGTCGCGGTTGACGTGGCCCAGGCCGAGATTGGCGAACTCGCCCGGCAGGCTGGGCAGGGCCGGGCCGACCAGGTCGTAGCGCTGCCCGGTGAAGTTGCCGTCGCCGTCCGCCGCGGCCGGGTCCGGGTCCAGGGCCTGGGCCGGCGTGTGCCAGGCGGCCGGGTACTCGGGCGCCGGCGGCGGGGTGCGGCGCAAGTGCATTTCGTCAAACACCGTCCCCGTGCGGTCCACGGCCCGCAGATGCAGGGCGTCCTCGGCCACGTCCACCACCACCACCTGCCATTGCGCGTAGAACTGGGCGCTGGCGGGCGCGCGGCCGGCGTAGCTGTACAAGTACCCGCCGCCGCCGCCGGCGACCACGCAATGCACGCCCTGCACGGGGCGGAAGCGCTCGTAGATGTGGTCGTGGCCGGAGAAGATCATTTGCACGCCGTACTGACGGGCCAGCGGCAGCAGCACGGCGGCCAGTTCCTCGGTGTCCGGCACCCCGTTGGCGTTGTAATCGGCGTGGCCGTGCGGGCCGGAACTCATCACGGGTTGATGCAGGAAGAGGAACTTCCAGGGCCGGGGGCTGGCCGCGAGGTCGGCCTCCAGCCAGCGCCACTGGGCCTTGCCCGGTTTCAACTCCAGCCCGGGATAGTAGATGGGCACGTACAGGCCCGCGAAGTGCGCGTCGCCGCAGTCGAACGAATAGTACGCCTCCGGCCAGGTGCTCTCGGCGGCCAGGGTCGCGGCGTCCGTGTCGTTGGTCGGGCAGACAAAGGCGTCCACAAATTCCCACGGCGGCCCGTAGGTGGTGTCGTGGTTGCCGGCCACGACGAAGAACGGCGTGCCGGCCATCTGCTCGCGGTACACGCTGAAAAACCGCTGGTCCGCCAGCCGGTCGGAGAACTTCGGGTACACCGTGTCCCCGGCGAGGAGCACCAGGTCCGGCGCCGCGCCGCGCAGCACGGCGGCCAGGTCGAACTGGGGGCGCCCGCCCCCGCCCACGTCCGCCAGCATCGCCAACCGCAGCCCGCCCTGGGCGCGGAAGGTCTGGAAAGACCGCGGCGGCGAGGTCGCCACCCGCCCCTCGGCCCGGCTTTGCACGCGGTACCAGTACCGGGTGCCGGGTGTCAGGTCGGTCAAGGTGGCCACGTGTTGCGTGACGGGCGTGGCGTCGGCAAACACCGGTTCCAGGGCGTCCGGCGCGGTGCCGAGCAGGACCTCGGTGGACGCGGGCACGGGCGTGCGCCAGACCAGGGTTTGCGCGGTGGCGGTGGTGCGCTGAACAAACGGGCCCCGGGTGAAGTTGGCGAGCAACTCCGGCACGAGCGTGGCGCTCGCCACTCCGGGCGGCAGGTGCCATTGGATGGCGAGGACGTTCGTGCCCGGCCGCAGGGCGTCCCGGACCGCCGAACCATCCAGCTCCTCCGCCGCTCCGGCAGCATGCGCGTCGGGCACGGCATCAAAGGGGACCGGTTCGCCGGGCTGACCGGGGAGGTTGCGGCGGGTCAGTTCCACGCCGTTGAGCCAGGCCACAAAGCCGCCGGTCCAGTCCGCGCGCAGCACCAGCCAGGCGATTTCCTCCTCGCCGGTCCACGCGAAACGCGCCCGCAGGCACAGCGCCCGGCCCGGGGGCGGCAGCGGCACCTGGGAGGCCTCGGTGGTCCAGGAGGAAGTGCCAAATCCCGACGGCCCGCCCGGCCAGGTCGCGTCGTCAAAGTCCGGGTCCGGCCACCGGGCGGGGAAGGAACCGTCGGCCGCCGGCGCCACCTGCCAGCGCCACGCGGCGCCCACCGGCACGGGCACCAGGTCCTCGGCGGTGGCACAGGCCGCCGCCAGCCAACCGGCCAGGAAAACGCGCCGGAACATGGCCGCAGATTAAACCCCCGCAGCGCGGCGCGTCAAAACCGCCGGTGCCGTGCCCCGGCCGCGCGACGTCCCGCGTGACGAGCGCGCGATACCGGGAGTACCTCCGATGTCCCGGGTCAGACCCCGGACGGCGCGGTTTGCGGCTCCGGATTGGCCGGGGCGGAAGACTCGCCGGTCGGCAGGCGCTGGCGGAGGGCATCCACGTACTGCGCGCGCAGGAAGGCTTTTTCCTCGGGGTTCAACAGGGCGCGGATGGTTTTCTTGGCGGTCCCGAGCAGGGGCCGGTCAATCTCCGAAGGCAATTCGCGGTGCTGCTCATAGTAGCGCAAGACAACCTCGATGTCCCCGGACAGCACGTTGCCGGCGAGTTCCGCGGCGATCTGTTGGAGCCGCTGCCGGCGCTCGGCGGCCTCGGAGGACTCCTCCGCCGGCGCGCTTTCCGGGGTGGCGTCCGCGTCCGGGTGGTCCTCGGGGCGGGGCTGGTGGCTGAGGAAACGGGCCACGGTGTCCAGCCCCCACTCGTGGACGGTGTCGGCTTCCTGGACCAGCAACTGCGCCTGGTTGGCCCGGCAGGGGGCGATGCCCAGCAGGTGCACCCGCACGCCGAATTCCTGCGCCTGCATGACCGACACCCGCACGTCCTCGTCCCCGGTCAGGAGCAGCGCATCGGCGATGGCCCGGTTGCGGGCCAGGGTGATGAGGTCCGCGTTGAACAGGGCGTCCACGCCCTTCTGCTCCCCGAAGTGGTTGACGAAGCCCAGGCGGAGTTTGACGCGCGGCTTGAAGGCCAGCCGCAGGTGTTGGGGCGTGGGGCCGGTGGCCGTGCCGTCATACCAGTAGATGCGCAGGAGCGGCAGGCCGGAGACCTCCCGGGCCAGGTGCTCGATTTCATCCAACAGCACCTCCACGTCCAACTGCAACTCGCCCCGGGGACGGGTGCGGCCGGTGAGGAGCTGCGCGCCGGCGGCGAATAGGTAGCCGGCATTTACGAAGACGGCGATTCGGTCCATAGAGTTTAAGGGGCTCCCGCAGGAGCCCGTAAGTAAGCGCCCTCAATTCAATGGTCGCTGAGCGAGAGCGCTGTCCGCAATAGACGGCACGCGGGGCCGCGCCGTCAAGGCTCAAGCGGCCACGTACACGTTCTTCAGCTCGGTGAAGCCCTCGAGCGCCGCCAGGCCCAGGTCCCGGCCCAGGCCGCTGTGCTTGAAGCCGCCGAAGGGCGCCTCGACGTGGACGCTGTTGTGGCAGTTGATGCTCAGCACCCCGCTCTCGACCGCCCGGCTCACCCGCAGGGCGCGCGCGAGGTTGTTGGTCCAGATCGAACCGCTCAGGCCGTAGGGCGAGGCGTTCACATCCCGCAGCATTTCCGCCTCGTCGTCGAAGGGCGTGATGGCCACCACCGGGCCGAAGATTTCCTCGCGCCAGCAGCGGTCCTCGCGGCCCACGTCCAGCAACACGGTCGGCTCCAGGAAATAGCCGCGGGGCAGCGGCCGGCCGCCGCCGCAGGCGAAGCGGCTGCCGCGCGCGCGCGCGTCGGCCAGGAACGCCTCGACCGTCTCCCGCTGGGCGGCGGAGACCAGCGGGCCAAGCTGCGTCTCTGGCCGGGCGGGGTCGCCCACGACCAGCTTCTTCGTGGCGGCGACGAATCGCTCGACGAACGGCTCGAAGATGGCGCGCTCGACGTACACCCGGCTGCGGGCGCAGCAGTCCTGGCCGGTGTTGGCGAAGACGCTCAGCGGCGAGGAGTCCGCCGCCCGTTCCCAGTCGGCGTCGGCAAAGACCATGTTCGGCGACTTGCCCCCCAGTTCGAGCGAGACCCGTTTGAGGTCGCGCGCGGCCCATTCCATGATGCGGCGGCCGACTTCGGTCGAGCCGGTGAACGAGACCTTGCGGATGCGCGGGTGGGTGACCAGCGCCTCGCCGAGGGCGGCGCCGCGGCCGGGCAGCACCTGCAACACGCCCGGCGGCAGACCCGCGGCGGCGGCCAGCTCGGCCAGCTTCAGCGCGGTGAGCGGGGCGAGCGTGGCGGGCTTGAGCACCACGCAGTTGCCGGCGGCCAGGGCGGGCGCGGCCTTCCAGCAGGCGATGGGGAACGGGAAGTTCCAGGGCACGATGCAGGCCACCACGCCCATCGGCTGGCGCAGGGTGAAATCAAAACCGCCGCGGCCCACGGGCAGGGTCTGGCCGCCGAACTTGGTCACCGCCCCGGCGTAGTACTCGAAGCAGCGCGCGCCCAGAGCGGCCTCGTCGCGGGCATCGCTGATCGGTTTGCCGATCTGGAGCATCTCCAGGTGGGCGATTTCCTCGAGGTGCTCGCGCAAGGTGCGGGCCACGGTGTGGAGGATGGCCTCGCGGCGGCCGGGGGCCAGGTCGCGCCAGCCGCTTTCCCAGGCGCGCTGGGCGGACTCGACGGCGGCGTGGACGTCCGCCGGGTCCGCCGCGGCGACCTCGGCAAAGGGTTCCTCGGTGGCGGGATTGATGAGGGTGGTGCGGCGGCGGCCCGTGGCCTCGCGCCAGCCGCCATCCACGAAGAGCGTCGCGCACAAATGCATCGGCGGGGAGTTGACGCAGCCGCCGGCAGGCCGGCAAGGGTAAAGACTCGCCCGGTGGAAGCCGGCTTCACGGCCCGGCCTTGCGCAGGCGGTAGAAAACCTGCGGGGCGGAAAGCTTCACGTTGATCTGGACCTCGTCGCCCACGATGAGCTTGGGGTTGGGGACCGGCTCCCAGGTCCCGCCGCTCAGGTCGGTCGTGAATTCCAGGTCAAAGTCCGCCGTCAGCGCGGGCCAGGTGAGCGTAAGCCGATTGCCCTCCCGGCGGCCCAGGAGCAACGGGCGGTCAAAGACCGGCACCTCGACCCGGCTGAGCAGCGCCGGGTTGTCCGGATTTGCGGCGGGGGAGCGGACGGCGGCCTGGCAGACGAAGGTGTCCGCTCGGTTGGGGCGCGTCAGGACGTGGAGCACCGCCGAGCTGCCCGGCGCCATCGTGCCCATGTTGCACACCACCCCCGGCGGCGCGAGGACGGCGTCGCCGCCGATGAACTCGGCGTCGAGCAGGTCCACATTCAGCGAGAAGGCCACCAGCATCTGGACGCGCTGGGCGGGGATGGTGCCGCGGTTGGTGACCCCCACGGTGACGACGTACTGGTTGCTGAGCAGCAGGGCGGGCGGCAGGGGCGTCTGCCAGACGAGCAAATCAGCCTCCACAAACACCTCGGCCTGCAGCGAGGCGCGGTTGTTGTCCGGGATGGGATCGAAGGTGGCGGCCGTAACCTCGGCGGTGTGGAGCGAACGCCCCGGGTCGCTGGCGCGCACGGCACACTCCGCCCCCACAGTGGCCCCGGCGGGGAGGCTCTCGAACTCGGCGGTGAAGCCCGTTTCGGTGGGCGTCCACGTGCCGGCGGAGGCTTCCAGCCGCGTCAACTCGGTGTGGGGCGGCAGTTGGTAGGTGATGCGGACCCCGGTGGCGGCGTGCGGGCCGTGGTTGGTGACCGCCAGCAACAGGCCCAGTTCGCGGCCCACCACCAGTTGCTCGGCGTCGCTCAGCAGCACCAGTTGCAGGTCGGCCACGGGCCGGGCCTCGAGGTTGGCGCCGGCGGTGTTGTTGGCCGGGTCCGGGTCCAACTCGGCGGCCTGCGCGGCGGCTTGCAGCGCCACGGCGCCTTCGACCTCCGGCACCCACGTGAGGGTCACGGTGGCCGCGGCGCCGGCGGCCAGTTCGTCCAGGGACAGGGTCCAGGCGGTGTCGTTGGTCGTGACTTCGCCCGGTTCCGCAACGACCTCCACCAGGCGCGTCCCGGCCGGCAAATTCCCGGTGAGCACCACGGTCGTGGCGGTGTGGGGACCGCGGTTGGTGAGGGTGACCTGGCCGGTGAACGGCGCGCCCAACGCCACCGGCGAAGGCGGCACCGTCCACGCCACGGCCAGGTCCGCGGCCAGGCCCACCTCGCACACGGCGGCGGCGGTGTTGTCCTCGGGGCGGGGGTCTGGCTCGGCCATGACCACGGTGGCGAGGTTGGTCAGGCTTCCGGTGGCGAGCGGGCGCAGGGTCAAATCGAGGGCGGCCTGCGCGCCGGGCTCGAGGTCGCCGGGCTCGAACATCACCACGCCGTCCACCAGTGCAGCCGTGCCCGGGTCGGCCTGAAGATCGAGCAATTCGGTCGTTTCCGGCAGGGGATCGGTCAGGCGCACCGCCGTCGCGGGGAGGAGGCCGGCGTTGCTGACCACCAGCCGGAAGTGCAGCGGCAGGTCGCGCAGGGCCGGCTGGTCCAGCACGGTCTTGGTCAGGCGGAGGTCCGCGGCGGGCCGGACCTCGAGCGCGAGTTCGGCCGCGTTGTCGTCGGGGCTTTCGTCCAGCGGGCGCGCCGTGGCGTGGACCCGGAGCGGCCAGGTGCCGACCTCGGTGAAGCGCCCGTGCAACCGCGCCACGGCGGAGGCGCCGGGCTCGAGAGTGTCCCAGCTAAACGTCCACAGGCCGCTGTTCGTGTGGAGGTTGGCCGGCGGCTCGAGGTCCCAGTCCAACGGCTCCAGGCCGGGCGGCGGAGCCAGCGTCAAGACCACCCCGCTGGCGGGGTGGGGGCCGCGGTTGGTGACGGTAATCTCCAGTTGCGCGTCCTGGCGCCAAAGCGGCGCTTCCGGAGTGACGGCGAGGGCAACGCCCAGGTCGGCCAGGTCCAGGACCTCGACGGTCGCCTCGACGCGATTGTCCTGCGGGTCGGGGTCGTGCTCGTCCGAGACCGCCGTGGCGGTGAGTTGCACCACGCCGGCCGTCAGCGGCGTGACCGTGACCTGCAAACCGGCGGCCGCGTCGGGCGCCAGCACGGGCAGGCGCCAGGTTACCCGGCCTTCCGCGATTTCGGCCTCGCCGGCGTCTGCCTGGAGGGTTTCCAACGCAAAGGCGGTCGGGAGCGGATGCGCGAGCACCACCGCCGTGGCCGGCTCGGGGCCCTGGTTTTCGAGCAGCAAGCGGTAGGTGGTGGGGGCGTCGCGCCGCACCGGGTCGGCCGGCCCTTCCAGGTGCAGGGTGAGGTTTGCGGACGGGCGCACGGCCACGGTGACCTCGGCCCGGTTGTCGCCCCCGTCGGGGTCCGCTTCCTGCGCGGCCGCGCTGGCGCGATGGGTGAAGTCGCCCAGGTTCGCGGCCTGCCAGGTGAGGGTGAGAAATTCCGCCGTGCCGGCGGGCAATTCCTCCAGGCGCCAAACCCAGCCGGCGGGCAGCGCCTCCCAGGCGCCGAAGTCGAACGTGGCCGACAGGAGCTCGAGGTCCGGCGGGGCTTCGCCGCTGACCACCAGTTGGCGGGCGGTTTCCGGACCGCGGTTGGTGACGGTCACCAGGAGTTGGAAAGGTTGGCCGGGGCTGGTCAACGCGGGCACGGCGGCCAGGGTCAGCGCCAGGTTCGCGGTGGGCGGGACGGCCACGCCGGTTTCGCACAGGTTGTTCCCCGGCTCGAGGTCCGGTTC
Organism: Verrucomicrobiales bacterium; assembly: GCA_037445715.1. Lineage (GTDB taxonomy): Bacteria > Verrucomicrobiota > Verrucomicrobiia > Limisphaerales > J093 > DSVZ01. The sequence goes on along the minus strand of JBBIJZ010000007.1, from coordinate 45,143 downwards.
GGCCCCGGCCACTTCCAGGCGCACGGTGTGCGGCCCGGAGGCGGTGGGTAACAGCTCGAACTCCACCGGCGCCAGCCCGTCCACAGGGAGCTCGCCCAGGAGCACGAGCACTTCCGCGTCCCGGAGTTCCCAGGTGCCCTGGGCCGGGCGCACGGTCAGCAGGGACACGGCCGGCGGCAGTTCGGCCCGCAGGGCCACGGCCGAGGCCGGGTAGGGCCCGCGGTTGTGGACCGTGGCCACGACGCGGAAGGGCTGCCCGACCGCCGGCGCGGCCGGCTCACTGGAGCAGCCCAGGGCCAGGTCGGCATCCGGCTCGATCTGGCCGACCAGTTCGGCGGTGTTGTCGGCCGGGTCGAGGTCCGCCTGGTCGGCCGCGAGGCTGACCCGGTTGGTGAAGGGCCCCGGTTGAGGCGCGCGCAGGGTGAGCGTGACCGCGGTGGACGCGCCCGCGGCCAGTTCCCCCACCTCACAGGTCAACTCGCCGTCCTGCACCGTGCAGGCGTCGTCGGGACCTTCCACGTTCAGCACCTCCAACCCGGCGGGCAACAGACTCACCAGCCGCACGCCGGTGGCGGTGAGCGGACCGCGGTTGGTCAGGGTGAGCACCAACGGAAACTCGCGCCCCGCCACCAGCGGGGGATCGGGCAGGGTCGGGAACGTCCCCAGGTCCACGGCCGGCACCACCTCGAGCGGCGCGAGGCCTTCGTTGTTGGCCGGGTCGGGATCGGGTTGGTCCGCCCGGACCGTGACGTGGTGGGTCCAGACGCCGGGCAGGGTGGCGGTCAGTTGCACGCGACCCGTGGCCCCGGCCCCTGCGGCCAGGTTGCCGAACTCGAAGTGCAGCAGGTCGGGCGCGGTTTCGATCGTGCCCTGCGAGGCCTCGGCGGCCCCGAACGCGAGCCCTTCGGGACGGGCCAGGGTCACCCGCACGCCGGTGGCGTCGAACGGCCCGGCATTGGTGGCCAGCACGGTGAGGGTGGCTTCGCGGGTCAGCAACACCGGGGTCGGCTCGAGCGCGAGCGCCACGGCGAGGTCGGCGGGGGGCTCCACGGTGAACGCGAAATCCAGCGTGTTGTCGCCCGGTTCGGGGTCCACCTCGAAGGCGGCCACCGTGGCCCGACCGGCCACCGGCCCGGGCGCGGCGGCCTCGAATTCGACCGTCACCGTGGCCGAGGCTTCAACGGCCAGCGGCCCCGGCGCCGCCACCACCTGGTCGTCGGCCAACTCGACCGTGCCCTGCGAGGCCGCCAGGGCTCGCACGGTCAGGCCGGCCGGCACCGGGTGCGTCAAGACGACCTGGGTGGCTTCGACCGGCCCGCGGTTGGTCAGCGTGAGCGTGTACTGCGCCGGCACCCCGGGCACGACGCGGCCGACCGGCGGCGCAAAGACCACGGCCAGGTCGGCCGCGGTGCGGGCCTCGACCACGACCGCCGCGGTGTTGTCCTCCGGGTGGGCATCAAACTCGAACGCCGCCACGGTGGCCGAGTTGGTCAGGCCGCCGGGGGTGTCCGCCTGCCACGTCAGCTCGAGGGTCGCCTCGGCGCCGGGAGCCAGTTCCGTCAACGCCCAGTGCACGGCCCCGGCTTCGGGGGTGGCCTCGCCCGCAGAGGGCACCGCGGCCCGCAACGTTTGCCCGGGGCCGGGTTCAATCCGCGCGAGCACGGCGCTCGCCGGCACGGCGCCGCGGTTGACCAGGCGGAGCACGTTGGTGAAGGCGCTGCCCAGGGCCACGGGCCCGGGCGCGGGCAGCCAGGCCAGTTGGAGATCGGTCACCGGGCGGACTTCGACGCCGGTCGTGGTCGGGTTGCTGGCCGGGTCGGGGTCCGGCTCGGCCGCGGTGGCGAGGGCGGACAGTTGCCACGGGCCGGGTTGCTCGGGCCGCAGCGTCAACGCCACGGTGGCCGCCGTGTCCACCCCCAGCGCGCCGAGCGCGGCGCGGAATCGGCCGGACTCGACGGCCCATTCGCCCTGGCTGAGCGCGGCGGAGACCAGCGTGGTGGCCGGCGGGAGGTCCGCGGTCACCTCGACCGCGCTGGCCGCGAACGGGCCGCGGTTGGTCACCTGCAGCCACACCTCCAGCGGCTGGCCCGCGGGCACGGGGCCGACGAGCGTTGGGCCGGTCAAGGCCAGGTCGGCGGTGGGCTGAACCGGGACCGTCTGACGGAGCAGATTGTCCGTCATGTTCAACTCGCGTGTGCCGGCCGAGGCGCTGGCGTTGACGAGGAATTCGCCCGGGGCGGCGGCCTCGAGGGTCAGGGTGAGCGTGGCCTGCGCGCCCTCCGGCATGGCGCCCACGAGCGCGATCACCATTTGCCGTTGGTGGCTGACACTGCCCTGGCTGGTGGTGGCCCGGACCAGGTTTAGCCCGTCCGGCAACGTGACGGTGAGCAGCACGGCCGCCGCGTCGTTGGGGCCGGGGTTGGAGACCGTCAACTCCAGCTCGAAAGGCTGGTCATGCCGGGGCGCTGGCGGGCCGAGCGCGGCCCCGAGCCGCAGGTCCACGGCGGGCGTCTGGACTTCGAGCTGGACGGTGCCCGCCGGGCTGGTGGCGTAGCCGTCGTTCACGGCGAACGTGAAGGTGTCCGGGCCGGAGTAGCCGGAATCGGGGGTGTACCGGACGGCGCCGGTGGCGGGGTCGAAGTCGTTGAGGGTGCCGTGTTGGGGTGGGTCGAGGATTTGCCAGGTCAGGGGGTCCTCGTCGGGGTCGGTGGCTTCGAGCTGGAGGTCCAGGGTATGCTCGAACCAGACCGACCGGGCCAGGTCCGTGACCTGGGGCGGGCGGTTGAAGAATTCGCAGAGGTAGCCGGCCTGGGCGTAGCGCACTTCCAGTTCCCAGCACCAGAGGGTGCCGACGTCCTCGGCGCTGGTGTCGGTGACGACCAGTTGCCAGTTGCCCGCCAGGGGCCGGTTGGTCAGCGTGGCCAGCGGTTCAAACGGACGGAACGTGCCCACGTAAGGGGCACCGGCCGGCGGCATGGGCGCCTCGGCGGCATCGTCAAAGCGCGTCCATTCGACGGCGGAGCCGCACTCGCCGCGGCCGAGGTTTTGGCCGAAGAAGCGCAACGCCGGCATCAACAGGGTGGTCCCCCCGTCCGGCGCGTGCAGCCGGATGTCCAGGTCATCCAGCCAGGTGTGGTCCAGGCGCAGGGCGGCCCTGACCTCGAGCACGGTGCCGGTGAGGGCCACGGGGAGGGTTGAAACGGCCGTGGCCAGGTCGGGCAGGGGCAACGGGGTGTCCGCCGGGGCGAAGACCGCCGTGGCCACGTTGGTGATTTCGAGGCGGCCGACCACGCGCTGGAAGCGGTTGGTGATGCGAACACCGTCCAGGGCCGTGACGTGTTCGAAGTGGAGGACTTCGCCGCAGGGGGCCTGTTTGCTCACCCGGTAGGCCAGGCGGGTGAGGTTGGTACCGCTGCCGCCCGGGGGCAGGTCCGGGTAGGCGGCTTCTGCCTGGCGGAGTTGGACCCAGGGCGAGTCAGTGGTCAGGCGCGCGAGGAGGTTCGTGGCGCCGGGACCCAGGACGTTTTGGAGCCCGAGCCATTCCTCGATCTCTTCGCCGGGGTCGAGCACGCCGTTGCCGTTGCCGCCGGCCGAGTCATCGGGCTGCCCGGTGGCGAGCGTGAGCACCGGCGAGGACGGCATGCCCGCCGGCGAGAAGACCAGGGCGAAGTTCTGTTCGGCCCCCAGGGGCAGGTCGTTGCCCACCACCAGCACCTGCCAGGCGCCCGGCACGAGGTCTCCGTCCACGAAAACCTGTTCGAGGTTGTTGACGTGGTCGGGGCGATGGCGCGTGGCGGGCGCGCCGGGGTTGTCCGGGTCCAACGTCCACGGGTAATGCCGCGTGCCGGCGGGGTCGAGCACCACCAGGTCCAGGTCGTTGACCAGCGTGCGGGCGGCGTTTTGCAGGGCCGGCGCGTCGTCCCAAACCAGGGTGAGTTTCACCGCCGTGGCCCCGGGCGGCACGGTGAAGGTGTAACCCGCATTTTGAGCGGGCGTGACCCGGCCCAGGAGCCAGCCGCCGCCGCGCAACTGGTCCACCGCCGCGCGCACCTGTACCCGGCCGTAACCGGAGGCGTAGTCCGGGCCGGGCTGGTACCAGTCGGTCGCGTCGTCGAGGTCTTCGGCCGTGTGGACCAACAGTCCCTTGACCAGGGCCGGCAGGGGCGTCTGGTCGTGGTAAAGGCGGCGATAGTCCTCGATCAACAGCGCCGTGGCGCCGGACACCGCCGGTGCGGCCATCGAGGTGCCCACCAACACGCCGTAGGGCCCATCGGGCACGGTCGAGGTAATGCCGCCGTCGCCGCCGACCTCGTCGCCGGGGGCGACCATTTCCGGCTTGAGCCGCCCGTCATCAGTGGGGCCCCAGCCGCTGAAGGCGGTCATCGAGTGGTCATCCGAATGGATGGCGCCGACGGCGATGACATTCTTGGCCGTGGCGGGGACGCCCACGGTGCGGTAGCCCTCGGGCGCGGGGCAGTCGTTGGAAGTGTTGCGGGTGCGGGCGTTGCCCACGGCAAAGATCACGTGGTAGGGCGCGCCGTACAGGCCGGTGACCAGTTGGTCGTAGTTCGGGGCGTCCCCGGCGTAGTCGCCCAGCAGGTGGCAGTTGCCGAAGAATTCGCTGACGGTGACGCCCCAGGAGTTTTGCGAGATCACCGCGTTGTACTGCTCCCGGGCCAGGCGATGTTCCTCGATCAGGGGGCCGGTGTTGACGTCGTAGGTCACCAGGGTCAGGCCCGGCGCCACGCCGCGCCATTGTCCCGGGCTTCCGCCGGCGCTCTCGCTGGCCGCCCCGGAGCCGGCCAGCGTCCCCGCCACGTGGGTGGCGTGGCGGTTCCGGGTTTGCGGCACGCTGGCTTCCCCGCGGACCACCCGGCCGGCGAGGTCCGGGTGGTCAATGTCCACCCAGCCGCCGTCCCAGATGCCGGCCACGACCCCGGCACCGGTCAGGTGGTAGGGCGCGTCTTCAAGGGCGGTGACCTGCAGGTTGGTCCGCAGGCCGTCGTTGAACAGGGCGATGGGCGGCGGGACTTCCTCCACCCACCGCACCGCGTCCAATCCCGCCAGCGCGGGCACCGCCCCGGGCGCGGCGCGCACCTTCAGTTCGTGGGTGTCGGGCAGTTCTCGCGTCACTTCGATTCCCAGCCCCGCCAGGGCCGCCCGGAGGTTCGCCAGGGGAACGTCCTCGAAGGGCCAAACCCGCAGAGTCACCCGACCGTCCGGCTCGAGGGCCCAGCGGCCCGGCGTACCTGCCCGGAGGGTTTCACTGAGCTTGTCTTCGGGATAGACCGCCCCCAGCCACCGCAATCCGGCCCGGCCCGCCTCCGCCCCATCCACCCGGCGCCGCACGAGGGCGAAATAGGCGCCTTCGGGCACGTACCCCAGCAACTTTACCCCGGCCTGCTCCAGGCGGGCGCGCGCGGCGGCCTCGGGCGCGCGGTCCAGTTGGACCAGCACATGGGCCACGACGGCGTCCGGGCGAGCGGCCCACACGGCGGCGAGGTTGGCGGCCAGTTCGCCCGCTCCGGCGAAGGCGCCGGATTTGAGCCGCACCGGGCGCACCCGGAGGGGGGCGGCCAGCCGCGGGCCGGGGGCGGCGTCCAGCCACGGGATGCGTTCGGCCCGGGCGGGGGTGGGCGTAACCTGACCGGCCGCAGGGAGGGCGATGGCCAGGGTCAATAGCCCCAGCACGAGCAGGCCGCGAGCGGGGTGACGATGCAGAAGCCGGGGAAGAAAGAGGCCGCCGTAAACAGGAAGTCCACGAATGGCCATCGGGCTGGCGTGCATGTTGGCAGGTAGAATAGCAGGCTCCGGGCCGAACGCGAACGCACGTTTTTGACACCAAAGTTGTTTTCAAGCCGGCCCGCGCGGGTATAACCCCCACACGGACTGCGCGCCTATCCCCAGCCGGCCGCCCCACGGGCCGCCGCAGACCGGGCCCCGGGCCCCTGCCGGGCGAGCAGACGCGCACCGGTGAGGCTTGCCATGGACCTGATTCAGCCCGCTCCGCCAACGGGAGTACCAGAAAGTACGCGCCCGCCGTGGCTGAACTTTTTACGCCGGACCGAGGAATGGGTGTTGGTCCTGGCTCTGGGGCTGATGATGGCCCTGCCCACCCTCGAGGTGGTGCTGCGGAAGCTGGCCGGCAAGGGCATCCCCGCCTCGGCCCCGCTGGTCCAACACCTGGTGCTGGTGGTGGGGATGCTCGGCGGCGCTCTGGCAGCGCGGGAGGCCCGGCTGTTGAACATTTCGACGTTGACGCACTTTTTGAAGGGCCGGGCACTGGCGTGGGCGCAAGTCTTCAGCGCCGGCGTGGCGGCAGCCATCAGCACCTTCCTGGCTCTGGCCAGCATCGAGTACATCGCCGCCACTCGGCCGCTGGGCAAAATCCTGGCCTATGGCATCCCGGTTTGGACGGTGCAACTGGTGCTGGTGCTGGGCTTCGGCCTGATCGCGGTGCGGCTGGTCTGGCACGCGGGAGCGACGTGGCGCCGGCGGCTGGCCGCCCTGGCCCTGGCCGGGCTTTTGGTGGCGGTGTTCAAAACCCTGCCGCTGCTGGCGGAACGGGTCGGGTGGGAGGGCTTTTCGCCGCAACTGCTACGTTGGCCGGCGCTGGTCCTGCTCCTGGCCGCCATCCTGGCCGGCGCGCCCATCTTTGCCGCGCTGGGTGGGGCTTCGCTGATCTTTTTCTGGACCTCCGGCGACACCGTGGCGGCGATTCCGCTCAACCACTACCGGCTCACGGTCAACCCCACCCTGCCGAGCATCCCGCTCTTCACCCTGGCGGGGTACTTCCTGGCGGAAGGCGGCGCGGCTCGGCGGTTTGTGCGGCTGTTTGACGCCTGGTTCGGGCATGTGCGCGGCGGGGCGGCCCTGGTGACGGTGGCGGTGTGCGCGTTTTTCACCTCCTTCACCGGGGCCTCCGGCGTGACCATCCTGGCGCTGGGCGGGCTGCTGCTGCCGGTGCTGCTGGGCGCCGGTTACCGGGAACGGGCGGCGGTGGGCCTGCTGACCGGGTCGGGCTCGCTGGGGCTGCTGTTTCCCCCGTGCCTGCCGCCGATCCTGTACGCGATCGTGGCCAGCACCAGCGCCAATGCCAGCATCCGCATCGAGGAAATCTTCCAGGCCGGCTTCGTGCCGGGGCTGTTGCTGGTGGGGTTGACCGGCTGGTGGGCGCTGCGCCAGGGCCCGCCCGGCCCGGCCGCGGCGCGGCGGTTTGACCCGCGCGCGGCGTGGCGGGCGTTCCGGGAGTCGTTCTGGGAGCTGCTCATTCCGGTGGTGGCGTTGACGCTGTTGTTTTCCGGCCTGGCCACGCCGGTGGAGGCGGCGGCGGTGACGGCGTTTTACGCCTTCGTAGTCGAGACGTTCGTCTATCGCGACCTGCGGTTGTTTCGGGACGTGCCGCGGGTGGTGACCGAATGCGCGCTGTTGGTGGGCGGGGTGCTGTTGATTCTGGGCGTGGCGCTGGGGTTCACCTTCTACCTGATTGACGCGCAGGTGCCGGACCGGGCGGTCGAGTGGGCCACGGCCACGCTCAAATCCAAGTACACCTTCCTGCTGGCGGTGAACCTGTTCCTGCTGGTGGTGGGGTGTCTGATGGACATCTACTCGGCCATCGTGGTGGTGGTGCCGTTGCTGGTGCCCATGGCCACCGCCTTCGGCATCGAGCCGCTGCACCTGGGGGTGATTTTCCTGGCCAACCTCGAACTGGGTTACCTGACCCCGCCGGTGGGCATGAACCTGTTCCTGGCCTCCTACCGCTTCAACAAGCCGGTGCCCGAGGTGGTGCGCGCCTCGCTCGGGGTGCTCGGCGCCCGGGCCGTCGGCGTGGGGATCATCACCTACGTGCCCGCGCTGAGCCTGTGGCTGCCGCAGTGGTTGAAGTGAGACCCCGGGCGGCCCGGCCCGGACCCCCTGACACGGCATCACCAGCCCGCCGCGACCCACACCCGCCGGCGCTCAGGCTGCTTTCTCCAGTGCGGCCACGTAGGCGCCGTCGGTCTGGCTTTGCGGGGGAAACAATTCCCGTTCGGAGGTCAGGGTGAATTCGGGATGCGCGGCGAGGAAAGACTCCATCTGGCCGCGGTTTTCCTCCGGTTCGAGGCTGCAGGTGCTGTACACCAACCGGCCGCCGGGACGGAGCACGGTGGCGGCCTGTTCGAGCAGGTCCCGCTGCGTCCGGCCCAGGCGGGTGATTTCTTCCGGGCGCAGGCGCCAGCGCAGGTCCAGCCGGCGCCGGATGACGCCGGTGTTCGAGCAGGGAGCGTCCACCAGGATGCGGTCAAACTCCCGGAACGGCGCCTCGGCCAGGGACGCCACCGCGGTGCATTCGGCGCAGAGCCGCTTGCAGTTTTCGACCAGGCGCCGGCGGCGCGAGGCCGAGGGCTCGACCGCCACCAGGCGCAGGTCGTTCTCCACCATCTGGGCCAGGCGGGTGGTCTTGCCGCCGGGCGCGGCGCACAGGTCCAGGATGCGGTCGCCGGCCTGCGGGTCCAACAGGTGCGGTGCCAGGAGCGTGCTGGGGTCCTGCACGTAAAACCAGCCTTTCTGGAAGGTCTCCAGCCGGTACAGCGGCGGGTGCGCGCGCAACTCGAAGACCAGGTTCTCCGGGGTCCAGTCGTACCGGCGGAAGTCGTAGTCCACATCCTCGGCGCGCCAGCGTTCGAGGAGTCTGGCGGGGTCGGCCACCAGGGTGTTGACCCGGGCGAAGGTGCGGGCGGGCTGGTTGTTCCACTCGAGCAGGCGCCGGGTCTCGGCCTCGCCCCACCGGGCGGTCCACCGCTCGACCAGCCAGGACGGGTGCGACCACCCCCAGGCGGGGTCGGTGCGTTTGAGTTCCTCGAGGGCGGCCCGGGCGGCCTCCCGTTCCCGGGTGTAGGCGCGCAGGAGGGCGTTGACGAAGCGGGCCGGGCCGGGCGGGGCCAGGGCCACGGTTTCAAACACCGCCGCGTGGTCGGGCACCCGGTCCAGCCAGAAAAGCTGGTACAAGCCCAGGCGCAACAACACCTGCACCTCCGGCCGCTGGCGGCGCCCTTCGGCCTTCTGCTCGATGAGCCAGTCCAACGGGGCCTGCCAGCGCACGACGCCGAAGGCCAGCTCCTGGGCCAGATGGCGGTCGGCCGCCGCCAGGCGCGTGCCGGCCAGCTCCGCCTCCAGCAGGTCCTCGATGAACCCCCGCCCGAGCTCGCGGGCCAGCAAAGCGCGGTAGGCAATTTCTCTTGGTTTGCGCGACTGCACCTGGCAATAATGCCCGTCACGTTGTTGGAAGCGAGCCGTAACCGACATGAAGGAAGCGCTTGAGAGCCTGGTATCTGCCGGCAAGATCGAACGCCGGCATGTGGCGCCCCTGCTGGCGCTGATCGAACATGGTTTTTGCCAACACCGCGGCTGGGGCCTCGGGCGAATCCGGCAGGTGGACCCGGTCTTTGGCCGGATGATCATTGACTTTCCCAACAAGCCCGGCCACTCGATGGACCTGGGCTTTGCCGCCGAACAGCTCAAACCCATCCCCCGCGACCACATCCTGGCCCGCAAGGCCGAGGACCTGGCCGGCCTGCGCACCCTGGCCGCCCTCAAACACCTCGAGGTCATCAAACTGGTCCTCCAAAGCTACGGCGGCCGGGCCACGCTCCAGCAAATCCAGGAAGCCCTGGTCCCGGACGTCGTCACCGACGACTGGCGCAAGTGGTGGGAAACCGCCCGCCAGGAACTCAAAAAGGACGGGCACTTCCTGATCCCCCTCAAAAAGACCGACCCCATTGTGTACCAGCCGGAGGAAACCTCCCTGCGCCAGCGGCTCCTCCAGGACTTCCACGCGGCCAAGGGCCTCAAAGCCCGCCTGGTGGCCGCGGCCGAACTGCTCAAAAACCTCGGGGAACTGGACGACCCCCGGGCCGCCGCCGCCGAGGCACTGGCCCTGCTCCATGCGGAAATCGCCTCCCACCAGCGCACCCAACCCGCCCTCGCCCTCGAGGCCATTTTCACCTGCGACGACCTCCGCACCGCCGCCGGCCTCGAACCCGCGCCCGACGAGGTGACCGCCCGCGCCGTCTGGGAACAGGTCGAACACCCCGGCCGCGTGCTCGAACAGATCACGGTACCGCGGCAAAAACGCGCCCTCCAATCCTTCCGCGAGGCCCGCCCGGCCGACTGGCACACCGCCCTCCTCGAAACCCTCAACCAGGTCAACGCCCGGCTCTGCGCCGAAAGCGCCCGCATCCTCATCGAGGCCGGGCACCTCGACCACCTCAAGGACCACCTGGCCCGCCTCATCAGCCAGCACGCCGCCTGCAGCGAACTGCTCCTGTGGCTGGCCAAGGAACGGAGCACCGACCAGTTCGCCGACCTGCTCGGGCCCGAGGTCTTCCGCGCCATGCTCAGCGCCATCGAGCGCGACCAGTTCCAGGACCGGAAAACCCGCCGCCTCCAGGATTACATCCTGAGCGATCAAAACCTGCTCATCGAACTGATCGAAACCGCCGACATCGAGGTCATCAAGGACCTCACCCGCGCCCTGCAGCTTTCGCCCAGCTTCGACGACATGGACAAGCGCTCGCTGCTGGCGCGCATCGTCAAGCACTTCCCCGCCGTCCAGTCCCTCATCGCCGGCGAGCAGTCCCGCCAGGAGCAACCCCTGGTGGTTTCCTGGGAAAGCCTCGAACGCCGCCGCCAGGAGTACCGCGAACTGGTCGAGAAAAAAATCCCCGCCAACTCGCGCGACATCGCCCTCGCCCGCAGCTACGGCGACCTGCGCGAAAACCACGAGTACAAGGCCGCCAAGGAACACCACCGCCTCCTCATGGAGCGCAAGACCGAGCTCGAACGCCAACTGGCCCGCGCCCGCGGCACCGATTTCAGCGACGCCCGGGCCGACGCGGTCGGCATCGGCACCCGCGTCCAGATCACCGAACTGGGCCGCGACCACACCGAGGTCTTCACCATCCTCGGCGCCTGGGACCTGGACCCGGACCGGCACATCGTCAGCTACCTCAGCCCCCTGGCCCAGGCCCTGATGGGCAAAAAACCCGGCGAGGAGGCGGAACTGGAACTGGAAGGCCACCGCGCCCGGTACCGGATTGACCGGATCGAGCCCTACCGCAAACCCGCCGAACCACCCGCCGCAGCCGCCACCGCCCCGACCGAAGCGGAACCCGCCCCGGCCCCGCAGGAACCGACCAGCCCCGAGGTCCCCACCACCGCACCGGATCGCCTGGCCGAAGCGCTCACCGCAACCGCCGAAACCGGCGCGCCCGAACCCGCGGCTGCGACTCCGGCAGAAGTCACCTCGACGCCGCTCGCGCCCGAACCGGTTCGGGAGGCCCCGCCCGCCGCGTTGAAACCGGTCGTGGTCGTCGCGAATCCCCCGGCCGCGTCAGCCGAACCGCCGCCCGCCGGTGCCGAGACCGCACCGCCTGCCACGCCGGCCGCACCGTAGAACTAGCCGGCCGGCGCGCCGCGTTTGATCGCCTTGAGCCGCTGCGCCTCCGGCCGGCCGGCGTAGTAGGGGTCCAGCGGGTAGCAGCCGCTGATCAGGCCGTTGCGGGGCGCGGTGGTGCAGTCGCTGAAGGTGCGGCAAATCTGGCGGGACTCCAGCCGCCCGGTCTGCACCGCGTCGGCCAGCATGGTGGGATAACTCAGCACGGCCCGGCCCAGGCCCACCACGTCCACCCACCCCGCCCGCAACACGGCCTGCGCCACCAGCGGCAGGAATTCCTGGAGGTAGGAGTAGGCCGAACCGACCACGACCAGTTCGCCGTTTTCGGATTTCGGATTTCGGAATTCGGATTTCGCCGCGTGGATTTGCCGCAGGTGTTCCTTGACCCGTTTGACCACGTGCACCTGCCGCGCCACACCCACCAGCGGGTCTTCCGGCGGCTGGTAGCCGTCGCCGGGCGGGTACATCGCCGGGCGTTGGATGTGTGGATTGTAGTAGGGCGAGCCGGCACTGAGATTGAGCAGCTTGATGCCCAGCTCCAAACACAGTTCGGCAAAGCGAAAGGTCTCCGTCAGGTCCGGCTCCAGCGGATGATCGGCCCGCACCCCGAAGCCGTAGCGGTACGGCAGGCAGTCGCGGAAGTCCTCGGGGATGCCCGGACCGGGCTTGCCCGGGGCGGAGCGCGCGGGGTCGGGTCGGAAGGGCACGAAGTCGAACGCGCTCAGGCGCACGGCCAGATCCATGGGGTTGCCGTCGGCGCGAATGGCGGCGACCAGTTCGCGCAGGAAGCGGGTGCGGTTTTCAAAGCTCCCGCCGTAGCGGCCCGGCCGGGTGTGCGCCCCGAGCAGTTCGTGCAGCAGGTAACCGTGGCAGTGCTTGAGGTCCACGAAGTCCGCCCCGGCCGACCGGGCGACGCGCGCGGCGACCACGTAGGCGTCGCGCAACCGCTCGAAGTCGTCGTCCGTGAAGACCTGGGCGTCGCTCTCGACCCCGAAGCGCCGGTCCAGCAGCGGGTGCCGGAAGGCCACGCGCGGCTCGGGCCGGGTCTTTTCGCGGGGCCGGCAAAACCGTCCCGAGTGGGTGAGCTGAAAGCCGATGATCAACCGCTCCGCTGCCGCCGCGCCGTACCGCTCGCGATGCGCGGCGCGCGCCAGCGACATCAGCTCGGCCAGGTCGCGTTCCGTGGCGGGACTGATGACCAGTTGGTGGGGGTTGGCGCGGCCGTCGGGCCGCACGGCCATCGCCTCGCCGCCGCAGAGGATGCCGGCGCCGCTCTCGCCGAAGCGCCGCCAGCGACGCCGCACTTCGTCGGTGATGCCGCCGGCGGGCGTGCCGTCCCAGCCTTCCATGGGCTGGATGGCCCAGCGGTTGAAGGGGCGTTTGCCGTTGATCTGGACGCTCTCGAAAGGCTGCGCCAGTGGTGACGCGGCGCCGGTCAGGAGGGTGTCGTCGCAGGGCAGGTCCAACCCCAACGTGGCGGCGTACTCGCGGAACGCGGCGGCGGTCTTGAGGCTGGCCAGGCGGGTGAAAGGGGCGGCGTCAGGCATGGGGCGGGTCCAGGTAGAACTTGAGGTACGGCTCGCCGCGCGCCTCGCGCAGGAGCAACAGGGCCAGCTCGCGGGCGTGGTAGTCGCCCCACATCGAGCTTTCGCCGTTGGGCACCTTTTGGCCGGACGCCACGTGGTCCCAGCCGTTCGGGCGGTGGTACACCGAGTGCAGGATCAGGCCCTGGTGCCGGGGTTGCATGGAGAGGTACGGCTCGGAAAAGAGCGTGCGGGCAATCGTCAGCGCAGCGGCCTGATAAGTGGCGGCCGCGGAACGCGCTCCGGCGCCGGCGCGGCCGGGGGGCGCGGCGGTCAGGTACTTGCCCAGCCGCCAAAGACCCTGCGCGGCGATGGCGGCGGCGGAGCTGTCCACCGGTTCCCAGGCGTTGAACGGATCGGCCGGCCGGTCGGGATAATCCGCCGGCAGGCGATGCAGGTTCGGCGCCCCCGTGTCCCACATCGGGATGCCGTCGGCGCAGCAGTGGGCCAGGTAAAAGTCGGCCGTGACGCGGGCGGCGCGGAGCCAGGCGGCCTCCACGGCCTGCGGACCGGGGCCGCCGTGCGCCGTGACCTCGGCTTCGAGGGCGCGGCGCAGCGCGGGGCCGCCGGCGCGGAGGAATTCGAGCTGCTCGGCAAACCCGAGGAGGGCCCAGGCCAGACCGCGGGTCCAGGTGCTGAAGGGCGACCAGCCCTGCTGCGAGTTCGGGCAGCGGAAGATGCCGTTGGTGACGTTGAAAATGGCCTCGTGGGCCACGCGGCCGGGCACGTCGTAGGCGTCGCGGCCCTCGCCGTAGTACACGTTGTAGCGGGCGGTGTTGAGCGCGTGCTCGACCAGGCGGCGGAGCAGCGAAATGCGCGCCTCCTGCTCGCCCATCAGCACGTGGCCGAGCTGATGAGCCAGGGCCAGCGCGCGCAGCGAGCGCACGGTGTCCACAAACAGCGAGTGCGGGCCGTTGAAGCTGTGAATGAAGCCGGTGCCGTCGTCCAGGCGCGTCCAGCGCGCCGCCTGCACGGCGCCGCTGACCTTGAGGGCCAGTTCGCAGAGCGCCCGCTCGGCCTCGGAGACTTCCACGCGCCCTTCGCGGGCCAGCCGGAGCAGGTTCCCGTAGGTCGAGACGTTGTTGAAGCCGTGGTCGTGCACGCCCGTGTGGGTCAGGTGCGGGAGCATCCGCTCGCGGGTGCCGCGCCGGCCGAGCTCCAGGAACCGCGCCTCCCCCGTGGCGTCGAACTGGAGCAACGCCGAGCCGTACTGGAAGCCCTGCGTCCACTCCGTCCATCCCCGCGCCGTGTAGCGGCCTCTGACGGTGAAGACCGGCGCGCCGTCCCGACCGGCCCAGGATTTTTCCAGGCTGAGGATTTTGGCGGCGGAAAGCTCGAAGAGCCGCTCCAGGAGCGGCACCAGACGGCGGGGCGTCAGGTCCGGGTCAGGGCGCAAGGGCATGGGCGCAGTGCGTATGTTGCCGGTGAGCCTACCGGGAACCCGGTGCCGGCGGCCAGTGCGCAATGGGGCAGCCCCGGACGGCGTTTCCCGAGAACCGAGCGCGGGCGCGACGCAGGGCCGCCCGCGGACTACTCGTAGCGGAGGGCCTGGATGGGGTTGAGCCGCGCCGCCTTGAAGGCCGGGAACAGGCCGGCCACCACGCCCACCGCGGCGCTGAAGGCCACGGCCACGATCATCGCCGGCAGCGTGATGACCGGGGCGTTGGCGGCGGGGGTGACCAGTTCGAGCCCGCGCACCAGGGCGAACGAGGCGCCCACGCCCAGCGCGGCGCCGAGCAGGGCGATGACCACGCTCTCGACCAGGATTTGCGTGAAGATGGCCGGGCCGGTGGCGCCCACGGCCTTGCAGATGCCGATCTCCCGGATGCGCTCGTTGATGCTGGCCAGCATGATGTTCATGATGCCGATGCCGCCGACCAGCAGGCTGATGGCCGCGATGAGACCCCCGCTCAGCCGCGCGTTGCGGATTTGCTGGTTGATGCTGTCGAGCTGGTTTTCCTGGGTGCGGAAGTTGAAGTCCTCGATGCCGCGGTGGGTGAGCATCAGGACGTTCCGGGCCTGCTGCAGCGCCGGCTCCAGCAGCTCCAGGCTGGCCACCTTGATGTCAATGTCGCTCAGCCGGGGATCGGGGATGCCGTCGCGGTCACCGGCGGCGCGGAAGCGCAACCAGGCGGTGTTCAGCGGCATGTAAAGGGTCATGTTTTTGCGCCAGAAGGCCCAGCCGCCGCGGCGGCCCCAACCGCGCTGGCGGGCGGGGCCGGCCTGCGGCTCGCGCGGCTGGCGGGCGGCGAGTTCGCGCTGCTTGCGATCCTGCTCGCCCTCGTAGTGCTGGAACATGCCCACGATGGTGAAGGGCTGGCCGTTGATGAGCACCGTCTCGCCGATGGGGATGATCTCGCGGCCGACCTCCTCCGGGGAGCCGAACAGTTCATCCCGAATGCCGGTGCCGATGACGCACACGGCGTGGGCGTTTTCCTCGTCCAGGTCGTTGAAGAAACGGCCGTGCTCGAGGGTGTGCAGGTTCATCTCCAACACCGCCGGCCAGACGCCCACCGCCTCGGAGGGGAAGACCCGCTTGTCGCCCCGGGTGACCAGCGCGCCTTCGAGGCGCATTTCCGGCGAGACCAGCCGCAGCAACGGGGCGCTTTCGCGCAGGGCGAGCACGTCGTGCAGGGTGCGCCCGGGGGCTTGATCGGCCAGATGCTCCTGCTCGGGCGGGACCTCCTGGGATTCGACCAGTACCTTGTCCGCACCGCCCATGGCGATCATGGCCTCCTTGAGGCCGTTTTCCATGCCCTTGATGATGGCCGCCATGCCCACCAGGCTGGCCACGCCCAGGATGATGCCCAGCATGGTGAGCAGCGAGCGGAACTTGTGCGCCCAGACCTCCTTGAGGCCGACCGCCAGAATGGTGAACAGCGTCATGGCGGGCGGGGGTTACTCGTAGCGCAGGGCCTGGATGGGGTCCAGGCGTGCAGCCTTCACCGCCGGGATGAGGCCGGCGAGGATACCGATGCCCACACTGAAGCTGAAGGCCACCAACAGCGCGGTGGGCGTCACCACCGGGGCGTTGTCCGTGGGCGACACCCCCGAGATCAGTTGCACCAGGCCAAACGAGGTGGCCAACCCGACCAGCCCGCCCAGCACCGCCAGGACCACGCTCTCGACCAGGATCTGGATGAAGATGTCAGCCGTGCTGGCGCCGACGGATTTGCGGATGCCGATTTCGCGCACGCGCTCGGAGATGCTGGCGAGCATGATGTTCATGATGCCGATGCCGCCGACCAGGAGGCTGATGCCCGCAATGAGGCCGCCGCTGATGCGGGCGTTGCGGATGAAGGTGTTGATCTGCTCGGCCCAGTCCTCCTGGGTGCGGAAGCTGAAATCCTCGATGCCCTTGTGGGTGGCCATGAGCACGTTGCGAATCTGCTGCAACGCCTCGCTCAACACGTCCACGCTGGCAATCTTCAGCTCGAGGTTCGACAACCGCGGGTCGCCGGCCGCCTCGACGACCGGCGGGCCGCCCGGGCCCCGGCCGCCCCCCGGGCCGAACCCCGCGGTTGCGCTGACCCCGCTGCGGAAACGAATCCAGGCCGTGTTCAACGGCATGTACACCGTGGCGTTCTTGAGCCAGAAGACGAAGTTGCCCCGCCCCCGCCCGCGCCAGCCCCGGTCCCGCACCGGACCGCTCACCGCGTTGGTCCGCCCCGCGGGCGCCTCCCGGGCGGCCAGTTCGCGACGCCGGCGGTCCTGCTCGCTCTCGTAATGCTGAAACATTCCCACGATGGTAAACGGCACGCCGTTGATGTACACGGTCTCGCCCACGGGGATGATTTCGCGGCCGGTCTCCTCGGGCGAGCCCCAGAGCGCGTCGCGCGTGGCGGTGCCGATGACGCACACGTTGCGGGCCTCCTCGTCGTCAATCTCGTTGAACATCCGGCCGTGGGCGATGACGTGCTCGCTCATCTCCAGCGCCACGGGCCAGACGCCGTTGCAGAGGAAGGGACGAAAGTTTTTGCCGTTGGCGCTGAGCGTGGCCGGCACGCGCATCTCGGGGGAGATGCGCCGGACCAGCGGGGCACTGGCCGCGAGCGCCCGCACGTCGTGCAGGGTGATGCCCACCGCCTGGTCGCGCAGATGGTTTTGCTCCGGCGGCACGCTTTGCGGCTCGATGCGCACCTTCTCCAGACCGCCGATGGCGATGAGCGCCTCCCGGGCGCCGTTTTCCATGCCCTTCACCAGGGCGGACATCGCCACCAGGCTCGAGACACCCAGAATGATGCCCAACATGGTGAGCAGCGAGCGGAACTTGTGCGCCCAGATTTCTCGAAAGCCCGCCCCCAGCGTCGGGCCCAACGTCGGCAGCCAGCGCCCCACCCACGCGCGCGTTGCCGGAGCAGGTTCCCGGTTCATGGCTCGCTCCTCATTGAGGGACGCGGGGCGCGCGGCGGCCCGAACCACCGCGCCAGCGCGTCCAGGCTGTACCGCCCCGGCCCGGCCACCGCCACGACGCCGGTCATCACGCAGAAGGCCAGCGCGCTCAGGCCGTCGGCCGTGGGCTGTTGGTGATGGCCGAAGGCGGCCACGCCCGTGGTGACCGCGTTGAGCAGGGCCGCGGGCCGGGTGAGCAACCCCGCCACCAGCAGCAGCCCGCCGAAAAATTCCGTCAGCAACGCCACCCAGGCAAATCCCCCCGGTGCCGGAAACCCGAGCGTGGCCACGTGGTCCACGAACCACCCCGGCGGCCCCCAGCCGTCGGGCCGAAACAGAATCCCCCGCGACAGCCCGCAGAGCAACGACCCCGCCGCCACGCGCAACACGGCCAGGCCCAGGTCCACCGTGAAGGCGTTGCCGGTGATGCCGCCGAAGAGCACCTGGTGCAGCAGGCGTTTCATGCCGGAGCGGGGGAGGCCGGCGCGGTGCCCGGCGGCATCACGGGGCGGTCCAGCCCGGCCAGCGTCAGGTCCACTTTTTGCGCCACCTTGCCGTCGCGGATTTCGATGCGGCGGGGCGTGACCGCGGCGATTTCGGGGTCGTGCGTGACCAGCACGATGGTGCGGCCCTGGCGGCTGAGTTCGCGGAACAGGCCCAGGATGGCCTCGCCGGTGTGGGAGTCGAGGTTGCCCGTCGGTTCGTCCGCGAAGATGATGCGGGGGTCGTTCACCAGGGCCCGCGCGATGGCCACGCGTTGCTGCTGACCGCCGGAGAGCTGGCTGGGGCGGTGCCGGCACCGATTGGCCAGCCCCACCGCCTCCAGCGCGGCCAGCGCGCGCCGGCGGCGTTCCCGTCCGGGCACCCCGCTGTAAATCATGGGCAGCTCGACGTTCTGGACCACGTTGAGCTTGGGCAGGAGGTTGAAGAACTGGAAGACGAACCCGATTTTCTGGTTGCGCAAGGCGGCCAGTTGCCGGGGCGAGGCGTCCTGGATCATCACCCCGTCCAGCTTCACCGTCCCGGCGGTGGGCGTGTCCAGACAACCCAGGATGTGCATGAGGGTGGACTTGCCGCTGCCCGACGGCCCGATGATCGAGATGAACTCGCCGCTCTCGATGTCCAGCGAGACGTCGTCCAGGGCGCGGATTTCCTCCTCGCCCAGGCGGTAGATTTTGCTGACGTGGCGGACTTCGACCAGGGCCATGACAGGCAGGAGGAAAGGTCAACGCGCGCTGCCGGCGGGGCCGCCGCCACCCGGTCGCCCGGGTCCGCCCGGGGCGGCCGGACCCGCCGGACGGTTGGTCACGGTGGTGGAAGCCGCCGGCCCGGCAGCCGCGCGCAGGGTGGGTGAAGCCCCGGCCGCGCCCGGGCGGCCACCGGCCAGACGGTCGGCGCCGGCGGGGGCGCGCAACTCCTTGGGCAATTCCAGCGCCACGACTTCGCCCGGGCTCAACCCCTCCTGGATTTCGGCGTAAAAGTAGTCGGACACGCCCACCTTGACCGGCTGCTTCGCAAAGCGGCCGTTGCGCGCCACGTACACGAACCGCTCGTAGCGACCGGATTCGGGGTCTTTTTCGGTAAAGACGGCGGCCAGCGGCACGGCCAGGACGTTGGCTGCCGAGGCGACGGGGATTTTGATGTTGGCGGTCATGCCGGGGCGCACCCGCGGATCCACGTTTTTGAGCAGGATGCGGGCGGCAAAACCCTTGATGTTGTTTTTAATGGTGGCCTGCGGGGCGATGCGCTCGACCACACCGGTCACCGTCAGTCCCACCACCGCCTCGACGGCCACCTCGACCTCCTGGTTCACGCGCAACCGGGGCACGTCCGCCTGGTTGATGTGGGCATTGATGACCATCGAGTTGAGGTCGGCGATGGTCAGCACCTCGGTGCCGCTGTTGAAGCCGCCCGAGCCCGAGACGGCCTGGCCGATCGAGACCGGCCGCGTGAGCACCGTACAATCGAACGGCGCCACTACCTTGGTCTTGGTCAACCGCTCCTCGATCAACGCCAGCTCGCGCTGGGCGCGGTCGAGGGAATTTTTGGCCAGGTCGTAGGTGGTCTTGGCGTTTTCGTAGAGCTCCTTCGAGATGAGGTTTTCGGCGAAGAGTTCTTCCGAGCGGCGGTAGTTGCGTTGGGCCTGTTCCAATTCCAACCGCGCCCGCTCGATGCCGGTGAGGGCCGAGGCCTTTTGTTGCTGGAGTTCCTTGTCGTCCAGGGCGAAAAGCAGGTCGCCCTTGCGTACGCGGTCGCCCACGTCCACCGGCAACTGCTCGATACGGCCGTTGATCTCGGGCCGCACGGAGACCTGCTCGGCGGGGCCGATCTCGCCCGCCGCGCTGACGGCGAACTGGATGTTGGTCTGGATCACCAGGGCCGTCTTGGGCGGCTCGACCGTCGGCCGCGCTCCGGGCAGGGCCTCCCGCCAGGCGGGCCACTGGCGGTAACCCAGGTACCCGGCTAACAACAGCACACAGGCGACGAGGACAAACTTCTTCATGTAACGTCTGGGCACCTTAACCGATGGTACGTGCACGGGCAAACCGGTTTGGCAAACGAGTAGGACGCGCCGGCCGCAACCGGTCGCCCCGCGAAACCACCTATGGACGCCGCACCTCTCCGGACCATTCAGGACCGGAACGCTTGCGCCGGCGTCCCCAAGTGTCACTTTCCCCGCCATGCAAACCGCCGGTCTTGCCCTGTTGCTCGTGTTGTTGCTGGCCCTGGCCGCCGTGTTTTTGGGGAGTCGTTCGACCAGCGTGGCCGGGCCTCCCGCCCCGTCGAGCCCGCGCACGAGCTCACCCGCCACGGCCGACGCCCCCGGCGCCACCCTCCGCATCGAGCACGTGGACGGCCCTGGAGCCGCCCGCCTGTTGGCCCGGACCAACCTGACCGTACTGGACCTGCGGACCCCCGCGGAATATGCCGCCGGCCACCTGGACGGAGCCCGCCTGATTGACTACACCTCGCCGCGGTTCGTGGAAGAATTGGCCCGGTTGGATCGGGAACAAACCTACCTCGTCCACTGCGCCTCGGGTCGGCGGAGCACTGCCGCCCTCGAGACCTTCCGGCAACTGGGCTTCAAGCATGTCATCCACCTGGACGGCGGCTTGCTCGCCTGGCAGGCCGCCGGGAACCCCGTGGTCAAGTGAGCCCCGCCGGGAGAGGGAATTCCCGGCGCGACCGGTGTTCTTCCCTCAAGCCGGAAAGCTTCAAACCTGGACGCCAAGCTCCGGCGCTACACCGCGGTCTTCCGCAGCCATTCTCCCGTCAGGACACCGGCGTGGCACTGCCGCAACGCCCCGGTGGCAGGCCTCCCTCTTTGCTCAGAGCTGGCCGGGCGGGCCATTTCCTCAGTTTACGCGATGCGGCCGGTGGACTGCGGATAATGCACAAACGCCGCGCAGCACCTACCGGAGTTCTAGCGGCTCAAAGCATTGGGCCAACGTTGGGTAACGGGCCGGAAAATTGCCCGTAACTGGCGGGGCTTGCCCTGCCGACGCCCGGAAGGCTGTATGATGGAACCTCTTGGTTTGCAAGAGGTCCAAGTGGGCAAAGCTGAAGAAAATGGCTCCAGAGACAGGACTCGAACCTGTAACCCGCCGGTTAACAGCCGGCTGCTCTACCATTGAGCTACTCTGGAACCCAAACGGGCTCTCAGCTAGCCACGCGCCCGGCCGAGCGTCAAACCCATTTTGCGCGCCGCACGGTCCGATGGGCATATCAATTTCTTGCCCCGGTTGCGGCGCCGGTTGCCCCACTGGTCAGGGCTGGAAGCGAAGGACGTACCGGTCGAGCGTCACGGTCCGAGACGTGGCACGGCGCCGCTGTGCCGGCGCCGGGTGTGCCCCCATCTTCGGCCGCGCTTGCAGCGCGGCCCTACCCGTAAAGACCCCGGTCACGTTGCAAAAACTGAGATGCACCGCACGTCTCGACCACCATCCTGGTGAGGTGAGCGAAGTGCTGTTCCGTTGCCGATTTGCGTTTGACGCAAGGAGTACCGGTCTTAGGATGCCGGCTTCCGCCAGCAGGCGAACCGAAAAAACTTCGGCCGATCCGGCCGAGCAAGCAGGCACACACACGACATGGCAAAGATTGACTTCGGCGGCATCCTGGAAACCGTCGTCACCCGCAAAGAATTCCCAATGTCCAAGGCCCGCAAGGTCCTCAAAAACGAGGTCATCGCGGTTTTGGGCTACGGCGTGCAAGGGCCCGCCCAGGCACTCAACCTGCGCGACAACGGCTTCCAGGTGATCGTGGGCTGCCGGCCCGAGGGCAAGAGCTGGAAACGTGCCGTGGCGGACGGCTGGAAACCCGGCAAAACGCTTTTCGACATCCCGGAGGCGGTGCGGCGTGGCACGATCCTCCAACTGTTGGTGGCCGACGCGGTGCAGAAGGCTTTGTGGCCCACCATCAAGCCCCTGCTCAAGCCCGGCGACGCCCTGTACTTCTCCCACGGCTTCTCGATCACCTACAACCAGAAGACCGGCGTGGTGCCGCCCAAGGACGTGGACGTGATCATGGTCGCCCCCAAGGGTTCCGGTTTGAACGTGCGCCGCAATTTCCTCAGCGGCGCCGGCATCAACGCGAGCTACGCCGTTTACCAGGACGCCACCGGCCGGGCCGAGGAACGTTGCCTGGCCCTGGGCATCGGCATCGGCTCGGGCTACCTGTTCCCCACCACCTTTGCCCACGAGACCAACAGTGACCTGGTGGGCGAGCGCGGTGTGCTCATGGGCTGCCTGGCCGGGGTGATGGAGGCCCAGTACGAGGTGCTGCGCGCCCACGGCCACAGCCCCAGCGAGGCCTTCAACGAAACGGTCGAGGAACTGACCCAGTCGCTCATTCGCCTGGTGGACGAGAACGGCATGGACTGGATGTACTCGAACTGCTCGGCCACGGCCCAGCGCGGGGCGCTGGACTGGAAACCGAAGTTCAAGAAGGCCGTACTGCCGGTCTTCAAAGAACTCTACAAACGCGTGGCCTCGGGCAAGGAAGCCGAACGGGTGTTGAAGGCCTGTGGCCGCCCCGACTACCAGGAGCAACTGGCCAGGGAACTGGCGGCCATTCGGGATTCGGAAATGTGGCGGGCGGGTGCCGCGGTGCGGGCCTTGCGCCCCAAGGAGCCGGCCAAGGCCGTGGCCAAGGGCGCCAAGGGCGTGATCGGCCGCAGCGCAAGCTGAGTTCACCTCTCGGAGAAATCGGCCGGGAATTGCAGGGGCGGCTCCGGCCGCCCGTTTTCTTGCCCGTGGGTATTGACCGCGCGCTGGTCCGAAATGGCCCAACGCCCGGCGCCCCGGTCCGGGCCGGTTCCTTGACAAGCAGGCCCCCCCACCTATCGTTCGCCCAACATGTTGACGGATGCTTCCCCGACCGGCGCTGAAGAGCCGCCAGCGCCCAGTCCCCTCGAGGAACTCAAGCGCTTCCGCTCCGCCGGCCGCGGCTTCTGGCGGCAGGTTCCCGATGCCCAATGGAACGATTGGCGCTGGCAACTGAAGCACCGGATCACCACCCTCGAGCAGTTGGAGCGGCTGCTGCCCACCCTCACCCCCGAAGAACGCGCGGGCACGGTGCTGGCCAACCACAAGCTGGCCCTGGCCATCACGCCGTACTTCTTCAACCTCATTGACCCCGCAGACGAGTTTTGCCCGATTCGCCGGCAGGTCATCCCCCGGCTGGAGGAAACCCTCACCGCCCCCTGGGAAATGACCGACCCGTGCGGCGAGGACAGTCATTCGCCGGTGCCCGGCCTGGTGCACCGGTATCCGGACCGGGTGCTGTTTCTGGTGACCGACCGCTGCGCGGCGTACTGCCGTTACTGCACGCGCTCGCGGCTGGTCAGCAACGCCAGCGGGTACGATTTTCACCCGCAATTTGACCGGCAGATCGAATATGTCGCCGCGCATCCCGAGGTGCGGGATGTGTTGCTGAGCGGCGGAGACCCGTTGCTGCTGAGCGACGAGAAGCTCGAGAACCTCCTCAGCCGACTGCGGGCCATCCCCCACGTCGAGTTCCTGCGCCTGGGCACCCGCATTCCGGTGTTTCTGCCCCAGCGCATCACGCCGGAGCTGTGCGCGGTGCTGCGGCGGTTCCACCCGCTGTTCATCAGCATTCACTCCAACCACCCGCGTGAACTGACCACCGAGGTGCGCGCGGCCCTCGGCCGGCTGGCCGATGCGGGCCTCCCGCTGGGCAACCAGTCGGTGCTGTTGCGGCACGTCAACGACGACCCGGTGGTGATGAAGGCGCACCTGCACAAGCTGCTCCTGTGCCGGGTGCGGCCGTACTACCTGTACCAGTGCGACCTGATCGCCGGCTCCGCCCACTTGCGGGCCAGCGTGCGGCGGGGACTCGAGATCATGGAGTCGCTGCGCGGCCACACCACCGGTTACGCGGTGCCCACGTACGTGATTGATGCGCCGGGCGGCGGCGGCAAGGTGCCGGTCAGCCCCGAGTACGTGCTCAGCCGCAACCGGGACCGGGTGGTCATCCGCAATTACGAGGGGCGCATTTTCGAGTACCCCGAGGCGCTGGACGGCACGCCGCTGTTCAAGGCGGTCGCCACCGACGGGACTTCGGAAATGTTCTGAACCGCAGGCCGGCGGCAATCCAACGCGGGGAGGAGTTGCGGCGGACGGGCCGCCCTGCCAGCCTTTTTCGCATGTCGCAGTCTTCCAGGTCGCTCCTTTCCCTGCCCGCCATGCGTTATCGTCGGTTTGGCAAGACCGGCCTGCGGATGCCGGTCATCTCGTGCGGCGGGATGCGGTACCAGTACAAGTGGCAGGACACCGCCCCCGAAGAGATCCCCGCGGACAACCAGGCCAATCTGGAGGCCTGCATCCACCGCGCGATCGAGTTGGGCATCAACCACATCGAGACGGCCCGCGGCTACGGCACCAGCGAGATGCAGCTCGGGCCGGTGTTGGCGCGCTTCCCACGCGAAAAGTTGATGGTGCAAACCAAGGTGGCCCCCATGGCCGACCCGGCCGAGTTCCGGCGCACGTTCGAGAAATCCCTGAGCTATCTGCGGCTGGAGTATGTGGACCTGCTGGCCCTGCATGGCATCAACAACGCCCAGCTCCTGGACTGGTCGCTGCGCCCCGGCGGTTGCCTCGAGGAGGCCCGCCAGCTCCAGCGCGAAGGATGTTGCCGGTTTGTCGGCTTCTCCACCCACGCCACAACCGACCTCATCCTCCGCGCGATCGAAAGCGACGGCTTCGACTACGTGAATCTCCACTGGTACTTCGTGTACGACCTGACCTGGCCGGCCATCGAGGCCGCCACGCGGCGGGACATGGGGGTCTTCATCATCAGCCCCAACGACAAGGGCGGGAAGCTCTACACACCGTCGCCCAAGCTGGCGGAATTGTGCCGCCCTTTGACCCCCATGCAGTTCAACGACCTTTACTGCCTGGCCCGGCCACAGGTGCACACCCTCAGTTGCGGCGTGGCACGTCCGTCGGATTTTGATGAGCACGTCGCCGCCCTGGCCTGGTACGACCGTGCGGCCGAGGTCGTGGCTCCCATTGAAGCCCGCCTGCGCGCCGAACTGGAAAGCGTCCATGGCGCCGAATGGTGCGCCCGGTGGTTCGAGGGGGTGCCCGAGTACCTCGAAATCCCGGGCCAAATCAACGTGCGCGAGATTTTGCGCCTGTGGACCTACGCCAAGGCCCTGGACATGGTGGATTGGGCGAAGATGCGCTACAACCTGCTTGGCCAGGCGGAGCACTGGTTCCCGGGCGAAATGGCCCGCGAGTTTGATGACGCCACCTTGCGTCAGGCGGTGGCCCGAAGCCCGTTTGCCGACCGCATCCCGGCTATCCTGAGGGAAGCCCACGCCATGCTGTACGAAGCTCCGAAGAAACGCCTGAGCCAGAACTAGGCCGCCACTCCGAAACCAGTCGCTCACTAAACGGACGGCTGGAATGAGCAGGTGTGTGTTATTTCTGCACTGTCTCTTGTAGGTTTGCGGTTGGAAACTGTGTCTTGGCGAATCATCGCACTTGCTGCACAGATGGCCATTCTATTGATTTCAGGCAACTTGCAAAAATCAAAGTTTTCGGCATGTGGCATGATCACAAGGAGGCAGCTCGCAACCTTGGGCTAGTGCCCTAAGGTGCAGCGAGCCCGGGTGGAAAGGCTGAAACCCCGGCGGACAGCGGCCAATCCACCCGAGGCAGAACAGGCTGTCCGCCGGGGAAAGGCTGGCAACAATGACTGCTTTGACTCGTTGGAATCCCTTCCGGGAAATGGAAGAACTGCAAAACCGTCTCCTGAGCGTGTTCAACCTCACCACGCCGCGTCGTGGCGATGGCCAGGAATCCATCACGGTGTCCGAATGGCTCCCGTTGGTGGACATCATCGAGGATGACAAGGAATACCTCATCAAGGCCGAACTGCCCGAGATGCGGAAGGAGGACGTGAAGGTGACGGTCGAAAACGGCGTGCTCACCCTGTCGGGCGAGCGCAAGCTGGAGAAAGAGGAAAAGGGCAAACGGTATCACCGCATCGAACGGGCATACGGCAGCTTCGTGCGCAGTTTCACGCTGCCCGATGACGCCGATTCGGAGAAGGTGACCGCCGAGTTCAAAGACGGGGTGCTCAAGGTCCACGTGGCCAAGAGCGAAGCCGCGAAACCCAAACAGATCGAGGTCAAGGTCAGCTAACTCAGGATCACACCGCGATGGGGGAGGAGCGCATATCCTTCCCCTCCCCCGCCCGGCGGTCAGCCCAGCGGGCGGCCGATACCAACGCCGGGCCGGCGCGGATTAAACCGCCCAACGGGCGGTGTTTTTTTGGAGCAAACTTTCGCCGCTTGAAGTCGCCACAACTTCCTGGCTCGGAGTACGGCCATGTGGGACCGGTTCTTCCATAAAAACCCGGCCGTCCGCACCCCAAAGCCCGACGTGGGGCTGTGGGTCCCCGGAGTCGGGTTGATTTTGGCCGGCCTGCTGGTGCTGATATACCCCCGCATCCTGGTTTGGCTGTTCGCCGGCACGTTGATTGCGGCCGGGGTGGTGACCTTGCTGGTGGGCTGGCTGTGGCGAAAGCTGAGCGGTGACGATTTTGGGGATTTTTGACCCGCTTTGAGCAAAACGGTCCGTTGCGAATCCAACCCGACGTATGAAAACAACGACTCGTTCACTTCGCTTGCAAACCACCCTTCTCCTCGCCCTGTGGCTGTCCGGTCTCCCCGGGCTCTTCGCCGGCGAGCCACCGCGGCTCAAGGTGGACCCCGCTCCGATCAATCGCGACCGCCCACGGCCCGCCAGCCTGGCGCCGGTGGTCAAAAAAGTCGCCCCCAGCGTGGTCAACATCTACTCCACCAAGACCCTCCGTCAGGCTCCCGAGTGGCTGCCGTTTTTCGACGACCCCTTCTTCCGCCGCTTCTTTGGAGAACCCTTTGGCGGTCCGCCCCGCGAGCGCCAGCAGCAAAGCCTGGGCTCCGGAGTCATCGTCACCGAAGACGGCTACATCCTCACCAACAACCACGTCGTGGAAGACGCTGAAGAAATCAAGGTCGCCCTGGCCGACGAAAAAAATACGGTGTACGACGCCAAGCTCATCGGCACCGACCCGCAGACCGACATCGCGGTCATCAAGGTGGAAGCCACCGACCTGCCGGCCATCCCCCTGACCGACAGTGACAAGCTGGAGGTGGGCGACACCGTGCTGGCCATCGGCAATCCCTTCGGCGTCGGCCAGACCGTCACCACCGGCATCGTCAGCGCCAAGGGCCGCGGCGGCATGGGCATTGTGGACTATGAGGATTTCATCCAAACCGATGCCCCCATCAACCCCGGCAACTCCGGGGGGGCCCTGGTGGACCTCGAGGGCCGGCTGGTGGGCATCAACCAGTCCATCGCCAGCCCCGTCCGCGCCAGCGTCGGTATCGGCTTTGCCGTCCCGGTCAACCTGGCCCGGTTCGTCATGGAGCGCCTGATCACCGAGGGCCGGGTCACCCGCGGTTACCTGGGCGTGATGATTCAACCCGTCACCCCGGAGCTGGCCCGCGAATTCAAGCTGCCCGCAAACACCGGGGCCCTGGTGGGCGAAGTCACCAAGGACTCGCCGGCCGAGGCGGCCGGCCTCAAAGAGGGAGACGTCATCGTCGAATTCAACGGCAAGAAGGTCAACGACAGCCGCCACCTTCGCATCATGGTGGCCCAGACCGCCCCCGGCACGCGTGCCAACCTCAAGATCCTCCGCGACGGCAAGGAGGAAACCCTCACCGTCAAGGTGGGCGAGCTGCCGGCCGAGGGCCTGGCCCGGGCCGGGGGCGGCCGCTCCGGTGGCTTGCGGCGCAGCCAGGAACCAGACCTCCTGGACGGCGTGACCGTGGACGACATTGATGCGCGCGCCCGCCGTCTGTACAGCCTGCCGCCGCAACTCCAGGGGGCGCTGGTCGTGGAAGTGGACCCCAACTCGCCCGCCGCCGCTGCCGGGTTGCGCCCCGGCGACGTGATCCTCGAAATCAACCGCCAACGGGTGACCAACGCCGACGAAGCCGTGCGGCTGAGCGAGACCATCCGCGGCCGCAGCGTGCTGTTGCGCATCTGGAGCCAGGGCGGCAGCCGCTACGTGGTGGTGCAGGCCCGGCCCAACCGACGTTAACCCGGTCAAATCGGGAGCCCGCCATGCCCGGGCACGACTACCAAATTCTGGGAGTTTCGGCGGATGCTACCGCGCGCCAGATCAAGGCCGCCTACCGCCGCCGCGCCCGGGAATTGCACCCGGACGTCTCCGATCGGGAAAGCGAGCCCTTCCTGGAACTGCAACAAGCTTACGAAGTGCTGGCCGATCCACAGCGCCGCCGCCGCTACGACGCCCAACTTGCCGCCGCCCGGCGGCGGCGCTCTGCCGCCCTTGTCCGCCACGCCGAACCCCTGGTGCGGCCCCGGCCCGCGCCGGAACCCCTGCGCCCGAGGCCCGCGGAAACCATCGGATCGCGTGACGACTTCACGCCCCTGTTCTGAACACAGTTCCCAATCCGGCCCGGTCCTTGCCATGCGCAAACCACTCCCCCGGCCCTCCCCCGAAGCCCACCGCGGCCCGCGGCCCGCAGGACAACCCGGGACAGTTCCCGCGTCACCCGACCCATGAAAAAGTCTCCGCCCAAAATCCGGCTGCCCGGCCAATTTGACCCCCAGGCGCGCCTCCTGCTGGGGTATGTCCTGGCCACGCTGCTCGTCCTCTGGGTGTGGCAGGACTACTTCAGCCAGTTCGCCGTTCGCACCATTCCCTACAGCCAGTTCAAGGCGCACCTCGAACGCCGCGAGGTGGTCGAAGCGGCCGTCAAGCCCGACGAAATCGTCGGTCGCATCGTTCCCCTGGCCGCGCGCCAAACCAACGCCGCGCCCGCCGAGCCGGTGCTCCAGACCCCGGACACCAACCGCGCCGACGTGCCCCAGGGGCTGCGCCGCGCGCTGGCAGAAACCAAACCGTTTTTCTTCCGCACCGTGCGCGTCGAAGACCCCGACCTGGTCAAGGAACTCCAGGCCGCCGGGGTCGAATTCACCGGCACGCGCCCCAGCGCCATTGCCCAGTTTCTCCTGGCCTGGGTGCTGCCCATCGGCCTGATGATGCTGATCTGGGGCCTGCTCGCCCGCCGTTTCTCCGCCGCCAGCGAGGGCGTGCTGGGCATCGGCAAGAGCCGCGCCAAACTCATCGTGGACAAAAACACCGGCGTCACCTTCAACGACGTGGCCGGCTGCGAGGAGGCCAAGCAGGAGCTGCGGGAGATTGTGGACTTCCTCAAAAACCCCGCGCGCTACCAGGAACTGGGCGCGCGCATCCCCAAGGGCGCCCTCCTGGTCGGCCCGCCCGGCACGGGCAAGACCCTGCTGGCCCGCGCCGTGGCCGGGGAGGCCGGGGTGCCCTTCTTCAGCCTGAGCGGGGCGGACTTTGTGGAGATGTTCGTGGGCGTGGGCGCCGCCCGCGTGCGGGACCTGTTCCAGCAGGCCAAGGCGCACGCCCCCTGCATCATCTTCATTGACGAGCTGGACGCCATCGGCCGCCAGCGCGGCGTGCACGTCGGCGCGGTCAACGACGAGCGCGAGCAAACCCTCAACGCCCTGCTCGTCGAGATGGACGGCTTCGAGGCCAACACCGGGGTCATCCTCCTGGCCGCGACCAACCGGCCCGAAATCCTCGACCGCGCGCTCCTCCGGCCCGGCCGCTTCGACCGGCAAATCGTGGTGGACGCCCCCGACCTCGACGGCCGCGAGGCCATCCTCAAGGTCCATGCCCGCAACAAAAAGCTCGCCACCGACGTGGACCTCCGCCGCCTGGCCGCCGCCACGGCCGGTTTCTCCGGTGCGGATCTGGCCAATGTGCTCAACGAAGCCGCCCTGCTGGCGGCGCGGCGCCAGGCCGCGGCCATCACGCAAGAGGACCTCGAGGCGGCCATCGAAAAAGTGGTGGCCGGCCCCGAGCGCCGCAGCCGCCGGCTCCATGCCGAGGAGAAACGCCGCGTGGCCTATCACGAGGTGGGCCACGCGCTCGTCGCCGCGCACAGCGCGCACGCCGACCCCGTGCACAAGATCAGCATCGTGCCGCGCGGGCGCGCCGCACTCGGGTACACCCTGCAACTGCCCGGCGAGGACCAATTCCTCCTCACGCGGGCCGAGTTGTTTGACCGGCTCTGCGGTTTGTTGGGCGGGCGCGCCGCCGAGGAAATCGTGTTCGGGGAGGTCTCCACCGGCGCGCAAAATGACCTCGAGCGCGCCACGGCCATCGCCCGGCAGATGGTCGCCCTCTACGGCATGAGCGAGCGCATCGGTCTGGTCCACTGCGTCCAGCGCCAGCCGCTGTTCCTCGCCGGGGCCGAAACCCCGTGGCAACGCGATTGCTCCGAGCAGACCGCCCGCGAAATTGACGAGGAGGTCAAGTCCCTCCTCGACCACGCCTACGCGAAGGCCAGGGAGCTTCTGACCGAACACCGCGACCAGCTCGAAAAGGTCACCGCGGAATTGCTGGCCCGAGAAACCCTGGACGGACCGGAGTTCTACCGGCTGGTGGGCCGCGAAATGCCGCAGGCGCGCGAACCGGTCCCGCCGTTGCCGGCCCCCGTCCCCACCCCGGCAACCCCCACCAACCACCGCGCGCCGCCCGCCCAACATGAGTGACTTTCGCGCCCGGTTGCTCGGCCGCGCTTTTCGCGTGGTGCCGGGGCCCGAATACAACCGCGCCCGGCGCGAACTGCTCGACCGCGCCGCGGTCGCCCCGGTGATTTACGAGGTCACCCTGCCCGCGCAGGGAAGCTGGGAGGCGTTTCGCGACGCCACCTTCCCGTTGCTGGTGCGGTATCTGCGGGTGCAGGGGGTGGACCCGGAAAATCCGGTGCTGCTGGTCGTGGCCCTGTTCCACGGCGATCACTGCTACCTGATCGAGGGCCGCGACTTCCTCGATGCGCTGTGTGAGTTGGAAGGGCTCAACGACCGCGCCCTTCATTTCCGCGTCTTGCGCTGGCTGTCCGAACCGATCCCGACCACTCTTCCGACATGAGCGACTTTGTCCAATGGCACCTGGAGCAGGTCGAACGCCGACTGCGGTCGCTGATGGGCGAATACCTCCGCCTGCAGGCCACGCAGTTCCGCGCCACGCCATGCTGGACCCCGCCGGTGAATGTCTATCGCTGTCCCGACCGCCTGGTGGTGTGCGTGGACCTGGCGGGCGTCAACCGCCGGGACCTCTCCGTTTGCGCCGAGCCGCGGCGATTGCGCATTCGGGGACACCGGGCGCCGCCCCAACCGGCGTCCCCCACCACCGAACCCCTGCAGGTCCTGGCCATGGAAATTGACGCCGGCGCCTTCGAGCGCGATCTCCGCCTGCCGGAGGAGATTGACCCGGAACGCACCACCGCCGAGCAACGCGACGGCTGGTTGTGGATTCACCTGCCGTTCAAAACCGCCCCATGAAAAGCCGCACCGCCACCCTCGTCGCGCGTCGCCGCCCCCGGCCGGCCTCCCCCCCACCCGCCGCCAGCCGCGAGGCCTCCACCCCGGCGGAAACCGAAACCGTGACGCCCCCCGCGGACCAGGCCGCCGACGCCGCCTCCCGGCCGGCCGAACCGCCGGCGATTCCCGGCGTGCTCCCCATTCTCCCGGTCCGGAACACCGTCCTCTTTCCCGGCATGGTCGTGCCCCTGAACATTGGCCGGCCTTCCTCGCGGAAACTGCTCGAAGAATCCCTCGCCCAGTCCAAGGTCATCGGCGTCTTCGCCCAGAAAAATCCCCGGCAGGACGAGCCCGGCCCGGATGACCTCTATCCGGTGGGCGTGGCCGCCACGGTCCTCAAGCTCATTCGCAGCGGAGAGGAACAGGTCGTCATTGTGGTCCAGGCCCTGGAGCGAGTGGCGCGGCGCCAGGTGCTGTTGACCCATCCGTTCATCCGGGCCGAAGTCGAGGTCCTGCCCTCGAAATTGCCGCCGAGCGGCGACAAGGCCTTCGAAGCCGCGGTGCGCGGCCTGCGCGAAGCCGCCCTCAAGCTCTTTGAACTGGGCGGCGAGGAAGCCGAGCCCGCCAGGATCACCTTGCTGAACATCGAAGGCCCGGGACAACTGGCTGATTTTCTGGCCGGCACGTTGAACCTCGAAACGTCGCAGAAGCAGGAGCTGCTCGAGGAACTGGACGTTGCCCGGCGCGTCCGCCTGGTCCACCAGCGCGTCAACACCCAGCTTGAACTGGCCCGACTGCAGCAGAAAATCCAGAAGGACGTCTCCTCCTCCTTCTCCGACCAGCAGCGCAAGGCCTATCTGCGCGAACAGCTCAAAGCCATTCAAAAGGAACTCGGCGAGGGCGAGGAAGGCGTCGAGCAGCAAATCGAGGAACTCCGCAAACGCCTCACCGAAGCGAAGCCGCCCGAAGCGGTCATGGAACAGGCCGAGCGCGAACTGCGTCGCCTGAGCCATCTCCATCCGGCCAGCCCGGAATATTCGGTCATTGTCAGCTACGTCGAGGTCCTCGCTGAGTTGCCCTGGAGCAAAC
>JBBIJZ010000007.1:10974-12644 GCA_037445715.1 Verrucomicrobiales bacterium | reverse complement strand
TATTCGGTCATTGTCAGCTACGTCGAGGTCCTCGCTGAGTTGCCCTGGAGCAAACTCACCGAGGACAACCTCGATCTGGACCGCGCGCAGAAGATTCTCGATCGCGATCATTTCGACCTGGAGAAGGTCAAACGCCGCCTCATCGAGTATCTCGCCGTGCGCAAGCTCAACCCCGAAGGCCACGGGCCGATCCTCTGTTTCCTCGGCCCGCCCGGCGTGGGCAAGACCAGCCTCGGCCAGTCCATCGCCGACGCCCTCGGCCGCAAGTTCTCGCGCCTGAGCCTGGGCGGCGTGCATGACGAGGCCGAAATCCGCGGCCACCGCCGCACCTACATCGGCTCGATGCCCGGCCGCCTGATTCAGGAAATCCGCCGCGCCGGCTCGCGCAACCCCGTGCTCATGCTCGATGAGATTGACAAGCTGGGCACGGATTTTCGCGGCGACCCCGCCAGCGCGCTGCTCGAAGTGCTCGACCCGAGCCAGAACCACGCCTTCGTGGACCACTACCTCGACGTGCCTTTCGACCTCTCGCAGGTCATGTTCATTTGCACCGCTAACCAGATGGACACCGTGCCGCCTGCCCTGCGCGACCGCATGGAGGTCATCGAAATCCCCGGCTACACCGACCGCGAGAAGCTCGAAATCGCCCGGCGCTACCTGGTCAAACGCCAGCTCAAGGAACACGGCTTGAAGAACGGCCAGTGCCGGTTCGAGACCGCCGCGCTCCAGCGGCTCCTCAACGACTACACCCGCGAGGCCGGCGTGCGCGAACTCGAACGCCAGATCGCCGCCATCTGCCGGCACGTCGCCGCCCGCGTGGCCCGAGGGGAACTCACCGAGTTTATCGTGACGCCCCGCGAGGTGGAAAAAATCCTCGGCCCGGCCAAATACATTCGCGCAAGCAAACTCACCACCGGTCGTCCCGGCGTGGTCACCGGGCTGGCCTGGACGCCAACCGGCGGAGACATTTTGCACATCGAGGCGCTGCGCTATCCGGGCAAGGGCAACATCCTCCTCACCGGCCAGATTGGCGACGTGATGAAGGAAAGCGCCCAGGCCGCCTTGAGCCTCGTCAAGAGCCGGGCCAAGGACCTCGGCATCGCGCCCGATGCCTTCAAGGAAGTGGACCTCCACATCCACGTGCCCGCCGGCGCTGTGCCCAAGGACGGCCCGTCCGCCGGCGTGGCCATGTTCACCGCCATCGCCTCGCTCTTCAGCGGCCGCCCGGTGCGCGCCGATGTGGCCATGACCGGCGAGATCACCCTGCGCGGCCTGGTGCTGCCCATCGGCGGTCTCAAGGAAAAGACCCTGGCCGCCCTCCGCGCCGGCATCCGCACCGTGCTCATCCCCAAACTCAACGAAAAGGATTTGCCCGACGTGCCCGAGGAGGTCCGCGAAAAGCTCGAGATCAAAACCGTCGAAACCGTGGACGACGTCCTTGCGCTGGCACTGGCCAAAGCCCCGTCCAAAAGCCCCCGCCGATGAAGCTGTGGCTGACACAACTCCTCCTCCTGTGGCCGCGAGGCGAGCGTCTCGCCGTAGCGCAGGTTTCCAACCTGCCGTATCGCCGGCTTCCAGCCGGCGGGGTTTCCGCCGGTCGGGTGCGCCCGAAAGTTCGCGCGCCGCGCGGATTGGAAATCCGCGACACGGCAGACTGGAAGTCTGCGCTA
>JBBIJZ010000007.1:0-10874 GCA_037445715.1 Verrucomicrobiales bacterium | reverse complement strand
TCGCGCGCCGCGCGGATTGGAAATCCGCGACACGGCAGACTGGAAGTCTGCGCTACCGAGTGATTGCTTCCCATTGAACGCTCAGGAGGGCGGCGCTGCTGTGGCGCAGGTTTCCAACCTGCCGTATCGCCGGCTTCCAGCCGGCGGGGTTTCCGCCGGTCGGGTGCGCCCGAAAGTTCGCGCGCCGCGCGGATTGGAAATCCGCGACACGGCAGACTGGAAGTCTGCGCTATGGTGTGACACCTCCGCGCCAGGCACTGCTCCAACGCCATTCTTCCGGCGTGGCGCAAAGACCGGCCGCAACGGGATTGTTTCGTATATACCGCGAAATCCGCCCGCGCTCTTCGTCGTTCCGAACCCAGTGGTCGAAAGACTCCGGCTGCCAGAATCGGCTTTCCCGCAGTCCAAGGAGTCGCTTGGCGCGCAGCGACGTAAATTGTTTCCAGCTTTTGACGATTTCACCGAGCACCTGATTGGGCATCGGCCACACCAACACGTGCACATGGTTGGGCATCACCACCCACTCGTGGAGTTGATACCGACTGCCGTCAAAAAAGCGCAACGCCTCCGCCACCATCGCCGCAATCTCCGGTCGGCGCAGATGGC
Organism: Verrucomicrobiales bacterium; assembly: GCA_037445715.1. Taxonomy (GTDB): domain Bacteria; phylum Verrucomicrobiota; class Verrucomicrobiia; order Limisphaerales; family J093; genus DSVZ01. The sequence continues at coordinate 10,268 of JBBIJZ010000007.1, read as the reverse complement.
AAGCGCCCACTCCCCGGTCCAGGTAGCGCTCGATTTTCCGAAGCAATTCGCGATTGGCGGTTTCCCGCCCGAGGCGATCGTTTGCCGGCAGCTTGCGAACCGCCTCGGCGCGTTGCCGCTCGAAGTCCAACAACACTTCCCGTGGCAACGAATCGGCCAACCGAAAAGTGACGAAATAGCTCGCACCCTCGCGTTTCACGTGCGGGAGGTAACCGCGCGAGTGAATCCCGCTGCGCAGCCGATTCGGCGTCTCTGCGGGAAGGCCGGTAGCGCGAAGCTCGTATCGAACCCGTTGCAAATCGGGATTGGGTTCTCGTTCCGGCATGGCGGGAGGCTAGGAATTCCTGTAATTCCAGCAAGCCCGTTTCCTGCAGCGCAGGTTTCCAACCTGCCGTGTCGCCGGCTTCCAGCCGGCAGGGCCTCGGCCGACCCGGTGCGACCGGTTGTTTGCTGGCCGCGCGGATTGGCAATCCGCGACACGGCAGACTGGAAGTCTGCGCTACGTAAATTCCCAAACCCCTGATTCGCTTTATGGACCTGAACAAATTCACCGAGAAATCCCAAAGCGCCCTCATGGAGGCGCAGAACATCGCCACCCGCCACCAGCATCAGGCAGTGGACGTCGAGCACCTCCTGCTGGCCTTGCTCGAACAGGAAGGCGGCCTCGTGCCGCGCCTCTTCGAGAAGACCAAGGTCGCGCCGGACTTGCTGAAGGCCAAGGTCGAGGAGGAACTGAATCGCATCCCGCGCGTCTCCGGTAGCGACCTCACCGGCCAGGGCGTGTACATCACCCAACGCCTCAACAAGCTGCTCGTCAAAGCCCAGGACGAAGCCAAACGACTCAAGGACGAATACGTCTCGGTTGAGCACCTGGTGCTGGCCATGTTCGACGAGCCGCCCGGCACGGGCATCGGCAAGATTTTCAAGAGCCTCGGCGTGCGGCGCGAAGACTTCCTCAAGGCGCTGACCGAAGTCCGCGGCCACCAGCGCGTGACCAGTCCCACCCCGGAGGCCACTTACGAAGCGCTGGAAAAGTATGGCCGCGACCTCACCCGCCTGGCCGCGCAGAACAAGCTCGACCCGGTCATCGGCCGCGACACGGAAATCCGCCGCTGCATTCAGGTGCTCTCCCGCCGCACCAAGAACAACCCCGTGCTCATCGGCGAGCCGGGCGTGGGCAAGACCGCCATCGTCGAGGGCCTGGCCCGGCGCATCGTGGCTGGCGACGTGCCCGACAGCCTCAAAGACAAGCGCATCGTGCAACTGGACCTTGGCGCGCTCATTGCCGGCGCGAAATACCGCGGCGAATTCGAGGAGCGCCTCAAAGCCGTCCTGCAGGAGATCGCCAAGGCCCAGGGCCAGACCATCCTGTTCATTGACGAAATCCACACCATGGTCGGCGCGGGCAAGGCCGAAGGCGCGATGGACGCCGGCAACATGCTCAAACCCATGCTCGCCCGGGGCGAACTGCATTGCATCGGCGCGACCACGCTCAACGAATACCGCCAGCACATCGAAAAAGACGCCGCCCTCGAACGCCGCTTCCAACCCGTGATGGTCAACGAGCCCAGCGTCGAGGACACCATCTCGATCCTGCGCGGCCTGCGCGAGCGCTACGAACTCCACCACAAGGTCCGCATCCAGGACGCCGCCCTGGTGGCCGCCGCCCAGCTCTCCCACCGCTACATCTCCGACCGTTTCCTGCCCGACAAAGCGATTGACCTCGTGGACGAAGCCGCCGCCAAGCTCCGCACCGAGATGGAGTCCATGCCGGAAGAGTTGGAACAACTTGAGCGCCGCCTGACCCAGCTCGAGATCGAGCGCGAAGCCCTCAAGAAGGAAAAGGACGAGGCCAGCCGCGAACGCCTCGCCGCGCTCGAAAAAGACCTGGCCAACCTCAAGAGCCAACGCGACGCCCTCAAGGCCCAGTGGGAGGCCGAAAAGCGTGTCGTGGACGACATCCAGCAACTGCGCGAGGCGCTCGAACTGGCCCGCACCGAGATGGAAAAGGCCCGCCGCCAGAACGACCTGGCCCGCGTGGCCGAATACCAGTACGGCCGCATTCCCGCCCTCGAAAAACAATTGCGCGAGCTCGAAGCCAAAGTGGACGCCGCCGGCAAGGGCGGCCCGCGCCTGCTGCAGGAGGAGGTCACGCCCGACGAAATCGCCGAGGTCGTCTCCCGCTGGACCGGCATTCCCGTCAGCCGCCTCCTCGAGGGCGAGAAGGAAAAGCTCCTGCGCCTGGACCAGATTCTCCACCAGCGCGTCGTCGGCCAGGACGAGGCCGTGCAGGCCGTGGCCGATGCCGTCATCCGTGCCCGCTCCGGCCTCAAAGACCCCAAGCGGCCCATCGGCTCGTTCATTTTCCTCGGCCCGACCGGCGTGGGCAAAACCGAGCTGGCCCGCGCCCTGGCCGAGGCGCTGTTCGACACCGAGGACAACATGGTGCGCATTGACATGAGCGAGTACATGGAGAAGCACGCCGTGGCCCGGCTCATCGGCGCGCCGCCCGGTTACGTGGGCTACGAGGAAGGCGGCCAGCTCACCGAGGCCGTCCGCCGCAAGCCGTATTGCGTGATCCTCTTCGACGAAATCGAGAAGGCCCACCACGACGTGTTCAACGTGCTGCTCCAGATTCTCGACGACGGCCGGCTCACCGACAGCCACGGGCGCACCGTGGACTTCAAGAACACGCTCATCATCATGACCAGCAACATCGGCAGCCCGCACTTGATCGAAAACGCCAGCGAGACAGGCGAGATCGCCGAGCCGGTGCGCAAACGGGTCATGGCCGAACTGCGGGCGCATTTCCGGCCCGAGTTCCTCAACCGCGTGGACGAAATCGTGCTCTTCAAGCCGCTGACCCTGGCCGAGATCAAGCGCATCGTGGACCTGCAACTGAATCTGCTCCGCGCGCGCCTGGCCGACCGGCACATCGAACTGGAGCTGACCGACGCCGCCCGCGAACACATCGCCCGCGAGGGCTACGACCCGGTTTATGGCGCGCGGCCGCTCAAGCGCTTCCTGCAACGGCACGTCGAGACCGCGCTCTCGCGCAAGCTGCTGGCCGGCGAGATCACCGACCACAGCCGCGTGACGGTGGACTTCAAGCAGGGCGAACTGGTCTTTGCAGCCGCCGGCCGCCCGCCAAAGGCCGGTTGACCCTCCTCGTGCCTGTGCCCGGGGAGCCGATTTGTCAGGCGTCAGAGGATTTTCCGGGGGTACTTCAAGGCGCCTTGAATAGCCGGAAATATTGCTCGCGGGCGGTCGCGGAGAGGGTGACCACGAACAGGTCGCCCACCACCTCCGGCACCAGCCCGACCGGTTGCCAGACGGGGGCCGCCAAGCTGGGGGAGGTCTGCAGCACGTAACCGGCGGCTCCGATCGGCCACGCGAGTTGCAGGTTCGCCCCGTTGCGACTGACCGTCAGGGATACCTCGACCGGCATCACGGCCGTGACTTCCACCGTGCCGGTCAAACTCTCACTCCGGGTGCCGGCGGTGGCGGTCAGGCGCCACTGGTAGCTGCCGGCCGCGGCAAAGCTCCGACAAACCTCCGCACCCTGGCCGGACGGCGTGTTGTCGCTCCAGTTCCACTCCAAGGTCACGGGCAGGTCGCAACCGGTCCGCCGGACTCGAGCCCGGAACGGCGCCGGCGTGCCTGCCTCGAGTGTGCCCGGTGCGAGGGCGCTCAGGATCAGCGAGCAGGGGCCCGCCGCGACGGAAAGGCTGACCGTGCCCAGGTTCGAGTCGGTTGAGCCATCCCAGGCCGCGTAGGTAAAGGTGTCGGGGCCGACAAAGTCCGGCTCGGGACGGTAAGTGGCGGTGCGGCCGTTCAACGCCACCGTGCCGTGCCGCGGCTGGGACACGATGCGCACGGTCAGCGGGTTGTTGTCCGGGTCGGTGACCGGGAGCGTGATCGCGACCGGCTGACCGGCGGTGGTGTTGGTGGTGAGGGAGGTGACCACGGCCGGGCGATTGGGGTTGGCGTGGTCGTCGTTCGGGCCGTTGTGGCAGTTGTAGCAACCGACCTGGAAACCCCGCCACCAGTTCTTGGTGCCGAAGGCACTGAGGGTACGATCGGCCAGCATCCTGGAGAGCACCGTCCCCCGCAGGTCGGTTCCGTGACAGGGCTGGCATTGGCCGGGCGTTTTTCCGGGGCTCTTGTGCCGGCTGATCCAGGCGGCGCCCAGAGGGTGCAAACCATGGGGGCCACCGGCGGTAGCCGTCGGCATGGTGGGATGGCAGGCGGTGCATTCGGCCAGCATGCCGGCATGCCCCTGAAGGGCCTGGCTGTACACGTTGTCATTGGCCTCGGTGCTGGGAAATTCGGCATGGGGCGAGCCGTGACAGGCCGAGCAATACAGGCCGCCATGTCCTCGCGAAAAGCGGTACAACGACGCGCCGGCCACGGGAACATCAGTGTCCGTGGCAAAGGTCAGGTCCGCCGCCGCCCGGCGTTGGCCGGAGGGATCGAAGACGCTGGTGAAGCGGATGGCGCCGCTGTGGCGTACGGCCGTGCCGGTGTGGCAATTCTGGCAGGTCGGCTCGTCCAGCCAACCGCGGCGTCCGGCCCGGCCCACGGCTTCCATGTTCCCGTGGCAGGATTGGCAGTCCATGGCGCGGGAGCCGTCCGCGGCGACCGCACTGCCCATGGCCCCGCGCAGGCAGCGGGTTTCCGAGCCCGGATGACAGCGGTAACAGGCGGCGCGGGTCGTGTCATCCTTCAGCATCTGACCGGTGTCCGGATCGGTGACCCAAGCGTGCCAGCCGTGGATGGCCTGAGTCAGCGGGGGAAGGTCCGGCAGGCCGGTGCCGGGCAGGGCATTCGAGGCGTGACAGCGCGCGCAGAGGATGGGAGTGCCCTGTTCGGCGGTGGCGCGCAGGCCGTGGGTGGAGTAACCCGCCGCCTGGAGGGCGCTGTGGTAAAGCGGGGAACCCAGATTCAACTCGTCATGCACCTGCAGGATGTTCAGGCGATAATCGCGCTGGGGTTGACAATTCCACGCCCAGCCCGCCGCCGGCTCGGCCCGGGTGCCCGAGGCATGGCAGGCGCGGCAGTCCATCTCGTCCGAAACTGGTACCACCACGTCCGCGCGGGCCAGCACGGTGCCCGAAACCGCCTCGCGGGCCACCAGGCGCATCAGCGGGTAGGGATTGTTCCGCCCCGCGTCATCCCGGGGCGTGATGGGGATGCCTTCGGCGCTGAACCAGCTCCCTGCCGGGTCGAAGCGCATGGCCCGGGGCGTGTTGGCCGCCCCCGGCATCGCAAAACCCGCCAGCCCCAGGTCAGTCGCCAGCTCGGGCGCACCCGGCGGCAGGTAAAGCGCCGGCGCGTGCTGCCAAAAATCGGTCTTGTCCGCACTGGTGCGGTTGATCGAGCCGGTGCTGTCGGCGACCGCCTCGTAGCTCACCTCGTAATTGCCGGCGGCGGTCACCAGCCGGCCGTTGACCATCAACTGCGCATGGAGGGTGTTGTACGGCGGCAACAGCGAAAAGACCGAGAAATCGGCGTCCATGCAGTGCATGCCCAGGTCATTCCACCCGAGCAGCGCGGCTCCGGCGCCCAGCACGGACGAAATCTTCCCGGCCAGAAGAAGCGAAGCCAGAACGAGCCGTTTGAGTTTCATGCGAGCAAACTCCCGCCCACTGGTACCTCGCACTACACAAATCTTGTGGAAAGTTTGGCCTCTTTTGCTCCAAGCCATGACAGCCTTGCCCGTGGCCAATTCAACCGCTTCCGTTCCCCCGCTCGACCCGGTGCGTCGAAGGTCCCGTAAACCCCGGCGTATCGTGGTCCAACCCTTTCAAAACCAGCGGGATTTCCCACAACGCATCCCTCGCCGGCAGTCGGTGAACAACTTCCCACTGGTCAGCGCCGCAGCCGGGGGTAAGCTCCAGACGTGACTTTGGTCCGCGTTCCGGCTTGCGCCCCGGTGCCCGAGATCCCGCCCCCTGGCGGGGTCCTGATCGGGACGGGGGGCGGTTTTCGTGGCTGTGCATCCTGAGCCGTGCCGGAACCTCGCGGACTGCAATTTTCTTCCTCGTTCCCTTCATCCATGTCCGAGAATTCCCCCCTCCACGGGCAGGTGCTCAATCACCGCCCCCGCGCCCGCCGCGGCAGTATTCCCGTCACCATCCGGGAACTGGCGCTGGAAGACATCCCCTCGGTTTTCGAGCTGGGTCAGAAGCTGTTCACCCCGGAAAAGCTGCCCACGCTCTACCGGGCCTGGGACGAGGACGAGGTGGTGCGGCTTTACACCACCGACCGCGAGACCTGCCTGGTGGCCGAGGCCGCCGAGCGGGTGGTGGGTTTCGCCCTGGGGCAGATCATGGAAAAACCGCGCAGTGCATGGCGCTACGGCTGGCTCGAATGGCTGGGCGTGGACCGCGCCTTCAAACGCCGCGGCGTGGCCACGCGCCTGCTGCGCCAGTTGACCAGCCGCTTCATCGAGCGCAACGCCCGCATCATGCTGGTGGACACCGACGAGCGCAACAAACAGGCCCTGGCGTTCTTCCGCAAACACGGCTTCGGCCAGGAGGTCCGCCACATCTACCTGTCCCAAAACCTGGACGACCATCCCGAGGCCATCGCCCGTCGCGACGACGCGGATCAAGCGGAGGACTGAGCCGCCGCCGGCGCTTGCGCCCGGGCGCCGCCGCGAAAAACGCATTGCCCCGACCACGCCCGGGGCAATACTGCCGGCCATGTTGGTTGTCCTGGTCCACGTCCGCGTCAAACCCGGGGCTGTCGAGGCCTTCAAAACGGCCACGCTCGAAAACGCCCGCCACAGCCTCCAGGAACCGGGAATCGCCCGGTTCGACGTCCTCCAACAAAGCGACGACCCCACGCGCTTCGTCCTCCTGGAGGCCTACCGCACCCCGGACGCGCCGGCCGCGCACAAGGCGACCGCCCACTACGCCCGTTGGCGCGACACCGTGGCGCCCCTGATGGCCGAGTCGCGCACCAGCGTGAAATACGAAAACGTCTTTCCCGAGGACACCGCCTGGTAAGTCCCCGGCCGGGCGGGACCAGCAGGGCGGCGCCGTGCCCCCTGCCCCCGAGCCAACACGACCGACCCATGCGCTTTGAATTCGCCACCGCCAGCCGCATTCTTTTCGGGCCCGGCACCCTCACGGAAATCGGGCCCCTGGCCGCGGCCCTGGGTCACCAGGCGCTGGTCGTCACCGGCCGTTCGCCGGACCGCGCGGCCGGGTTGTTGAGTCGGCTGGCGGCTCAGGGCGTGTCCGGCACGCTGTTTCCCATTCCTGGCGAGCCCACCACCACGCGGGTCCTCGAGGGGGTCGCCCGGGCGCGGGAGCTGGGTTGCGACCTGGTCATCGGCTTCGGCGGGGGCAGCGCGCTGGACGCCGCCAAGGCCATCGCCGCGTTGGTGGGCAACGACGGCGACCTGTTCGACTACCTCGAAGTCATCGGCCGCGCGCGCCCGCTGCCCCGTCCCGGCGTGCCGTGCCTGGCCCTGCCCACCACCGCCGGCACCGGTGCCGAGGTCACCCGCAACAGCGTGCTCGCCTCGCCCGAACACCGCTTCAAGGTCAGCCTGCGCAGTCCCCACCTGCTGCCCCGGGTCGCCGTGGTGGACCCCGAACTGACCCTGGACCTCCCTCCGGCCATCACCGCCGCCACGGGCCTGGACGCACTGACGCAACTCATCGAACCGTACGTGTGCCTTCGCGCGAATCCGCTGGTGGACGCCCTCTGCGCCGAGGGCATCCAGCGCGCGGCCCGTGCGCTGCCCCGGGTTTGTACAAACGGCCGCGACCTCGAGGCCCGCCAAGACATGGCCCTGGCCAGCCTCTTCAGCGGCCTGGCCCTGGCCAACGCGGGCCTGGGCGCGGTGCATGGCTTTGCTGCCCCCATTGGCGGCATGTTTCCCGCCCCGCACGGTGCGGTGTGCGCCGCGCTCCTGCCCCATGTCATGGCCGCCAACCTCCGCGCCCTGCGCGAGCGGCAGCCGGCCTCGCCCGCCCTGGAGCGTTATGCCCGGATCGCCTGCTGGCTGACCGGCCGCCCGCAGGCTGGCAGCGAGGAGGGCGTGCACTGGGTGCAACACCTGGTGGAGACCCTGGGCATACCGCCGCTGCGCACCTACGGGTTGACCGAGGCCGAGGTGCCCGCGGTGGTGGAAAAAGCCGCCCAGGCCAGTAGCATGCAGGCAAACCCCATCCGCCTGACCCGTGAGGAACTGACCGGCATCCTCCGGCGGGCGCTCTGAGGCGCGCAGGCTGGCGGGGGACGGGCAGGTAGCCTGCTCCGGCTTGCCGGCGCTGAGGTGCAGCCGATCGGGCTGCGGATTGTGGTGCAGCCGTCCCGGCTGCCCTGTGCAGGCCGGAGGCCTGCACCACAAAACAAGGTCGAAGGTCGAAAGCCGAGCGCGGAGGTGCTGCGCGAAGGCCGAAGTCCGAAGTTCAAGGAGCGAAAGCGGGTGCGCTTCGGATCGTGGGGCTGTCGCTGGCACGGAAAGCGGCAGGCAGCGGCCGCACTCCAAACGCTGCCGCGAAGTAGGCGCGCCCGACGCGGCGCGAAGCGTCTGGAGTACTTGCCCGCCCTCGTCCGGCGGGTGCCGGCTGGCCGGGGCCGGGGCTGCGACGCACGGGCCGGGCCACAGGGTGACCCGGCCGTCGGCTCACGGCGTTTCCGCCACGCAGTAAAACTGCGCGGGCAGGTCCGGCGCGAGCGTCAGTTCGGCTTGCAGCCCGCTGCCGACGGGCGTCCAGGTCACGGGCACGGGGGCCCAGGCGGCGCGCGGCCGGGCAAGGTCGGGGCTGGCGCGGAGGCTCAAGCGGGACGCGCGGGCGGCGTCCACCGGCTGGCCGTCCGGGTGGGCGGCCGTGAAGACCAGGCGCGCCGTGGCGGGGTCCCAACGCGCGCTCAGGCGCAGCGGCGGCGGCAAGGGCGGCGCCACGTGGAAGGCGGCCAGTTCGGTGGTGGCGCGCACGTACAACACCCCGTCACTGAGCGCGGGCGAATTCCAGATGCGGCCGTTGGTGGCGCGGAAGCGGGTGATCTCGCGGTACTGCGCGGGGTCCGGTTCCACCAGCACGATCTGGCCATCTTCGGCGGCCACGAGGATTTTGCCGTCCACCAGCAACGTCGCGCCGGTGCCGAACTGCGGTCCCTGCCAGGTGTATTCGCCGTTGTTGGCGAGGTCCAGGCAGCGAAGCTGGCCGCTGGTCTGGCCAAACAGGCCGTACACGTGGCCGCCCACCACCACCGGCGTGCTCCAGTGGATCATGCGCGAGGAGCGGCGGCCCATGAGTTGTTGGGGGCTCAGACCGCCGCCCGAGGCCAGGATGCGCGCCGCCGCCGAGCCCATGTTGTAGGCGCCGGAGTAGAACACCACGTTGCTTTCCACGACCGGATTGGCCGCGATCGAAGTGCTGTACGGCAACGGGGCAAAGCGCCAGAGCAGGGCGCCGTCGGCCGGATTCACGGCCACGAGTCCGCCCTGGGTCAGGAAGATGACCTGACGGACGCCCGCGATGGTGGCGGCAAGGGGCGTGGCATGGGTCATGGCGTCGTTGTGGCGACGCCAGACCAGGCGGCCGTCGCTGAGCCGGAAGGCGGCCAGCCGCTGGGCACCGGCGTTGAGGTTGACCAGCACCAGGTCGCCCTCGATCAACGGCGAGGCGGCGTTCTGCCAGGGGATGACGTTGCCGCCGAACTCGGTCCGCAGGTCGCGCGACCAGACCGGCTCTCCCGTGGCGGCGTCCAGGCAGTGGAGTTGGAGATAGCTGCCCAGCACGTACACGCGACCGTCCCGCACCACCGGCGTGCTGCGCGGGCCGTCGTCGCCTCCAACGCCTCCGTCCGGATACCTCGCCGTGTCCACGGCGCGGGTCCAGAGGATCTGACCCGTGGCTGCGTCCAGGGCCAGGCAATGCTCCGTGCCGTCTGACATGCTGCCGGTGCGCACCTGGGTGAACACCCGCCCGCCGCTGACGGTGACCGAGGACAGGCCGTTGGTCAGCGGCGTGCGCCAGAGCAACCGCGGCGGCTCGGCTGTCCAGTTGGTGCGAATACGCTCGGTGGAGATGCCGTCGCCGGTCGGGCCACGGTACAAGGGCCAATCGGCGGCGGCGGAGCACGCGCAGAGCATTGCCCCGGCGGTCCACCGCGCGGCGGCGGCGAACCGGCGAGCGGTCTTGCCGGTGGAAGTGTCGCTGGTCATGAGATGACTGTGGTTTCGTGGGTAAGCTGCCCGTGAAAGCGGGATGCGTCAAAGTCCGGAGATGAATCCCCCGGCG
>JBBIJZ010000006.1:30456-79169 GCA_037445715.1 Verrucomicrobiales bacterium | reverse complement strand
GTAATCCGGGTTGCCTCGGTCGGACCAGCGTGTCGTCGTGCCCTGTGACGGCAAATCCCGTTCCACGATACGCCAATCGCCGTTCAATCCGACGCTGTATTCGACGGTGTAAACACCTGCCGGGTCGCTCTCCCACTCGATGACTACGGGCGTGTCACCATCGGGTTTGATCGGGGTCAGGAGATGAGGTGCGCTCTGTCCGTGGGCGGTCGTCTGTAGGGTCAGTAACAGTGCGATCCCGAGAATCGAACCATTCGCAATTCGCCTTTTCACAGCTTCCTCTCGGGATTTGCTGTTTTTCGCGTTCAGGATTCTCATGTTCATTCTTCCTTTCTACAGGAGTTGCCCACCGAACTGACCGTAACTGAAGGGGCGTGACTACTTGCGCCCCGACAGAGGCACGGACATGCCTTGGAAGGAACGCTTTCGGCACGCCCGACTCGGGCGTGCTTCCAGCGCTGTCCTTCCAAGTGAAATTGTCCGTTTCCTGTCGAACAGCGAGAAAGCTCGCAGATTATGTTGTGATTTGTCGGTTACATACGGCGTTCTTACAAGAACGTTTCAAATTCCAGCAAACGAGCGGCGGTTTGGCAAGAGGCGAATCTTGCCGTTCGTTTTACAAATCTTGGTGGCGTGACCGCCCATCATGCCTTGCTGTAAATCTCGTTTCCACTCTCCACGAATTCCCGCGACTTTTCCTCCATTCCTTTTTGCAGGGCTTCCTGTTCGGAGACGCCTTGCTCGGCGGCGTATTTGCGGACGTCTTCGGTGATCTTCATCGAGCAGAAATGCGGGCCGCACATGGAGCAGAAGTGCGCGGTCTTCGCGCCTTCTTGCGGCAACGTCTCATCGTGAAACTCACGGGCCGTTACCGGGTCGAGAGACAGATTAAACTGGTCTTCCCAGCGGAACTCGAAGCGGGCCTTGCTGAGGGCGTTGTCGCGGTACTGGGCGCCGGGATGGCCCTTGGCCAGGTCGGCGGCGTGGGCGGCGATCTTGTAGGCGATGACGCCGTCTTTGACGTCCTGTTTGTTGGGCAGGCCGAGGTGTTCCTTGGGGGTGACGTAGCAGATCATGGCCGTGCCGTACCAGGCGATGAGCGCGGCACCGATGGCACTGGTGATGTGGTCGTAGCCGGGCGCGATGTCGGTGGTCAGCGGACCGAGGGTGTAGAAGGGGGCCTCGCCGCACCATTCGAGTTGTTTGTGCATGTTCTCCTCGATGAGGTGCAGGGGGATGTGGCCGGGGCCCTCGTTCATGACCTGGACGCCGTGTTCCCAGGCGCGGCGGGTCAGCTCGCCCTGGACCTGGAGTTCAGCGAACTGGGCTTCATCGTTGGCGTCGGCGATCGAGCCGGGCCGCAGACCGTCGCCGATGGAGAAGGCGATGTCGTAGGCGGCGCAGATTTCGCACAGTTCGTCCCAGTGGGTGTAGAGGAAGTTTTCCTGGTGATGGGCGAGGCACCATTTGGCCAGGATGGAGCCGCCGCGGGAGACGATGCCGGTCATGCGGCGCGCGGTCAGGGGGATGAACCGGAGCAGGACCCCGGCGTGGACGGTGATGTAATCGACGCCCTGTTCGGCCTGTTCGATGAGGGTGTCGCGGAAGATTTCCCAGGAGAGTTCTTCAGGTTTGCCGCCCACTTTTTCCAGGGCCTGGTAGATGGGGACGGTGCCGATGGGCACGGGCGAGTTGCGGAGGATCCACTCCCGGGTGGCGTGGATGTTCTTGCCGGTGGAGAGGTCCATGACGGTGTCGGCGCCCCATTTGATCGCCCAGCGCATTTTTTCGACCTCTTCCTCGATGGAGGAGGCGATGGCGCTGTTTCCGATGTTGGCGTTGATTTTGACGAGGAAGTTGCGGCCGATGATCATCGGCTCCAGCTCGGGGTGGTTGATGTTGGCCGGGATGATGGCGCGACCGGCGGCGACCTCCTGTCGGACGAACTCGGGGGTGATTTCGTCCGGGATTCGTTGGGGGAAGCGGCGGAAGACGGAGGGCAGATAATCGCCGGGTCCGACGGATCGGACCGATTGGCGTCGCGGAAATGCCCTACCCATGTTTTCGCGGAGGGCGACGAACTCCATTTCCGGCGTGATGATCTCCTGGCGTGCGTACCAGAGCTGGGTGACGGGGTGGCCGCGGGAGGCGCGGAGGGGTTTGCGGCGCGGGGCGGTGAGGCCTTCGAGGCGGTAGGGGGTTTCGTCCTGGCGTTTGGCGCGGGCCAGGCGGCGGTGGGTTTCAGAGAGATAACCGTCGTCGGTCGGTTGGAGCGGGCGGCCGTCGTATTCCTCGACATCGCCGCGGGCAAGAATCCAAGGACGCCGGATGGCCGGCAGGCCCTGGGTAACATCGCCGTGAAAATCCGGATCGCCCCACGGGCCGCTGGTGTCGTAGAGGCGGACGGGTTCGTTGACCTCCGGGTGGCCGTTGCCGGTGTGGGTGGGCGCGAGCCGGACTTCCTGCAGGGGCACCCGGATTTCCGGATGGAGTTTGCCCGGCACATACACGCGGCATCGGCCGGGTTCGGCGGTGTTCCCGGGTTTCAGGGCAGTTTCGGTCTTCATAGCTATTCAGCAAGCCGCGCCAGGCGCGGTTCAAGTTTGCCCGGGGATGGCGTGGGGTGGTGTCACATCCCTTCGCCGGCATTACCCGGAGCAGGTTCAACGGGTCGGCAGCCTTGACCGCGGCCACCCTCTCAGCCCTCGCGTTGCTTGCGCAGCGGAGTTGGGCTCCCCGTGACATGTCAAGGCTAGGCCCGGCGGCCGGGCGGGTCAAGGCAAGGTTGCCTCGCCGCGCGGTCGGCCGGGATCAAATCCCTCGCCCGGGCCGGTGAGTGCCGCATTTGCACTTCCCCCGCGTCGGCGGCGCCGGTTCAATTGCCGCCATGAACTTCCACGTTTCGGTCAACCGCCGCAGGTTCCTCCGCGCCGGGGCCGCGGCCGCCGCCGCGTGGCTGGCCGGTTCGACCGCCCCGGGCGCGCGGGCCCTCGAGCCGCTGCGCCGCCCCGGCCGCTGCCGCCTCAAGCTCAGCCTGGCCGCCTACTCCTTCCGCGACCAGTTCAACCACCCCGACCCCGCCCAGCGCCTGAGCCTCCCCGCCTTTCTGGACTACTGCGCCGACCACGGCTGCGACGCCGCCGAGCTGACCAGCTACTACTTCCCGCGGCAGTTCGACGCCGCCTTCCTGGCCGAGCTCAAGCGCCGCGCCCACTTGCGCGGCCTGGCCCTCAGCGGCACGGCGGTGGGCAACAACTTCGCCCTGTCGGACGGTCCCGAGCGCGACGCCCAAATCGCCCTGGTGAAAACCTGGGTGGACCACGCCGCCGCCCTCGGCGCGCCGCACGTGCGCGTCTTCGCGGGCGAGGCGAAGGGGCTGGACCCGGAGGCCGCGCGCCGCCAGTGCGTGCGCGCCCTCGAAGAATGCGGCGCGTACGCCGGCGCGAAGGGCATCTGGCTTGGGCTGGAAAACCACGGCGGCATCGTGGCCGACGTGGCCGACCTGCTGGCCATCGTGACCGCCGTCCGCTCGCCCTGGGTGGGCGTCAACCTCGACACCGGCAACTTCTACAGCGAGGCCGACCCGTACGCCGAGATGGCCCGCCTGGCGCCCTACGCGGTCAACGTCCAGCTCAAGGTCGCCATCTCCCGGCCGGGCCGCGCCCGGCAACCCACCGACCTCGACCGGGTCCTTCGCGTGTTGTGCGAGGCGAACTATCAGGGGTACGTGGCGCTCGAATTCGAGGAAGCCGATCCCCAGAAGCACGTACCCCTCTGGCTGGCCCGCCTGAAGGAAGCCTTCGCCCGGCTCTGAGCGGCGGGCGCGCCCGGCCGCGCGGGCGGGTTTACGGCGCGGGCGCGGGTGGCGGCCCGGTACGACCGGCGGCCTCGACGGCCTCGCGCAACCGACGCAAAGTTTCGAGTGACTTGAGCGCGCGCTGGTTCACCGGGTCCAGTTTCAAGACCTCGTTCAACTGCGCTTCCGCCTCGTCAAACCGCGCCTGCTTGGCCAGCGCGATACCCAGGTTCAGCCGGCCCAGCACGTGATCGGGCCGCAGCCGCACCACCGCGGCAAACTCCGCCTCGGCCTCCTTGAGCTTTTCGTCCACGGCCAGCTCGACGCCGAGCAGGTAGTGCGCCTCCCAGGCGGCGGGTTGCACGCGCACGGCCTCGCGCAGGCTGGCCAGGGCCTCGTCGCGGCGCTTGAGGCGCATCAGCACGTCGGCCCGCCGGAGGTGGGGCAACGCCTGACCCGGGCGCAACTTCAGGGCCGCGTCGCAGCGTTGGAGGGCCGCATCCAAGTGCCCTTCGGTGGTGTCCAGCGCGGCCAGTTCGAGCATCGCCTCGGCCAGGTCGGGACGCAGGGCCAGCGCGCGGTGCAGGGCGGCGCGCGCCTCGGCCGGTTGGCGCAGCCGGGCCAGCAGGCGGCCGCGGTGAAACCACCCGCTGAAATGATGCGGGAGCAACTCGCTCACCCGCGTCCAGTGCTCGACCGCCGCGGCCGGCTCGCCCGTGGCTTCGAGGAATTCGGCGAAGTTCTCGTGCAGGCGGTGGTCTCCCGGCGCCCGGCGCAACGCGGCCTCGTACACCGCGCGGGCCTCGGCGCGGGCGCGGGGTTCGAGACGGGCGCGCGTGGCGTTCAACTCGGCCCAGAGCCGCGCCAGCCGCGCGTCGGCGTGGAGCTGGTTGGTGTAGGGCGGTTCCAGCACCCGGCCCAGGACGCCCTCGAGCACCGCCGCGCGGTTCCAGTCGGTCAGCCCGAGGTGCTGTTCGCACACGGCCTGCGGGGCCCAGTCCGGCGCGGCGCGGTGGGTCCAGGCCGCCGGGAGCAGCGGCGCGATGGCTTCCGCAAACAGCCGGGCCAGGCGGTAATTGCCGTCGAAGTTCAGGTGCACGTGCTCGTAGAAGGACTCCGCGCCCGGCACGCCGTCCGGGGCGGCGCGGGCCAGGGCCTCGGCGGCGTCCACCCAGAGCACGCCGCGGCGGGCGTGGCGCTCGGCCGCCTCGCGGGCCACGCGGTTCAGGGCGGTGTCGGCCCGGAAGGGCAGGGCGTCCAGGTCCCGGGCCCGGGCGAAGCGGGGGGCGGCGGTGGCCGCGTTGGAAAGGGCCAGCTCGCACTCGGCGGTGCGGTACTGGGCCTCGGCGTGTTGGGGGCTTTCGCGCACGGCGGTGAGCAGGACCGGCAGCGCGGCGCCGGTGGCGCCGGATTCCTGCAGTGCCAGCGCGGTCTGATACAACCGCGCCCAATCGGCCCGGGCGCTCTCGGCGAGGGTCGCGCCGTGCCGGGAGGCAAACGGGCCGCACTCGCGCAGGTTTACGGCCACGCTGCTGACCAGCACGCGCGCGCCGGCGCCGAGGCCCTGGCGGATGAGCGCGTCCAGGTTGCGGGCGAAATGGCGCCGCACCAGCGCGCGGCGCGGGTCATCCGGGGCCAGTTCGCGGCCCAGAAACAGTTGCAGGCCGGTCCAGTTGGTCAGGGGCGCGGGGCCGCGCACGCGCGCGAGCAGTTCGGTCAGGGCCTGGCCCAGGCGGGTGGATTGGAGCGCCAGTTGGGCGCGCACCAGGGCCAGCGGGGGCGCCGGCGCGCCAAACACGGTGCCGGCGCCGAACGGGCCGTAGTACTCGTTGTTGCCGGCATAGACCAGCCACAGGTCGCCCTCCAGCCGGGCGCACTCGCGGGCGATTTCCCGCAGGGCGTGCGAGTTGATGGCGGTCATGGCCACGTTGACCACCTCGAAGCGCCCCTCCGGGAAGCGCTCGCGCAGCAGCACCTCGAGGTAGCGACTGAAGCCGTAGGCCGGGCGCGGGTCGCCCAGGGCGGCGGATTCGCCGAACACGAAAATGCGGTAGGTGCCCGGCGCCTTGCGCGCGGGCAGGACCACCGGCGCGGGGCTGCGGGCCAGCGCGGGCGGGAAAAAGCGCCAGCCGAACCTGTCGTTTTCCACCCACAGGCGCTCGGTGCCGCGCACCAGCGGCTTGAAAAAGGCGGGCGAGTACCCGTAACCCGCCAGCCGCAGGAGCCCCTCGGCCAGCAACAGCAGTCCCAGCGGACTGAGCAGGGCCAGCACGCGGAACAGGCGCCGCCGGGCCGGGCCGGACCGGGCGGGCGCAGCGGGAGGAGTTGCGGGGGGCGCCGGCGCGGATGGGGCCGGGGGCGCGCCACGACCGGTTCCGGCCGGGCGGTGTTTGGCTTTGCGTTTCAACGCGGCCAGTCTAACCCAATCCGCCGGCGCGGGAAGTCCACGGCGCGCGGTTCGGCAAACAGCCCGCCGACGGTCCTGCCCCGGGCGCGCCCCAGCCGAAAGCGTTGCGCGTGCCGCCACTGCCGCCCATGCTCGGGCCGATGGCCTGTGTTGGACGCATCGTGGGTGGGAGTTTCGGGTTGGTGCTGGCGGCGCTCAGCTTGAACGGGCACCTGGCGGAGGCAGCCGGGGCGCCGATCTGGGAGCCGCACCCCGCCGGCCGCAGCTTCGCGGTCGCGCCCGGTCCGGTGGGCAAGGCCGGCTTCACCGCCCTGCCGGCCGCGGTCACCGGCGTGGTCTTCACCAACACCCTGCCCGAGTACCGCCACCTCACCAACCAAATCCTCCTCAACGGCGCCGGCCTGGCCCTGGGCGACGTGGACGGCGACGGCTGGACCGACGTTTACCTGTGCAACGCCGACGGCCCCAACGCCCTGTTCCGCAACCTCGGCAACTGGCGCTTCACCAACATCACCGCCAGCGCCGGCGTGGCCTGCCGCGGCCTGACCTCGACCGGCGCAGCCTTCGCGGACCTGGACGGCGACGGCGACCCGGACCTGGTGGTCAACACGCTGGGCCGGGGGACTCACGTCTTCCGAAACGAGGGCGCCGGCCGTTTCACCCACCTGGGGGCACTCAACCCCGGCCGCGGCGGCATGACCGCGGCGCTGGCCGATTTTGACGGCGATGGTTTCCCGGACCTCTACATCGCCAATTACCGCACCTCGGCCCTCATGGACATGCCCAACGCCCGGGCCACGTTCAGGACCCTGGACGGCCGGACCGTGATCGAAACCATCAACGGCCGGCCGCTCACCGACCCGGACCTGACCAACCGCTTCGTCCTGACCCCGCAGGGCAGCCTCGAGGAGCTGGGCGAGCCGGACGTGCTCTATCGCAACCTGGGCGGCACCAACTTCGCGCTCGTGCCCTTCACCGGCGGCGCGTTCCTGGACGAGGACGGCCGGCCGCTGACGGCGCCGCTGTTCGAGTGGGGGCTCACCGCCCAGTTCCGCGACCTCAACGACGACGGTCGTCCCGACCTGTACGTGTGCAACGACTTCCAGACCCCGGACCGTGTCTGGCTCAACCAGGGCCTGGGCCGCTTCCGCCTGCTGCCGCGGCTGGCTGTCCGCAAAAACGCCCTGTTCTCGATGGCGGTGGACTTCGCCGACCTCAACCGCGACGGCCACCCGGACTTCTTCACGCTGGACATGATGAGCCGCGAGCACAGCCAGCGGATGCGTTACCTGGGCGACCGCAACCCGCCGCCGCAGCTTCCCGGCGTGTACGACGACCGCCCGCAGTACGGCTTGAACATGCTCTTCCTCAACCGCGGCGACGACACCTGGGCCGAGATCGCCCAGCTGGCCGGCGTCGAGGCCGCCGAGTGGGCTTGGTCGTGCGTTTTCCTGGACGTGGACCTCGACGGCTGGGAGGACCTGCTGGCCGTCAACGGCATGGAGCGCGCCGCCCGCGACATGGACGTGGTCGAGTACCTCCAGCGCCTGCGCGCCACCCGCCGCCTGAGTGACGCGGAAATCTTCCGCGAGCGCCGCGCCTTCCCGCGCCTGGCCACGGCCAATCTGGCCTTCCGCAACCGCCGCGACCTCACCTTCGAGGAGGTCGGCGCGGCCTGGGGCTTCGACTGGCGCGGCGTTTCCCAGGCCCTGGCGCTGGGCGACCTGGACAACGACGGCGACCTGGACGTGGTGGTCAACAACCTCAACGCCCCCCCGCTGCTGCTGCGCAACGACTCGCCCGCCCCGCGCCTGGCCGTGCGCCTGCGCGGCCTGCCGCCCAACACCCGCGGTATTGGCGCCCGCCTGCGAGTGACCGCGCCCGGCCTGCCACTGCAAACCCGGGACGTCCTCGCCGGCGGGCGTTACCTGGCGGGCGACGATCCCGTGCAAACCTTCGCGGCCGGCAGCGTGACGAACCGGCTGACCCTCGAGGTGCTCTGGCCGGGCGGAAGGCGCTCGCTCCTGACCGACCTGCCGGCCAACCGGCTGGTCGAAGTGGACGAGGCCCGGGCCGAACCCGCGGCGGCTGACCGCGGCCCGGCGACGTCCGGCACGCCGGAACCCCAGGCCGCGCCGCCGCCGTGGTTCGAGGATGTTTCAGAGCGGCTCAACCACCGCCACCACGAGGAGGCGTTTGACGATTTCGCCCGCCAGCCGCTCCTGCCGCGCAAGCTCAGCCAGCTCGGCCCCGGCCTGGCGTGGGCCGATGTCAACGGCGACGGCTGGGAGGACCTGCTGGTGCCGGCAGGCAAGGGCGGTCGTTTCGGCGTGCTCACCAACGACAGCCGCGGCGGGTTTGCCCCGGACCTCAGCCCGCGGTTCAGCCAACCGGCCGCGCGCGACCAAACCGCCGTGGTGGTCTGGCGCGACGCCGCGGCCGGCGCGCCGCAAGTGGCCGTTGGCTCGGCCCACTACGAGGACGGCCAGGTGGCGGGCGCCGCGGTGTTGACCTGCCCGGAGGCGACCGGCCCGAGTGACTGGCTGCCGGCCAACGCGTCCAGCGTCGGGCCCCTGGCCGTGGCGGACGTGGATGGCGACGGCGTGCCGGAATTGTTCGTGGGCGGGCGCGTGATTCCGGGGCGCTATCCGATGCCGGCCGGCTCGCGCCTGTTCCGCCGCGACCCGGCCAGCGGGCAATTCGCTGCCCCCGACGACGCCAACAACCGGGCCCTGGCCGCGGTCGGTCTGGTCAGCGGCGCGGTGTTCACCGATCTCGACGGCGACGGCTGGCCGGAGCTGGTGCTGGCGTGCGAGTGGGGGCCGTTGCGGGTGTTCCGCAACGAGCGCGGCACCCTTACCGAGTGGAACCCGCCCCTGCGCTGGCCGGCTGACGCTGCCTCCCCCGGCAACACCAAGTCACCGTCCGACCGGCTGGCCCAACTGACCGGCTGGTGGAACAGCGTCACCGCGGGCGACTTTGACGGCGACGGGCGCCCGGACCTGGTGGCCGGCAACTGGGGCCGCAACTCGAAGTACCAGGCCCACCGCGCCCGGCCGCTGCGCCTGTACTGGGGCGACCTGGGCGGCGCCGGGCGCGTGGACGTGGTGGAGGCGCATTACGACGCGGCGCTCCAGAAGTACGTGCCGGAGCGGCAACTGGACATCCTGGCCGCCTCGCTTCCGTATCTGCGCGGCCTCTTTCCCACGCACCGGGCCTACAGCACCGCGGGGGTCGAACAGGTCCTGGCCGACCGCGCGGGCGAGGCGCAACGACTCGAGGCCGCCTGGCTCGAGAGCACCCTGTTTCTGAATCGCGGCGACCACTTCGAGGCGCGCCCGCTACCCATCGAGGCCCAGTTCGCTCCGGTCTTCGGTCTGGCCGTGGCGGACTTCGACGGCGACGGTGCGCTGGACCTTTTCCTGGCCGAAAACTTCTTCGGCGTGCCGCCCGAGACGGCGCGTTACGACGCCGGGCGCGGGCTGGTCCTGCGGGGCGATGGCCGGGGCGGCTTCGCGCCGCTGCCGGGGCAGGTCTCCGGCGTGAAGGTCTATGGCGAACAACGCGGGGCGGCGGTGGCGGATTTCGATGGCGACGGGCGCGTGGACCTGGCCGTGGCGCAGAACGGCGCCGAGACGCGGCTGTTCCGCAACCAAACCGCCCGGCCCGGGTTCCGGGTGCGACTGAACGCGGGCCCGGGTAATCCCGAGGGCCTCGGCGCCCAGGTGCGTGGGGTGTTCGGCGGCCGGCCGGGGCCGGTCCTCGAGGTCCGCGCCGGCGGCGGCTACTGGTCGCAGGACAGCCCGGTGTTGGTCGTAACGGGGCCCGGGCGTCCCGAAGCCCTCGAAGTTCGCTGGCCGGGGGGACGCACGCAGCGCGTCCCGGTGCCGGCGGAGGCGCGCGAGATCAGCGTCCGCGCCGCGGCACCCTAACGGCCGCGCCGCAGCGCGGCCCCACCGGCTTGGCGTCGCGCGAGGTCACGGTCTGCGTCGAGGTCGGTTCTCCGGGGAACGGCAACCCAGCCCGCCGCGGGCCGTGCTGGGGGGAGCGGGCGTTGGTCTCACGCTTCGGTCAGCGTGAGGGTGATGGGGAAGTGGTCGCTGAAGCCGTTGAAGTTGAGCGAGCGGTTGGCGGGGCGGCCAAACCGGATCGGCGCCGGGTAACGACCGGTGGCCGTCATTTCGGGGAACCGCTCGATGCGCGCGGAGGTTTCGATCGCCCGGATGCGGGCGTTGGCCTTCAGGGCGCCGCCCGAAACGAGCCATTGGTCCAGGATGGCGGGTTCGTTGTCGTAGTAGTGCGTGCCCAGGCCCTGACCCATCAGCGGCCACATGAGGTTCAGCAGCCGGGGCGTGCGGGCGTACAGCACGTTCGTGCGGTGACGCTGGCTCAGCGCGTAGTCCGTGAGCGACCGGTTGGAGGGTTCATCGTTGAAGTCGCCCACGACGACGATGGGCGTGTCGTCGCCGTGAATCTGCTCGATGCGCTGGCAGAAATAGCTCAGCGTCTCCCCGGCCATCATCCGGTACGGCTCGCTCTCGTACACCCCGGCGGTGCGCGCCGGCCAATGGTTGCCGATGACCACCAGGAGCCGGCCGGAGGCGGTGCGGAAGTTGACCTGGAACAAATCGCGCGTCGCGGTGCGTTTTTGGAGCACGTGGGCGAACTGCGCCTCCGCCGTAAACAGGGTGCGGTCGTAAAGGAACGCCACGTCAATGCCGCGCTCGTCCGCGGTGTCGTGGTGGGCGACCGCGTACGAGCGGCCCAGCCCGGACAACGCCCCGACCAGGCGTTCGAGTACCGGCTGGTTTTCAACCTCGCAGACACCGAGCAGGTCGGGTCCCCGGCCGCCGTTGAGCTGGCGAAGGATGCGGGCCAGTTGGGCGATTTTGCGGGCGAGGATGTCCTCCGTCCAACCGCGCAATTCCTCACCCAAGGTCCGCTTCAACTTGTCCGTGCGGGCGGGCGAGCCCTCCACGTCGAAGAGGTTTTCCAGGTTCCACCAGGCCAGGTTGTAGGTCTTCATGTTGGGTTCGGTGGACTTGTAGCCTGAAGGGGGTGCCAGGGCGACACCTATTTGCCGCCTTTGAGAACCGGCCTCCCGCAGGGTGGAACGGGCGACCAGCCCGGCGGGGCGGTTACAGCCGTCGCGGTAGGGCGCCGCGGCGCCGGCGCTGCTTGTCCGGCCGCGCGACCCCTCGGCGGTGACACATCGAAAACAGGCCGGCGAGCTGCACCACGAAGAAAAGGTCGAAGGTCGAAGGTCGAAGGTCGAAGGCTAAAGACTGGCTCGGGGTGACTCGGCGTTCCTGGCGACCCCGGCCGGCATTCCGAGCTGACCTCCGACCTCCGGCATCCGGCATCCGGTATCCGGCATCTGGTATCCGGCCTCCGGCATCCGGCACCCGGCCAAGTGGGCTTGCCTTGGCCGGCCCGGCCGCTTCACACTCGCCCTGCGACCCGGGGACCACGCCGCTCGCGGCGGGTCTGCGGCGCATTTCAGTCGAACCATGCGCACCACCTACGTTCCCCCGTTGACGGCCGAGACGGCCCGTGAATTGCAGCGCAAGCCCGCGCCCCCGCCCGCGCTCGAAGCCGCCGGCCCAAAGCCGGTTCGCACCGAGGTGCTCCTGGTGGGGCTGGACCTGGGCACCAGCGTGTCTTGTCTCAAGGCCGCCCACCCCGGCGCCGCCGAGCTGGTGACCGACGCCATCATTCCCACCGCGGTGGGCTACGCGCGCGAGGGCATCGTCGAGCATTTGCTTCCCGGCAACGCCCGGGTGCTCTACGGCCAACCGGCCCTGCAGTACCGGAACTACCTGCGCCTGCTCACCCCGTTGCGCAACGGCGTCATCGAGGACCTCGCCGCCGCCCAGGACTTCGTTCGGCATCTGCGGCAACTGCTCAATCCCCCCGCGAATGTCGAGTTGCGCGCCGTGGTGGGCGTGCCGGCCGCCGCCGACCGCACCGCCCGGGAGAACCTGTGCGCCGCGCTGACCGGCGTCTTCCAGAAGGTGCTGCTGATCCCCGAGCCGTTCCTGGCCGCGCTGGGTTTCCGCGATGAGACCCGACTGGGCGACCCCGCCTACCTCGACCCGGTGCGCAACTCGCTCTTCGTGGACTGCGGCGCCGGCACCACCGATGTCTGCCTGGTGCAGGGCTACTACCCGGGCCCGGAACAGCAGGTCAGCTCGGCCTTCGCCGGGGACGAGGTGGACCAACTGCTGCTCGAGGCCACGCGCCTGTTGGAGCCGGACGCCCACCTCTCCGTGGCCCGCGTGCGCGCCATCAAGGAACAACACTCTTACGTGGGCCAGCCGGAGGCGCCCGTGGTGGTGCCCATCGTCGTGGGCGGCAAGGCGCGCAAGCTCGATCTCACCGCGCCACTGGGCCAGGCCTGCGGGCGGCTGCTCCAGGAAATCTTCGAGCTGGTCAAGATCGCCATCGCCCGCGCCTCGAGCGACACGGTCGAGGAACTGCTGCAAAACATCGTGCTCACCGGCGGCGGCAGCCGCATCCGGCGCCTGGACACCGAACTGCAGCGCCTCCTCACCGAGGAAGGCTACGAAAAACCGCGCGTCCAGACCGTGGGCGAGGGCTACAAGCAACTGGTCGCCCGCGGCGCCCTGGCCGCCGCCCGCCAGGCCAAGGACAGTCAGTGGCTCGCCCTGGGGCGGTGAACGCGCTCCCGGCCGGCACGGACGACCGGGGGCTTGCGGAGGCTGACGGCACCGGCGGTTCGCGACCGGTTTCCCGCTCCGCCCAGCGCGGAGGCCGGGCTGGCGGAACACCAACGTGCCCGACGGGCCCGCGCCGGTTTTACCGCGCCCGGGCGTCCAGCTCCTCCAACCGCAGGCGCACACACACCAGGTACGGCGGTTCGCCGGGCGTCCAGTGGCCGTAGGTGACCGCCACCAGGGTCCCGTCGGGCAGGACCTCCACGCCCGGGTAGGCGCAGTCCCACGCGTGATGGTTGTCCATGAGCCGCACCCGGTACTGGCCTTCGCGGCCGGTCACGAGGTCCTCATAACGGCCGACCCAGGCGACCCAGTCCCCCCGGGTGGGCGATTCGCGCGCGGTGTCGCGAAACGAGATGAACAGCCGACCGTCCGGCGCGTACCGGGCGGTGTGGCGGTCGCCGGTGAGCGCACCGGGCAGCTCGCGCGGGGCGTTCCAGGTGCGGCCTTCGTCGTCGGAGAACATCACGTGCGAGTTGCGGGCGCGCTTGTTCTCGCGAAGCAGGGCGGCGAGCTGCCGGCCGTCGGGCGAGCGCACGATGCCCGGTTCGCACAGATGGACCTCGCTGCCGCGCCAGAGTTCCCGCGGCGCGGACCAGGTGAGGCCGCCGTCAGTCGAAAGCGTCTGGTAGAGGCGAAATTCGACCGGATCGCCAAGCCTGCCGTCCTTCGTGAAGAACCGGCCGTCGTCGTGAAACATCGCCAGGTAATGGCCCGGGCCGGTACGCAGCGGCACCACTGAACCCATGACCACGATGCCGCCCCAGTCCCCCACCGGCCGCAGCGGCGTCCAGCTCACGCCGTCGTCCTCGGACACTGCCAGGCGCGCCGGGTAAAGGCCGGACCAGACGATCAGCCGCCGGCGGCCCGCCGCGTCCACCACCCGGTGAATCGTGGGCGTTTCGAGGCTGGTGGCCCAGTTTTCCGGCACCGGCAGGCGGTCGCTCCAAGTCAATCCGCCGTCGGTGGAACGCTTGAGCACGATGGGGCCCTTGCCGTGGCCTTTCGGATAAACGCACAGGATCGTTCGGCCGTCTTCGAGCAGCACCGTGCTGGGATGCCCCAGGTACTGGCCGGGCTCGCGGTCCACGATCACCTGGCGCTGTGTCTCGCCCGCGAGGTCAATGAGCGGGATCGAGAAGCCGCGCGGCGGCGCGGCGGCGGATTGCGCCGCGAAGGGCGGCAGGTCGGCGGGTGGCGCGGTCGGCGGGGCGGGCAATTCCAGGAGGCTCCGGAGCGCGCGACTCATCCGGGTGTCGCCGCCGGTGGCCAGGTAGAACTGTCCGTCGGCGAGGCCGGCGTCAATGTTGTCCTGGGATTCCCACGCCGCGCCGGAGGCGGTGAAGCGCGCCCTGGTCAGTGCCTCCCAGGAGCCGCCGGTGGTTTTGACCCACCCGTTGAAGAACCGCGCGCGGCGCACCTCGTGGACGCTCCGGCCGTCGCGGCGGAAATCTTCGAGGAACGAGTACAACCCCCGCAGCGGTTGACCGCCGGTGCGCGTGCGGAAGGTGACGAGGTGTTTCCATTCGCGCCGCTCCGGCAGCCACAGCCAGCCGGCGTACGCTGTCTTGTTGCTTTGGACGACGGCGGTGACCAGGAAGCGGTTCGTCTGTCCAGGCTGCCAGTCGAAGTCCGTCATGCACTGGCCCCCGGTGCCTTCGCCGCCGAAGCGCCGGATACGCACGCCCGCGCCTTCATGCAGCAGCTCGACACGGTCTTCGAGCCTCACGGCACCGGGGTCGTCGCCGGGTGTCGGATCCCAGACGGAGAAGATCGCGACTTTGCGGCCGTTGCCGAGTTCCTGGATGCCGAAGTACCCGGTGTTCCACCCGCAGGCCATGAAGTAACTGCCGGGGGTGGACCGGTCCACGACCAGCTCGAGATAGAAGGCGTCCGCCTCCGGCGCGAGGTAACCCAGGTGCACCGAGCGGGCCGCGCGCACGGCGGGGCGCTCGGCGGCCGCCTCCGGGGCATCTGCCGCCGCCCGGGCCGGTCCGGCAGCCATTAGGGCCAAACCCACACTCAGGCCGGCGGCCCGGGCGCGGAATTGGAGCCCGGTGTGGCGGCGGGCCGGATGCCGTCGGGGCGCAACGGGAGACGCGAGGAGAGCCATCATGGGCCTTGAGTCTATTCCCGGCGCCCGGGTGGCCACAGGAAAATTCGTCCGGGCGGCCGAACTTGGAGATGGACCGTCGGTTGGCGCGAGCGGCGCCGGCAGCCTACAATGGCGGGTCGGGCTGTCATGCCCGGTGGTGGTGTGGAAACTGCTGGCTCAGCGGACATGAAGCGGCGCCGAAACCTGGCCTTTACCTTGATCGAACTGCTGGTGGTGATCGCGATCATTGCCATCCTCGCGGCCTTGTTGTTGCCGGCCCTGGCCTCGGCCAAGGAACGCGCGCGGCGGACCACCTGCAAGAACAACCTCCGCCAGTTCATCCTCGCCACCCACCTGTACGCCGGGGATTTCGGGGATCGCCTGCCCAGCGGGCTGACCGACGCCCTGGACCCGGACGATACCCACACGCCCATCCTCTCCACCAACAGCCGCAGTCTGTTGCTCCAGTACAGCGGCGGCCACGACGTGCTCGACTGCCCGAACCTGGCGCCGTTTTTCCGCACCAAGCGCGACTGGCGCGTGCACGAGGGGTTTGGTTACGCCGTCGGCTACCACTACCTGGGCGGCCACTCGAACACCCCCTGGCAGGTCAGTGCCCCCGCCAACGCCGCCTGGATTTCCCCCCAACGCACGGCCGAGGACCCGACGCTCACGCTGGTGGCGGACCTGAATGTGTTCTGCCACCCCTATCTGCGCATGGTGGCCCCGCACGCCAGCGCCGGACCGGTGGTCAAGGAAGAAGCCTACTACGAAAGCAACGACCAGGCGCCGGAGGAAACCTGCGTGGACATCGGCGCCCGCGGCGGCAACGTGGGCCGCGTGGACGGCAGCGTGCTCTGGAAGGGCATCCGCGAGATGAAGATTTACCGCGCCTCGCAGAAGTACGACACCTACGGCATGTGGTGAGGCCGCGCGCGGCGCCTCCCGGCCCGGCGCCACCCCGGGGCTTCAGCGCCCGAGCGCCTCCACGGCCGTTTGCTGGAACACCCGCCGCACTTCGGAATTGTCGGCATTGGGCAGTCCGGCCCGCTGAATCATCAGCACGCAGATCAGGTCCTGCCGCGGGTCGGCCCAGCTTTGCGTGCCGTAGGCGCCGCCGTGACCGAAGGTACCCGGCGAAAGCATGGCCGTGACACCGCGCGGTTCTTTCACCACCGCAAAACCCAGGCCGAAGCTCATGCCGTCCACGAACCCTGTTTTCAACGTACCGGTCTGCGGGCGCGTCAGTTCCGCCACCGCCTGCGGCGAGAGCAGTCGTCGGCCGCGCCAGACCCCGCCGCCGAGCATCATCTGATAAAACCGCGCCACGTCCGCCGCCGTGGAGAAGAGCCCGCCGGCGGGTCGGGGCGCGCGGCGGCGGTCGCTCAGACCGCCTTCCAGAAAGAAAATCCCGGTTTCCTCCAGGCCGGCGCCCTCGGTTTTCTGCCGGTAGGCCCGGGCCAGCCGTTTGATCTGCGCCGGGGTGGGCCAGAAGGTGGTGTCCTTCATGCCCAGGGGCCGGAAGAGGCGGCGCTCGAGGAAGGTGGCGAACGGTTCGCCGGCGACCACCTCCACCACGCGGCCGAGCGTGTTGAGGCCGGCGTTCGAGTACTCCCAGCGGCTGCCCGGCTCGAAGCGCAGCGGCTCGTGGGCGCAGGCAATCACCAGCTCGGCCAGGGTGGCGTCCCAGCGCGGTGCGGGCACGTCGCTCAGACCGGAGGTGTGGGTGAGCAGGTCGCGCAGGGTGACGGGGCGCGTCGGACGCACCAGCACGCGGCGCCCGGCGGTGGACTCGGCCAGCAGCCACTGGCCCTTGAATTCCGGGAGGTGCTTTTCCACCGGGTCGTCCACGGACAGGCGGCCTTCGTCCTGGAGCATCAACACCGCCACCGCGGTCATCGGCTTGGTCATCGAGGCGATCCAGAACAGCGCGTCCGGGCGCAGGGGCCGCCGCGCGGCCAGGTCCGCCCAACCCACCACGTCCACGCGCAACACCCGGTCATGCCGGGCGACCAGCGTGACCGCACCGGCGATGGTCTGGTCCTCCACAAACCGCTGCATCGCGCGCGGCACGGCCTCGAGCCGGGCCGTTTCCGCGGGCGAAGCCGGCGCGGCCCAAAGCCCGGTCGGCAGGGCGACCAGGTAGAACAGACAACCCCGGCTCAGCCAGCGGGGCCACGCAAACAGGTATCGCATATGGCCGGGACGGTATGGCGGGGCGGCCTCGCGGGCAATGCGGTTTGGCCCGTTCCCTGCCGCGGCGGGCTTTTCCCGGGCGCCCGCCGCCGACGACGTGTTCCGGTTCCCGTTCGCCCGCGCCTCCGCCTGCTGAGGGGCGAGGGCTGTAGGACCGCGCTGTTGCGCGGCCGAACCGGCGGCGCCGACGCAGCCGCGCCCTCCCGGAGGGGTAGGGCCGCGCGGTGCCGCGGCCGCCATCCTCCGCCTCCCCGCCCGCGCGAAAGGGCTACACACCGCCGGCTGCCGGTTCTACTTCAGTCTGGTTCGGGTTGCCACGGGCGGACGTGGCGGGTCAGGGGTCGAGCCGGCTCGCTTCGGTGAGATTGACGGTCCAGGAGCCGGCCAGGGAATGGTCGTTATTCCAGCGCCGATGCCACTTGTCGTTCTTGGGGTCAATGACCTCGTTGCGGTTGGCGGCCTCTGCATGGCCGTCGCAGAACATGATCACGGTGCGGCGATTGTGCCGGTTGGAGGGCCATTCCGCGGGGGTGGTGGGGTCAATGTTCGCGTCGAACAAGCCGCGGGCGGGCTTGGGGTTGCTGCCGTCGCCGGGTTTGCTGTCGGCGAGCATGATCATTTCGCTGGGCGCGACCACGGCGGACTCCTTGACCTCGTACTGCGGGTTGTCCACGTCGCCGCCCAGGCCCTTGTCGGAAAAGGCGGGGAAGGCGCCCCAGTCGTTGTAGCCGATGGAGAAGAGCGCGGTTTCGCTGATGCCCCAGGGGTCGCGGCCGGGGCCGGTCATGTATGGCGCGCCGAGGGTCTTGTTGACGTTGGTGTTCCAACTGCTGTCGGCGCGGGCGGCCGGGCACCAGAACACGGCGCGGTTGGTGCCCAACTGGGTGAACAGCCGCAGCGGCCAGACGTACCGGAAGCCGCCCTGGGCAAAGAGACAGCCGGGGTACTTGCCGTAGTCGTTGACGTACATGGTGGTGGCGATGCCCAACTGCCGCATGTTGTTCAGGCAGGCGGTTTGCTTGGCCTTGCCCTTGGCCCGGGACAGGGCCGGGAGCAGCAAGCCGGCGAGAATGGCAATGATGGCAATGACCACCAGCAGCTCGATCAGGGTAAAACCGCGGCCCGGGCGCCGGGCCGGCAAACTGGCAGCAAGGGTCGTCTTCATGTTCGCGGCGGATTTCTTCCTCAAAGCATTACTCCGACCCCGACGCGGCGCAAGCAGACTTTGCCCGGGTCCCGGGACCGCGGCGTGGCCGAGCCCGCCGCCGCGCGGTGGTTGGGACTTGCCAGGCCGGCGCCGGCGTCTTCCACTCGCGCCATGCAACACCTGCCCACCCATCGCCGCGATTTTCTGCGCCTGACCGGCGCGCTGGCCCTGAGTACCGGGCTGCCCCAAACCTCGGTCCTGGCCGGTGCCCCGCCGGCGGCGGACGCGCCCGGCCGGATGAAACTGGGGCTGGTCACCTACAACCTGGCCCGGGACTGGGACGTGCCCACGATCATCAAGAACTGCGAGGCCACCGGGTTCGAGGGGGTCGAGCTGCGCACCACCCACAAGCACGGCGTCGAGGTCACGCTCTCCGCCGCCGAGCGCGCGGAGGTACGCCGGCGTTTCGCCGATTCGCGGGTGACCCTTTTCGGCCTGGGCAGCGCGTTTGATTACCACACGCCGGACCCGGACCGGCTGCGCCGCGATATCGAGGCCACCAAGGAGTACATCGTGCTGGCCCACGATGTGGGCGCCAGCGGCGTGAAGGTGCGGCCCAACGCCCTGCCCCGCGAGGTGCCGGTCGAAAAGACCCTCGAACAGATCGGCCGGGCCCTGCGCGAGCTGGGCGAATTCGGCGCCGGTTACGGCCAGCAAATCCGGCTCGAGGTGCACGGTACCGGGACTTCCCTGTTGCCGCACATCAAAACCATCATGGATGTGGCCGACCACCCCAACGTGGGCGTGTGCTGGAACTCGAACCAGACCGACCTGGCCGGGGCGGGCTTCGACGCCAACTTCGACCTGGTCCGGGACAAGATCGTCGAGGTCCACCTGCGCGACCTTTACCTCGAGGAGTATCCCTGGCGCCGGCTCCTGACCCGCTTGAACCAGATCGGCTACGCCAGCTTCTGCTTGGCCGAAATTCCGGAAAGCGCCGACCCGTTGCGGGTGATGCGCTATTTCCGCGCCCTGTGGCTGGCCTACCAGGTGCCGGCCTGAACCGCCTGCTCCAGCCGCGCGCCGAGCCTCAAGCGTTCATCGGACCGGACGCGACGGGACTTGGGTTCAGAGCTACTCCCGCGCCTGAGTGACACCGACTCGCTCCGGAAAGAACCGCCGCTGGGCGGGGCGGTGGCTCGCCCGAAACGGCAAACTGTCTCCTTCCAGGTTCAGAGCGCTTTCACGGCCAGGTTGTCCAGGTAGAACACGGCGTTGGTGGCGGCGGTGCTGCTGAAGCCCAGCCAGTGCACTTCCCGAAAGTCACGTCCGGCAATCGGCAGGTTGCTGTAGGTCAGCCGCGCGCCGCCGGGCGGGGTCAGCCTCAGCGTGAACGTGCGCGGGGCGTCCTTGCCCACGGCGGCTTCGATCTCGACCCGGAACCACGCGCCCACCGGCATCCGGGCCAGCACCCGGCCGTCTGCGCTGACGTCGCCATTGGCGTCGAACCGCACGCTGGGCCCGACGTTCCGGGGATATTCGCCCGCATCGCGCCATTCGGTGAAGAACTGGGCATTGGTGCCCAGCCAGACCTCGAAACTCTGCCGGACCATGCCCGAGGTCAGGTGCGGCTCGTAGTAGAAATGCGGCTGCCAGGTAGGCCGCAGCGTGGCCGAGTCGGTGACCTTGAGACTGCGGCGCCCGGTGGCAGCGCGGTCCTCGGTGACGCGGATCGAGGCGCCTTGTTCCTCGCCGCTGACGTGCGCCCGGGTCGGGTGCGCGCCGACCGGCGTGTCTTCGAAGCCGTCGTCCAAGCTGAGCGGCGCGGGCGGCGGCGGTGGCGGTGGCAACGGCCGAGGTTTGCAGCGCGCGTGGCTGGCTTCGTTGGCCCAGGCCGGGTCGCCGTAAAGCCCGACGCGGCTGATGTCGAAAGGCTGAAACCCGAGCCGCAGCGCGGGCGAATCGGGCGCGAGCCGGAAATCGTGCGCGGCAGGGTCCACGAACTTCGGGTCGGCCACCAACGAGTGGCGGTCCAGACCCAGCGCCTGCCATTCGGCGAAGGTGCGGCGGTAAAACCGCAGCCGGTCCGGCCCGGCGGTGTGCCAGTAAAGGTTTTCGTCCCAGTCGCCCGGCGACTCGCCCGCGGCCAGCCGCTCGTTGAGCGAGCGTTCGCCCAGCGGGATGAGCAGTTCGCCCTGGGTCAGATACACGATGTTCCGGCGGAAGGTGCTGGGGCGTTTTTCCGAGTAAGGCCAGAGGGCGTGGTTGGCGGACAGGGCGAAGATGTTGTTGCGGATGAGGTGCTGGTGGCCGCCGTTGTTGAACATGAGGCCGCCGCTGAGGGTGTTATAGACCAGGTTGTTTTCGACGGTGTATTGGCCGCATTGCGCGTCCAGGTAGATGCCCCAGCCCAACGCCGGCGCCGTGTAAGGCCACATGTCGTGGAACACGTTGTGGCGGATCACGCTGCCGGGCGACACGCCCAAGCAATAGATCAGGCCCGCGTCGCTGAGCACGCCGTGGCCCAGGTCGTGGACGTGGTTGAACTCGATGATGTTGTTGCTGGTGCGGTTGGGCTCGAGCCCCCAGTTCCAGCCCACGCTGATGCCGGTGTAGTAAAGGTCGTGAATGTCGTTGTGCGAAATTCGGTTGCCGCTGCTCTGGGCCACCCAGATGCCCACGCACCCGGCATAGACGCGCCCGCCCTCGAAGAGGTGGTTGTTGTCCACCAAGGTGCGGCTGGTTTCAGCCACATCGGTCTTGGCCATGCGATCCTCACCCACCCGCACGCCACCGGCGCCCAGGTCAAAGAGCCGGTTGCGCTGGATGCGGCCGTCTTTGCAACCGCGTCGGAACCAGAGCGCGTAGGTGCCGAGGTGGGCGATTTCGCAGCCTTCGATTGCGCAGTGGCGTGCGCCGTCGGCAGTGATGGTGGCCGGCACTTCGACCGCCGCCTGCGTGCTGCTGTTGCCCTTGGGGTCCAGGACCCAATCGGCGTGGTGAAACGTCAGCCCGCGCAGCGTGATGTGGTCCACGAACTCGCCGCGGTCCGGGTTGCCGGCAAACCGCACGAACTCGGTCAGGCGCGGTGCGACCCCCTCGGTTTCGCCCAATCGCTCGCCGGGCATGGGCCAGTAGGTCAGCACGCCGGTGTCGCGGTTCAGATACCATTCGCCGGGCTGGTCGAGCAGTTCGAGGGCATTTTCGACGTAGTAACGCTGGTTGGTCTCCCAGTAGCCCAGCCCCCACCATTCCTTCAAGGGCGCGGCAAACACCACCAGGTTCGAGCTCGGGTCCACGGACTGGATCGGATGGATCGAGGTCTCCCACGAATGCATCAGAATCACGTTCACATCCGCCAGCCGCGCCCAGGGCTGCAGGTCGCCCGGCGCGAAGATGAAGCGGTCGGCCAGGACCGGCTTGGCGTTGGGCCGGGGCGGGCCGGGAATGAGGCCGGCGACGCGGTGGTAACCGGTGTTGGGCGAGCGGGCGCGGGTGCGGCGTTGACCGTTGACCCACAGTTGGCGGAAATACCAGCGCCCCGCTTTGACCTCGGGTAGTTCGGCCTCCCAGACCGCTCCATTCTGCCGCCAGCCGGTGATGACCCGGCCGCCGCTGAACAGGGGCCGCTCGTTGCCGTAGGCTTCAAAAACCACCGGTGCGTCCGCCGTGCCGGAATCCTGCGGCTCGAACACCAGCGGCGCCTCCAACTGATACCGACCGCCCCGGACTCGCACCGTGACCGGGCCGAGCGCGCCTCCGGCCGTGGCGCGGGCGCGGCGGAGGGCATCGCGCGCGCCGGTGAGCGTGGCCAGTGGTCCGTCGGTGCGATCGGCCTTGGGCGCGGGCAGCCGGCCGGACCATTGGTCGTTGCCGTTGGGAGCCACGTAAAGCGCTGCCACGGGGCCGGCCGCTGGCGCGGCCCGGGAGGGCGCCGGGCACAGTGCCGGCCCGGCCATCAGCAGGGCCGGCATAATCAGCAAGGCACGCATGGGCGTAAGGTGAATCGGCGAGCCGAGTCTTGGCCCACCGCCCGGTCCTGTCCACGCGGCAGTGCGGGGCTGCTTTTTTCTTCCCAAGTGGCCCGGTCGCCCTAGGCTTTGGGCCGAAGACCTATGCCCAAACCGCACACGTACAAGTTCTGTTTCGGCCCGTGGAACCTCAGCGAGGGCCAGGACCCCTACGGCCCGCCCACGCGCCCCGCCCAGTCCTTCGACTGGAAGCTCGAACAGCTCAAGAAACTCGGCTTCGACGCCATGATGTTCCATGACGACGACGCCGTGCCCGACATTGACAACAAGAGCGCCGACCAGATCAAGGCCGAGGCCCGCGCGCTCAAGAAGAAACTCGCCGACGCCGGCGTCGTGGCCGAGATCGTCGCCCCGCGCCTGTGGTTCGACCCGCGCACCGTGGACGGCGCCTACACCAGCAACGACCCCAAGTGCCGCCAGTACGCCATCGAACGCTCGCTCCGTTGCATTGACGTGGCCAACTACCTGGACTGCGACCTGATCGTCCTGTGGCTGGCGCGCGAGGGGTCCTACATCCGCGAAAGCAAAAACGCCCGCAAGTGCGTGGACTACCTGGTCGAGGCCATCAACCGGATGCTCGCCCACGACCCCCAAATCCGCATCGCCATCGAGCCCAAGCCCAACGAGCCGATGGACCTGGCCTACATCCCCACCATCGGCCACGCCCTGGCCCTGGCCAATTTGACCGACGACCCCCAGCGCGTCGGCTGCCTCATCGAAACCGCCCACGCCCTGCTCGCCGGCCTGGACCCGGCCGACGAAATTGACTTCGCCTGCGCCTTCGGGAAGCTGTGGTCCCTCCACCTCAACGACCAGAACGGCCTGAAGTTTGACCAGGACAAACCCTTCGGCTCGGCCAACCTCCGCGTGGCCTTCAACCAGGTCCGCGCGCTCGAGCGCAACGGCTACGGCCGCCACGGCGAATACGTCGCCTTCGACGTCCACCCCTTCCGCACCACCAAGGTCGAGCACTGGACCCTCCACCTTGAAAACAGCCGCCGCACCTTCCTGCGCCTGGTCGAGAAGGCCCGCACCTTCCCCGAGGCCGAGGCCCAGCGCCTGATCAAGGACCGCAACTACGCCGCGCTGGACCAGCTCGTGCTCGAACACCTCATGGGCAAGTGACCTTTAGTGGGGAACCCACCCCACGCCCGCCGGCCGCGCCCCGGCGGGCTTTTTTATTTCGGGAACCGCCCGCCTCCAGGCCGCCGCTGGCACGTGGGCGGAGGGGCGCCCCTCCAGCGCCTACCGAGGTCGTGGCGGCAGGTTACTCGGCCGTCCGTGTCACCGATTTCCCAATCGGCCGGGCGCCCGGGTCTCAGCGCGGCCGCTCGGTGATCTCGAAGGGGATGGCCGGCAGAACGAAGGCGGGAGCGCGCTGCCCGGCCCCGGCCGCGGCGGGACGGTTGGTCGAGGTGGCGGGGCGCGACGCTCGAGCGGCCAGGATCAGGTTGCCCTTTTGCCCCGGTTGGAGGCGCTCGGGATCGGCCTGCAGCCGGATTTCCAGTCCGTGGCGGCCAGGGGTGGTTTCGGCCAGCGCCAACCCTTCCGGCGCCTCTTCCAACTCGAGCCGGAACCGTCCCGCCCAGCGGGGAAAGGGCACCCCCAGCGCGACCGTGCCCGTGCCGCCGGCCGGAATCCGCACCGGGGTGGCGCTCAACAGCCGCACGCGGGGCGCGGGCCGGGGCGATTCGAGCACGTTGGCCAGCCATTCCTGCGCGGGGACCAGGTGGTGGTAGAAAAACGCCTGCATCCGCTCGTCGGCGGGCACGGCCCGGCGTTCCAGCTCACGGCCGTCCACCCGAGCCCGGCCGACCATCCGCAGTGGCCGCGGCTCCGGCAAGGGGTCGGGCGGCAGCGTCAAGGTCACGCGTACCTTCTCCAGGCCGGCGGGCACCCACGCGCCCCCGAGGCTGAACCCCGGCGGCGCGTCGGCCAGGGCCAGATGGATGTCCCCGGCGAAGCCATCGCGGCGCAGCGCCCAGACCGTGAGCGGCACCGTGGCGCCGGCGCGGCCGTGCAGGGCCGAAGGCACCACCCGCAGTTCGAAGTCCGGCTGCGGCGGGCTGAGGCGCAGGCGATAGCCGAACTCGGGCCCGCCCTTGCCCTGGGCGTCTTCGAGGCGCACGCGGTAAAGGCCGTCCGCCGGCAGGGTGACGCGCAGGTAGGCATCCGCGTGGTGCGTGTCCAGACCCCGACCGGGATCGGGTTGGTCATCGTTGGCGGCCAGCTCCCGGCCCGTCGCATCGGTGAGCACCAGGCGGGCATCCAAGGGCGAGCCCAGCCGACGGGCGAGGACTTCCGCGACCACGGTTTGCCCGGCGTGACCGTGAAACGCGACCCAGTCCGCCTCACCGGCGGGGTCAATCCGGCCGTTGATCACGACCGGCAGGTCCAGGAGCGGGGCGGTGGCCGCAACGTCGTTGGGGGAGCGCTCGACCCGTTCCGGCAGCGCATCGGCCGCCAGCCAGACTTCGTTCAGCCAGGGGGAGCCGGCCGGCGGTTCCGCGCGAAAAATCCCCGGGTCGGACCGGTGCACGGTCAGTTCGCTTGCGGTCAGGTTCCAACCGCTCAGCCGGGCGGTCCAGGGGCGGTGAACCGGCCCGCCCAAGGGCTCGACGCCGGTGACGAAGGGCAGTTCGCCCAGCGTGAGGCGGTACACGAAGTCCTCGCGCCCCCGGTACAGGGCGTCGCGCAGTTCGAGGGTGTAGGTGCCGTCGGCGGGGACTTCGTAGAGGATCGCCGGATCGGGCTGGAGGCGGTAGTCATCGCAGTAGGCGACCTCCCGGCCCCGGGCGTCGCGGAGGGTCAGAACGGCCTGGAACCAACCGGGCACGGCGTCGGCCAGGAAGGGGATCAGCGCGCGCGCCCGGACCATGAACACCAGACGCTGCCCGCGTTGCGCCCGGAACCGGAAGCGGTCCACTTCGCCGGGCAAGATGCGGCCGTTGACCACCACGGGCAGGTCCACCGCGAGCGGCTCCGCAGCGGGCCCGGCCACTGGTCCGGACCGGCCCGAGCGAAGGGCCGCGCGCGGGCTGGCAGCCGGCAAGGTGGCGGGCGTGGCCGGTTCGGGTTCTTTCACCTCCGGCAGCGTGCCGACGAGGAAGCGCAGGGGCGGGGTGAGGCCGGTATCGGTGGCCAGGCGCAGCTCGCGCGGACCGGGCGCGGCGTCGGGGGCGAGCCGGACGCGGAAGGTGAGGGTTTCGGCGAGGGCGGGGTTGGCCTGGCGATTGGGGGCGCGGGTGGCGAGCTGGCGGCGGATTTCCGCCACGCGGCGGGCGTCGGCCTCGGTCCAATGGGTGGCGTCGGTGCGGCGCTTCTCCTGCAACTGCTCGAGTTCGTTGCGAAGCTGGTTGAACTCGCGCGGGGTGAGCGGCCGGGAGTAATCCAGCAGGGTGGCCTCGAGCCCGCCGCCGCTGAGGTAGAGGTTGGTGGCGCCCGCGAAGGTCTGTCCGCCCACCTGCACCACGAAGGTCGTGCCCGCGCGGCCGCCGGCCGGATAAACGTAGGCGGGCGCCGGCTCGCGCGCTTGCTGGGCCTCGGCGGGCAACCAGGTCGGTCCCATCAGCGTCAGGGCGAGGGCCGCCGCGCCGCACCGCCTGGCAACCCTCCCCTCGCGGGGTGGGCATGACACGGGCCGAGGCTCCGGGCGGTTCATGGCCGTCACATGATTTCGCGCAGCAGGCCGCCGCGAGGAGTGGAGTCACTGGCGGCGGGCAGCACCGTGACCTCCCGGCCTTCGGGGTGCGGCAACCGGGCGGCGGGATCAATGCCGAGCAGTTCGTAGATGCTGGCCAGCAGGTCCGCCGGGTAGATGGGACGCTCGCGCAGTTCCTCACCGGTCCGGTCCGAGGCGCCGACCACCCGGCCGCCCTGGAAGCCGCCGCCGGCCACCACGGCAGAGAAGACGCGGCTGAAGTGGTTGCGGCCGCCGTTCCAGGGGGGCTCCCATTGGACGCGAGGGGTGCGGCCGAACTCGCCGCTCCACCAGACGATGGTCGAGTCGAGCAGGCCGCGGTCGGCCAGGTCGGCCAACAGGGTGGCGAAGCCGCGGTCCAGCTCGGGCAGTTTGCGGCGCATGGTTTGGAAGTGCTGTTTGTGGGTGTCCCAGCCCTTGTAGTTGACGGTCACATAGGGCACGCCGCGTTCGACCAGCCGGCGCGCCAGCAGGCAGGACTGGCCAAACGTGTTGCGCCCGTACCGGTCCCGGAGTGCGTCGGGTTCCTGCGACAGGTCGAAGACCTTGCCGGCGTCGCCCAGGATCAGGTCGTAGGCCTGTTCTTCCGCGGCATAGTGGGCCTGGAGGGTGGCATCGCCGGGCAGGGCACGGCCCAGGGTGTTGAGGCGCTGGAGCAGGGCGCGCCGGCTCTGCTGGCGCTCGGTGCTGATGCCGGGAGCCACGATGCCCTCGACTTGAAACGGCGTGCGGGCGGGGTCGCCCCCCGTGGCAAACGGTTTGTAGCGGGAGCCGAGGAATCCCGCTTCGGAAAACCGCCCCTGCGGCTCGGTGAGCACGATGTAGGGCGGGATCAGGCCCTGGTAACCCGCGCCGTAGCCCTTGAACAGGGCGGTGACCGCGCCCGCGGCGGGAAAGACCTCGCGTCCCCCCGGGGCGTGGCCGGTTTGCACGATGTAGGAGGCGGTCTCGTGGCCGTTGTGGCCGTGGGTCATGCCGCGGAGGATGGCGTACTTGTCCGCCTGCCGGGCCAGCTCGGGCAGCAGTTCGCCCACCTGGATGCCGTCCACGTTGGTGGGCAGCGCGCGGGCCAGGGGGCCGCAGAAGTCGTAGCCGGCGTCGGGTTTGGGGTCGAACGTGTCCAGGTGGCAGGGGCCGCCCCACATCCAGATTTGGATGACGGCCCGGGCGCGGGCCGGGCGGGTGGCCGCGCGGGCGCGCAGGCCCCAGCCGTTGACCAGCAACAACCCCGCGGCGCCGAACAGGCAGCGGCGGAGGGCCTCGCGGCGACTCAGACCGGGCAGGCCCAGACGGGTCAGGAGACGTTCGGCGTCGCGCGCCCAGGAGCGCTCGAGGTGGGGAAGGGGAACGTTCATGGCCACGGGGTCAAGAGGGTCGGTGCGGCGGCGGTTTTCAATGGCGGTAAAGAAACTCGGGGCTGTTGATCAGGGCCCAGGCGACATCGAGGAAGGTGTCGCGGGAGTTGTGGGCGCGGGCGTACTCGGCCACGGCTTGACGCTCCTCGTCCGTGGGCGGGCGCGAGAGGATCGTCAGGTAAAGTTCGGTCAGCGTTTCGGCCGGCGGGCGGCGGGCGGTGATCAGTTCCCGCAGGCGGGGTCCTTGTTCGAGCTTGCGCTGGATGTGGGTGGAGTTGAGCAGGTGCAGGCGCTGGGCAGGGGAGGGTTGGCGGTTGCGCTCGGCCCACAGGCCGGTGTCGCGCGGGGGACGGCCGAACAGTTCGAGAAACGGGCTGGTCAGGCTGCCATCGGGCAGGGCCACGGCCCGCACGTCGGGCGGGATGACGGTGAAGGGTTCGGGGATGGGGCTGATGTAGGTTTCGGCGGTGCCGGTGATCTGGTTCAGGGCGTCCACGAGCACCTCGGCCTCCAGCCGGCGCAGGGGGTAGTGGGCGAAATGGGCCGCGGCGCGGGGATCGTCCGTGGCCGGCACACTGGCGCGCTGATAGGTCTGGGAATTGAGGATGACCCGGAGCAGGTGGTGAAGGTCGAACTGCGCGCGTACCAGTTCGCCCGCCAGGTAGTCCAGCAGCGCCGGGTTCGCCGGCGGGTTGTCCGGGCGGAAGTCGTCCGGTTCATGCACGATGCCGCGGCCCCAGACCCAGGCCCAGATGCGGTTGGCCAGCGCCCGGGCGAACCAGGTGTTGGTGGGGCTGACCAGCCAGTCGGCAAAGACCCGACGAGGGTCCGGGCCGGGCTCGAGGTGCGCGGGGGTGCCGTCCGGGAAGACCGCGCTTTGCCACAGGCCGTTGGTGGCCTTGGACGGGTCGTGGAAGACAATCTCCTCCTTCCATTCCCCGGTAGATTTGTAGCCGACCTGGGAAAAGAAGGCCGCCAGACCGGCCAACCGGGCCTCCGGCCAATGCTCCGCGCGGCTGGCCAGGAAGGTCAGCGCCACGGCGCGGGCGAGGCCGGCCGGCTCGCGGTTTTGCACGGCGCGATAGAAATTGGCGGGGCCGTCGCGGAAGTTACTGCCGCTGGCGGTGAGCAGCTCGTGCACGAACCGGTCCAGCGGCTGGCGGGTGCGGAGGCACTCGCGAATCCAGCGATGATACGCCTGGGCGGCGTTGGGCCAGAGGTTGATGGGGAACTCGGCCTTCACGCGGAGCAGGTCGCTCCAGTGCATCGCCCAGTAGTCCGCGAATTCCGGCCGGGCCAGGAGGGACTCGATGAGCCGGGCGCGTTTGTCCGGCGCGGGGTCGTCTAAAAATGCCCGCGCCTCGCTCGCGGTGGGCAACAGGCCGAGGACATCGAGGAACACGCGCCGCACGAAGACCGCATCCGAGCAGGGCTCGGCCGGCTGCCAACTGTGGCGGGCCAGGTCGTCCAGGACCAGGCGGTCCACGGGCGAGGAAGGCGCGGGCGCTTGTGGTTTGCCGAAGAGATCCCCGGCAGGTGAACACCAAGCCAACACACCCACCAGCACGCCCACGCCCCCTCGCCAAAGCCAGTCCCCCCGGCGGCGCTTTGCCCCATGGCCGCGATCGTTTTCCGATGAGCTCATGAGCCGGACCAAGGACCGGACGCCGGCCATCTGCCTGCGGTTACGTGGAAGGTGGAACTGCGCGCGAGAAAGCCGTTTCATCCGCGCAAGCCGCGGCGTTGGAGATTCAGGAATCCGGATACCTCGTGACCTCGGGGCGGGGAAAGGGCAAGCGGGTGGTGGTGTTGGGGGCGGCGGCTGCGTTCGGCCGTGAAGTGGGGCTGGCCGGGCTGGTCACGGTGGAGCCCCTGGCAGGAGGTGCGCGGGCCACGGAGTTCGCCAGGGATGCCGGGCGCGCCCAGAGGATGGCCAATGGGCGTGCGGCGGCGGCGGGTGCTCAGGACTTTGATCAACACCGCCGGGGGTCACGATGTCCCCGGCCTTTCCCGCGGGCCGCAGGACTAACCGCTTGCCCGAGCCCGCCGCCCGGCGCCATGCTGCCGGGCCATGCTTGAGGCACTCAAAGAAGCCGTTTGCCAGGCCAACTTGGACCTGGTGCGCGCCGGCCTGGTCCTCCAGACCTTCGGCAACGTCAGCGGCGTGGACCGCGAGCGCGACGCCCTGGTGATCAAACCTTCCGGCGTCGGCTACCACGACCTGCGCCCCGAGCACATGGTGGTGGTGTCCCTGACCAGCGGCGAAGTCCTCGAAGGCACCCTGCGCCCCAGCTCGGACACCCCCACCCACCGCGTGCTCTACCGCGCCTGGCCCCGCATCGGCGGCATCGCCCACACCCACAGCCCCTGCGCCACCGCCTGGGCCCAGGCCGGACGCGAAATCCCCCCGCTGGGCACCACCCACGCGGATTACTTTGACGGTCCCGTGCCCTGCACCCGCGACCTGAGCCCTGCCGAAATCCGGGACGACTACGAAGCCAACACCGGAGAGTCCATCGTCCGCCGCTTCGCGCGGCTGGACCCGCTGCGGCTGCCGGGCGTGCTGGTCCTGCACCACGGGCCGTTTGCCTGGGGCCGTACTCCTGCCGAGGCGGTGCACCACGCCGAGGCCCTCGAATTCATCGCCCGGCTGGCCTTTGACACCTACCTGCTGAGCCCGCGCACGCCGTTGATGCCCGATGCGCTGCTGAACAAGCATTTTCACCGCAAGCACGGCCCCGCCGCCTATTACGGCCAGCCCGGCCACTGAACCACCACACCAAGCAAGTTCGTCTCGGCCACCCCCATCGCGGTCCCTCCGTCGAATCCGGGTGGCCCGGGCAACTTGCCCGTCCCGCCGGGCTCCCCACCCCGATGGCGTAGCGCAGGCTTCCCAGCCTGCCGTGTCGCCGGCTTCCAGCCGGCAGGATGAAGGAGCTTGTCCCACGCTCCACCGTTGGCCAGTGGGCCCCACCTCTGTCATCCGGTATCTGGCATCCGGCATCCAGCATCCGGCACCCGGCAAACTGACCTGGGGTTGCACCGGGCTTGCCCGGGGAAGCGGCGGGCGCACAATGCCTCCATGCAAGCCGTCCGGTTGTATCTGTTGCTCTCCACCGTGTTCGCCCTGCCGCTGGCCGCTGCGGCGCCGCCGCTGGTCAAACTCGAGGCCGTTCCGTTTACCCGGGTCGAGATCGCCGATTCGTTCTGGGCCCCGCGCCGGGAGACCAACCGCCTGGCCTCGATCCCGGTCAACCTCGCCAACCTCGAAAAGGCCGGCAACCTGGCCAACCTCCGCCGCGCCGCCCTGGGCGAGACCAACCGCTACGACGGCCCGGTCTTCATGGACTCGGACGTGTACAAGGCCCTCGAAGCCGCCGCCTACACCCTGGCCACGCATCCCGACCCCGAGCTGGACCGGCGGCTGGACGAGATCATCGCCGTGCTCGCCGCGGCGCAGCAGCCCGATGGCTACCTCAACAGCTACTACACGGTGAAGGAGCCGGGCCGTCGCTGGGTAAACCTGCGCGACAACCACGAACTGTACTGCGCCGGCCATCTCTTCGAGGCCGCCGTCGCGCATCATCAGGCCACGGGCAAGACCAACTTCCTGACCATCGCCCGGCGGTTCGCCGATTACATTGACTCGGTCTTCGGTCCGCCGCCCAAGCGACTGGGCTACCCGGGGCATCCGGAGATCGAGCTGGCGCTGGTCAAGCTCTGGCGCGTCACCGGCGAGCGCCGGTACTTCGAGCTGGCCCGGTTTTTCGTGGAAAACCGCGGCCGGAAGTTCTTCGCCACCGAGCACCGCACCCCGCTCGAGCGCTACGACGGCACCTACTGGCAGGATGACGTGCCCATCTACGACCACCAGAACATCAAGGGCCACGCCGTGCGCGCCGCCTACCTGATGTCCGGGGTGACCGACATCGTGCGCGAGACCGAGGACCCGCGATTGCTGCGGATGCTGCACCGGGTCTGGCGCAACACCACCGAGCGCAACCAGTACCTCACCGGCGGCATCGGCCCCAGCGCGCACAACGAGGGCTTCACCGAGGACTACGACCTGCCCAACCTCACCGCCTACCAGGAGACCTGCGCCACCATCGCCCTGGCCCAGTGGGCGCACCGGCTGGCGCTGTTGCACGCGGACGCGCGCTTCGCGGACGTGGTCGAGCGGGCGCTCTACAACGGCGTGCTGGCGGGCGTCTCCC
The DNA here is from genome assembly GCA_037445715.1 of Verrucomicrobiales bacterium. Classification (GTDB taxonomy): domain Bacteria; phylum Verrucomicrobiota; class Verrucomicrobiia; order Limisphaerales; family J093; genus DSVZ01. Next base: position 47,491 of record JBBIJZ010000006.1, on the reverse strand, counting down.
GCGACGGCACGCGGTTCTTTTACGTGAACCCGCTGGAAAGCCGCGGCCGGCACCATCGCTCGGCCTGGTTCAGTTGCGCCTGCTGCCCGCCCAATGTCGCCCGCACGCTCGCCTCGTTGGGCGGGTACGCCTGCGCCACGGGCTCGAACGCGCTGTACGTGAACCTCTATATCCAGGGCGCGGTCCGCGCGGCGGTCGCCGGCCAGGAGGTTCACCTGCGGGTCCAGACCGATTATCCCTGGGAGGGCCGGGTGCGGTTCGAGTTCGTCCAAGCCGGCGGCGCGCCGTTTGCCCTGCGGCTGCGGCAGCCCGGCTGGTGCCGCGCCGTGAAGGTGGCGGTGAACGGCGAGCGGTGGGCGAATCCTCCGGTCGAGCGCGGCTACCTGGTGCTCGAACGCGCCTGGCAGACGGGCGACCGCGTCGAGCTGGACCTGGCCCTGCCGGTCGAGCGGGTCGTGGCCCATCCGAACGTGAAGGCCAACCGCGGCCTGTTCGCCCTCCAGCGCGGGCCGCTGGTCTATTGCCTCGAACAGGTGGACCAGACCGAGCCGCTGGACGCCCTGTACTTCTCGCCCGAGGAACCCCTCGGCCTGCAACGCGATGCTGACCTGCTCGGCGGCGGGTACGCGCTCGAAGGCCTCGCCCGTGTGGCGCCGGCGCCGAAATGGCATCGCCGCCTGTACCAACCGCTGCCCCCGGCCCGCCCGGTCAGCTTCCGCGCCATCCCGTATTACGCCTGGGACAACCGCGCCCCCGGCCCGATGAAGGTCTGGCTGCCCACGACCCCGCCGTTGCCGCGCGTGGGCGGGCCGGAAACGCGCGCGCGCGTCACGGTTTCCTTCGCCAACAACAACTCCCAGCCGGAGGGCATCCACGACGGCGTCGAGCCGGCGCGCAGCGGCGAACAACCGGCCGCGCTCTGCCACTGGTGGCCGCGCCGGGGCACCGCCGAGTGGGCCCAGTACACCTGGCCGCAGCCGCTCACGGTGACCGGCGCGCGGGTGTACTGGTTCGACGACACCGGGCGCGGGGCCTGTCGTCTGCCGGTGCGCTGGCAAGTAGAATACCTCGACGACGGGGCGTGGAAGCCGGTCGCCGCCCGGGGCGACTACCCCGTGGCGCTGGACCGCTGGTGCGAGGTGCGGTTCGAGCCGGTGACCACCACGGCGCTGCGCCTGGTGGTGCAACTTCAGCCCAACTGGGCCGCCGGCGTGCACGAGTGGCAGGTCCTCGAGGCCGACGAAGACTAACCTCCCGAACGCCCGGCCGTATCCGGCGGGTTCGCCCGGCCGCCTCGGCCGGTGCCGGCACCCTGTTGCAGGCCACGTGCTTTGAGGCGTCTCGCGCCACGCGCCCAACCACCCGAGCCGTTCGGGCTGCCCGTCCGCGGGGGGGCTTCTCAAGCGGGTGCGGTTCTGCTAGGCTCAACCGCGTGACCCTGAAACCACACCCGCGGGAGACTTCTGTGCCGACGCCGCGGCCGCCGTCGGTTTGGACCCAACCGCTGCGGCAGGCGGGCGCGATTCAATGGGCAGCGCTGACCTTGCTGGCGCTGGGCGTACTGGCCAGTGGCACGGCGGCGCTGGCCGGCTGGGGAGGTCCGTCGAGATGGCGTTGGCTCGAGGGAGGGATTCCGGTGCTGGCGAGCGTGGCGGTACTGGCCGCCCTGGCGGCCCGGTTGCCCCTGCAAAACGTGCTGGCTTGCGGGGTCCTGGTGTGGTTGACCGCCGCGATGGTGATGGCCGTGTGCGCCTTCACGGGTTCGCCGCTGGGCCGGTTCGAATTCACGCGCGCCCTGGGGGGACGGTTGATGGACCACGTGGCCTGGCCGGTGCCGTTTCTGTGGCTGGCGGTGATTTTGAGCGCGCGGCAGAGCGCCCGGGTGGTGCTGCGGCCCTGGCGGCGGGTGAAAAATTACGGCGCGTGGCTGCTGGGCGTGGCGCTGGGGTTGAGCCTGGTGCTGGCCCTGACGATTGAGCCGTTTGGCCGCCAGGTGCTGGGCTGGTGGCAATGGCCGGTCCGGAGCACCGGCCACGCGCACTGGCTGGGCGCGCCGGTGGTGTTCCCCGTGATGACCGCGGTGTTCGTGGCCGGGCTGCAATTGATCGCCGCGCCGTGGCTGATGGCCAAGCGGCCCACCGTGGGGGAACCGGATTACGGCCCGGTGCTGACCTGGCTGGCGCTGGACCTGTGGGCGGTGTTGGGCGGGGTGAGCGCGCGGTTGTGGGCGGCCGCGGCCCTGGGGGTGGTGGCCGGCGGCGCGCTGGCGGTGCTGGCCCGGTACGGTGGTCGTGCCCGGCTCAGTGCGCCGGCGCGGGCGGAGTCCGCGTCAGTTTCAACCGCGTGACGCGGGGGCCGTCGGTTTCCTCAACGCAGAGCCGGTACTCGCCCAGGGGGACGACGTCGCCGGGTTTGGGGAACCCGCCGAGGCGGTGAGTGACCAGGCCGCTGGTGGTGGTGAGGTCCTCGGCCTGCAGGGGCTGGCCCACCAGCTCGGCCAGTTCGTGCAGCGGGAAACGGCCGTCCAGTTCCCAGGTGTCCGGCCCGGTGCGGACGCACAAGGGCGGTTCGAGGTCGAATTCATCCTGAATCTGGCCGACGAGCTCTTCGAGGATGTTTTCCAGGGTCAACAGGCCGGTGGTGGTTCCGTACTCGTCCACGACGATGACCAGGTGCAACTTGCGTTCGAGACAGAGCTGGAGCAGCCGGTCCAGGCGCGCGGTCTCGGGCACGTAGAGGAGTTTGCGCGCCGCGGACAGGAGGTCCGCGCCGGTGCGCGCGCGCGTGCGCAGGGCGTAGAGGTCCTTGACGTGGACCACGCCCAGGGTGCGGTCCAGGTCGCCGCGCGCGCACAGCGGGAAGCGGGAGTAGCGGGTTTTCTCGGCAATCTCCAGGCAGCGCTCGAGGGGGTCGGTGGTGCTCAGGGCGACGATTTCGTGCCGGGGTCGCATGACCTCGCGGGCCAGGCGCTGGCGCAGGTCGAAGGCGTTGAGGACCACCTGGCGGCTGAAGGCGGCGGCCTCGCCGCCCGGCCGGGCCGCGCTCGCGATGAGCAGACGCAGTTCCTCCTCGCTGTGGGCCAGTTCGGCCTCGCTGACCGGCTCGATGCCGAAGCGGCGGAGCAGCCAGTTCGCGGCGTGGTTGAGCATCCAGATGGCCGGGTAGGACGCCCTGTAAAACCAGACCAACGGAACGGCCACCCAGAGCGAGGTGGGCAACGGTTTGCGAATGGCCAGGGACTTGGGCGCCAGTTCCCCCGCGACGATGTGCAGGAAGGTGATGACCGAAAAACCCACGGCGAAGGCGATGGAATGGCGCACCTGCTCGGATTCGATTTGCAGCCAGCGCACCACCGGTTCGAGCAGGGTGGCAAACACCGGTTCGCCAATCCACCCCAGCCCCAGACTGGCCAGGGTGATGCCCAGTTGCGTCGCGCTCAGGGTGGCGTCCAGGTTGCCCAGGATGCGCCGGGCCACGCGCGCCCGCCGGTGGCCCTGGGCGGCCAGCGCGACCAACTGCGTGTCGCGGACCTTGACCACGGCGAACTCGGCGGCCACGAAGAAGCCGTTGAGCAGCACCAGCACCACGACGGCGCAGAACTTCCAGAACAGGTCCGCCAGGAAATCCCAGTTCACACCGGCACCTCCCCGAAGATGAAACGCAGAATGTCCGTGAGCGTGAGAATCCCCAGCGGGCGGCGGTGGGCGTCGAGCACCACGGCCAGGCGCTGGCCGGTGCGTTGGAAGGTCTGCAACGCCTCCTCCAGCGCGGCGTGCTCGGGCAGGGTCAGGGCGGGCTCGAGCACGCGCGCCACCGGCTCCGTCAACTCGGCCGCCTCCCGGTACAGGATCGCGGACAGGCTCACCACCCCGACCAGTCCCGCGCCGTCGCCGGCGCGCACCGGGAACCGGTCGTGCCCCGTTTCCCGGCTCAACCGCACCACCTCGGCCTGGGGCGTGTCGGCCCGCACCCAGACCACCTGGGCCAGCGGCACCATCAGCGTGCCGGCGCTGAGCCGTTGCATCTCCAGCACGCGGTTGACCAGCCGCTGCTCCTCGCCGCTGAGGGCCCGGGCCGAATCCTGCAACAACTGGCGCAGTTCCTCGCGAGTCCGGAACAACCGGCCGGTGAACGGTTCGCCCCCGCTGGCCCCCCACCACGCCCGGGTCAGCCCGGCAAGGAGCCGCACCACCGGTCGCAACCCGGCGTGCACCACGGCGAACGGCCGGGCCATCGCCAGACACAGCCGGGTGGGGAACTGCCGGAAAAGCATCTTGGGCAACAAATCCGCCAGCATGTACACCAGGAAAATCGTGACCCCCATCGCCGCCAGCAATCCCGCCCGGTGCCCCGCGCAGAGCACGTAAAGCCGGTCAAACGCCAGGCCCAGGAGCGCGACCCCGGCCAGCGTGTTGCCCACCAGGATGGTCCAGAGAAACTGCTCCGGCGCGGCCAGGAAGCCCTGGAGCAACCGCGCCGCCGGCCGGCCGGCCCGGGCCAGATGCCGCACCCGCAGCCGGTTGAGCACCGGCAGTCCCGCTTCCATGCCCGAGAGCAGAAACGCCAGCGCCCAGGCCAGCACGCCCAGAAAAACCAACGTGCCGCTCATCGGGCCTCCCGGGGTTTGGCGCGCTCGGGTTCCGCGCGCAGTTCCAGGATGCGCCGCTCGTCCGCCCGCGTCACCGTCAGGCGCAGCCCGGCGCGGTGCACCACCACGCCGGGGGCCGGCACCACGCCGGTCTCTGCGAGCACCAAACCCGCCACGGTGTCCACCCCGGGCACCTCCGGCAGCGCCGGCCAGACCCGCCGGAAATCGTCCAGGCGCACGGGGCCGCTGACCCGCCAGCCGCCGTCCGGCAGCGGCTCGATCACCGGGCCCCCCGTCCCGCCGCTCGGGCCGCCCGCCGGGAGGGCAAACCCCAGGATGTCGGCGATGGTCACGATGCCCGCCGTGCCGCCGAACTCGTCCAGCACAATGGCCAGGCCGCGTTGCTGGCGTTGCAGGCTGCGCAGCAGGGCGAGCAGATTCATGCTCTCCGGCACGAAGGAGGGAAACTCGATGGCCTCGCCCAGGTCGCCCTCCGGTTCGAGCAGGAGCCGGCGGGTGTTGAGCACGCCCACGATCGTGTCCAGCGTGCCGTCATACAACGGCAGGCGCCGGTGCCGGTGCCGCCGCGCCGCGGCGATCATTTCGGCCACGCTGAGGTCGTCCGGCAGGGCCACCACCTCGGCGCGCGGGCGCATCACGTCGCCGGCGGTCCGCCGGTCCAGCGCCAGGATGCGGAGGATGATTTCCTTTTCGCCGGGTCGCAGTTGGCCCTGCTCCTGGGCCAGCTCGAGCAACTCGCGGTATTCCTCGTTGGTCACGGGGGCGCCGGGGCGGATGCCGGCCGGGATGAGCCGGTTTAGGAGCAGTTTGTTGCCCCCGCGAGCCAGGTGGCAGAACGGCCGGCTCAGGCGTTGCCATTGGGCCACGAGGGGGGCCACGCGCGGCGCCCAAAACGCCGGCGCGCGCACCGCCAGGGTCTTGGGGATGATTTCGCCGGTCACCAGCACCAGCAGCAGCACCAGGCCCGCCGTCGCGGCCCATGACCAGTGGTGCCGGTGCACCAGCCACAGACCCAGGGCCACCAGGCCGGCGTTGGCGCAGGTGTTGCCCAGGACAATCGTGGCCAGGAGGTCCTCGGCGTCCTCCCGGAGGCGTTGCACCCGGCGGCCCGCTTCGGGCGCGGCTTCGCACAACTGCCGCAGTTGCCAGCGGCTGAGCGTAAACAGCGCGGCCTCCGCCAGCGCGAAGAAGAAACTCATCCCCGCGCAGACGGCCAGCGCCCCGGCCAACAGCAGCGGCTCCGTCATCATGCCGCTCGCAGGATGCCCGCCCGCGGGCGCAAAAGGCAAAATCCTTTTGCCAGCGCCGGCGCCGCCGCGCACGCTGCCCGGCCATGAACAAAACGATCTGGTTGGCGGGCGGGTTCCTCCTGGTCGGTGGCGCGCGCACGGCGGAGCCGCCCCGGCTGTTGCCGCCGGTGTTCACCCCTGCCGGCCTTCAGCTCGAGTGGCAGGATGCCGCCGCGGACCGGGCCTACACCGTCCAAACCCGCGAGCGTCTGGACGGCGGCCTGTGGGTGGCGGCGCCGGCCGACACGCCCTGGCCGCTGCGCACCCACCGCTGGGTGGACCCCCGACCCGCCGGGCCGGGGCGGTTCTACCGGGTACTGGCCGTGACCCCGGCCGAGCGCGGCAAGGTGCTGGCGGCCGCGGAACTGGGGCTTTACTCGAAGGCCCAACTGAACTTCCTGTTCCAACTGGCCGGCGTGCCGGTCACCGCCCAGTACGACGTGGCCGCGCTGGCCGTGACGTACGAGACGGTGGACCCGTGGGGCGGGCGCACGCAGGCCTCGGGATTCCTGGCCATCCCGGCCGCGGGGTCGCAACGGCTGCCGCTGGTCAGCTACCAGCACGGCACCCTGGCCCGGAAAAGCGAGGCCCCGAGCCAGAACGCCACCGGCGAACGCGTCATCGGCCTGGCCCTGGCCGCCACGGGCTACTTCGCGCTCCTGCCCGACTACCTCGGGCTGGGCAACTCGCCGGGCATCCCGGCCTATCACCACGCCCGGACCGAAGGCACGGCCGGCGTGGACCTGTTGCGGGCGGTGCGCACGCTGGCCGGGCAACGCGGTGTGGCGTTGAACGGCCAGTTGTTTCTGCTGGGCTACTCGCACGGCGGTCACGCCACGATGGCCCTGTTGCGGGAACTGGAGACCTACCACGCGGAGGAGTTCCCGGTCACCGCCGCCGCGCCGATGGCCGGGGCGTACGACCTGTCCGGCGTCACTGCGGAGGACTTTCTGTCGCCGCGGCCCAAGCCCAACCCGTACTACCTGGCGCTGCTGCTGGCGGCCTACCAGGACATTTACCGGCTGGCACCGAGCCTGGCCGACCTGCTGGCTCCGCCGTACCACACGACGTTGCCGCCCCTGCTCACCGGCCAGCACACCGGGGGCGAGATCAACGCCGCCATGCCGGCCGACCCCGTGCAGGTGCTCCGGCCGGAGTTCCTGGCCGCCTTCCGGGCCGACCCCGAACACCCGCTGCGGCTGGCGTTGCGCGACAACGACGTGTTCCGCTGGACGCCGCGCACGCCGCTGCGGCTTTACCACTGCTCGGGCGATCAGGACGTGGTGCCGGCCAACTCCCAGGTGGCCTACGCCGCCTTCCGGGCGGCCGGCGCCACGCAGGTGGAACTGGTGGACCCGGCGCCGGGCGCCAACCACGGGGCTTGCGCCGAACCGAGCCTGTTGGCGGCCAAGGCCTGGTTTGACAGCCTGCGGCAGCCCTGAGCCGGGACGAGGCCCTCGGTACGGGGGCACGCCCACCCGGCCGGGCGGCACCCCACCGGGCCGCCGACCCGCGGGGGTTTCCCGACCGGGGACCAGTGCTCCGCCCGGCGTACCCGGAATCGCCGGGCATGAACACGTGCCGGGCTTGAAGGAAACCCGGTGACCCCGCGTGGCGCAAGGTGCCGTCCCCGCGGCCCGCGGCGGCCCGCCTCAGCCTTTTTCGATGCAGGCGTAGGCGTTGTGGTTGTGGATGCTCTCGAAGTTTTCGGCTTCGACCTTGTACCAGGTCACCTCGGGCATGGCATTGAGGCGCAGGGCCACGTTGCGGACCAGGTCCTCGACGAACACGGGGTTTTCGTAGGCGCGTTCGGTCACGGCCTTTTCGTCCGGGCGTTTGAGCAGGGAGTACAGTTCGCTGCTGGCCGAGGCCTCGATCAGGGCGATGAGGTCCTCGATCCAGACGATCTCGCGCGAGCGCACCCGCACGGTGACCAGCCCGCGCTGGTTGTGGGCGCCGTGGCGGCTGATGGCCTTCGAGCAGGGGCAGAGGGTGGTCACGCCCACCATCACGGTGAGCACAAAATCAATGTCCGGGCCGCAGGCGGCGGCCTCGAAGCGGGCCGTGTAGTCCATGAGCCCGGTCAGGCCGGTGACGGGGGCCTTTTTCTCCATGAAGAAGGGGAACTCCATCTCGAGGTGGGCGGTCTCGGCGTGGAGTTTTTTCTGCATGGCGTGGAGGATGTCCGGGATGTTCTCCACGTGGATCATGCTGCCGTGGGCGTTGAGCACCTCCAGGAAACGGCTCATGTGGGTGCCCTTGAACTCCTTGGGCAGGTCCACAAACATGCTGATGGTGGCGACCGTGCTCTGGGTGCTGTGCGCCTTGTCGCGGATGACGATGGGGAAGCGCAGGCCGCGCACGCCCACCTTGTCAATGCGCAGCTCGCGGTGGTCGCGCTCGTTTTGTTTGTCCTGCAGTTTCAAGCTCGGGGCGGCCGGGCCGGCGGCCGGCAACTCGGACAGGTGCGAATCGTAATTCACGGGCAAACCTAGCAGCGGCGGTCCGGCGGGCAAAAGCAAAAGGGGCCGGGTTGAGAAACGCCGGGTAGATCGTGCCCCCTGTGTTGAAGCTCCGAGAGACCGCACCCGCCGTAAGGCCCGGTGGCTCCGGCTCCGGCAGATTTGGTAGGGCCGCGCGGCCGGTCCTTTGGTAGGGCGCGGTGCGGCGCGTCCGGACAAGCGGCGTCGGCGCCGCGGCGCCCTACCGGTGGCTGGCGCTGGTCCGGGGCGCCCGGCCGGTGCCGTTTCGCCTACACCGTCAGCGGACCGGTCTCCGACGTGCGCCGGGTCCCGGGATTCAGTCGGGCTGGAGGGTGTCCGGGACGCGGGCCGCTTGGAGGTCCACGCCGTCGTTTTCGGACGGGTGCTCCGGACGGCGGAGGTCGGCCACGCACTCCAGGTGCTGCGTTTGCGGGAACATGTCCAACGGAATGACCGCCTCGAGCCGGTAGCCGCCCTCCCGAACCAGTTCCTGCAGGTCGCGCGCCAGCGTGGCCGGGTGACAGGACACGTAGAGGATTTGCGCCGGCCGACCCGCCCGCAGCGCGGCGCGCACGACCGGCGTGCAACCCACCCGGGGCGGGTCCACGATCACCGTGGTCTGCCCGGGGGCAAAGCGCTCCAGCAGCGCCGGCAGCTTTTCCTCCGCGGCGCCCTCCACGAATTCGCCGTGGCGCACGCCCCGGGCGGCGGCGTTGCGCCGGGCCGCGGCGATGGCGCGCCGGTCCAACTCCACGCCGGCAAAGGATTCGACCCGGTCCGCCAGTTCGAGCGCGAAGAAGCCCACGCCGCAGAACACGTCCACCAGGTGCCGCGTGCCGGCCGCGCGCAGGCGGGTGCGCAGGGTCTCCACCAGGGCGGGCAGGAGGTGAAAGTTGTTCTGGAAAAACGAATCCGGCGGCAGTTCCCAGCCCTCCGGCGGCAGACGCAGGACCACCTTCGTGCCGCTGCGGGGTCGCGGTTGGGCGCGCACCTGGCGCAACTGGTCGTTGAGGGCCGGCTCGGCGAGGGCGCACGCCTCGACGTCCACCACCAGGCGCGAGTCATGGCGCAGGAAGCCCAGCACCCGTCGCTGCTCGGGCCGGCTCCACTGGCTGCGGACCATGATGCGGTTGCGGTAGCCGTAGGGCCGCGGGCAGGGCACCACCGGCGCCACGACCCCCGGGTCCAGGCCTCCCAGCCGTTCGAGCAGGTCCCGAAGCTGGCGGTGCTTCAGACGCAACTGTTCGGCGTAGTCCAGGTGCTGGTACTGGCAGCCCCCGCACGTCCCGAAATACCGGCAACGCGGGGCGACCCGGTGGGGCGAGGGCCGCACCACCCGCACCAGCCGGGCGCGGGCGAAGTTTTTCTTCACCTCGACCACTTCGACCTCGACCTCTTCGTCCGGCGCCCCAAACGGCACAAACACCACGAAGCCCGCCACGCGTGCCACGCCCTCGCCGCCGAAGGCCACGTCGGCCACCGTGACGCTCAGCCGCTGCCCGGTCTGCAGTGGCGGTGCCGGTTCCGCGTGGGCTGGCTGGCTCATGCGTCGCCGAACCCGGCACCGCGGGCGCCGAGGGCCCGCGCGGCGATGTCGCGCCGATAATGCGCGCCCTCGAACCGGATGCGTTCGACCGCCGCGTAGGCCGCGTGCCGCGCCGCGGCCAGCGTGTCCGCCCAGGCGGTCACGCCCAACACTCGCCCGCCGCTGGTGACCACGTGCTCGCCCGCCCGCGCGGTGCCGGCATGGAAGACCTTCACCTGGGGGAGCCGGGCCGCGTCCTCGAGGCCGTGGATGGGTCGGCCCTTGGCGTAGCTGCCGGGATACCCGGCGGAGGCCATGACCACACACACCGCCGCCTGCGGCCGCCAGCGCAGTTCCACGCGGTCCAGGGTGCCGGCGAGGCTGGCCTCGAGCAGTTCGAGCAGGTCGTTCTCCAGCCGCGGCAGGTACACCTGCGTTTCGGGGTCGCCGAAGCGGGCGTTGAATTCGAGCACGCGCGGGCCCCGGGCGGTGAGCATCAGCCCCGGGTAAAGCAGGCCGCGGAAGTCAAGGCCCTCGGCGGCGCAGCCGCGCAGCCAGGGCTCGAGAATCTCGCGCCGCGCCTGTTCGAGATGCGCCCCGGTCAGGAACGGGGTGGGCGAGTATGTGCCCATGCCGCCGGTGTTCGGGCCGGTGTCGCCGTCGCCCACCCGTTTGTGGTCCTGGGACGTGGGGAAAATCCGCGCCGTGCGGCCGTCGCACAGGGCGTGCAACGAGACCTCGGTCCCCTCGAGCAATTCCTGGATGACGATTTGCCGGCCGGCCTCGCCGAAGGCGCCCTGCACGAGCATCTGCTCGATGGCGGCGTCGGCCTGGGCCATGTCGCGGCACAGGAGCACCCCCTTGCCCAGCGCCAGGCCGTCGGCCTTGACCGCGCAACGGCCGCCCAGTTCGGCCGCGAAACGCGAGGCCGCGCGGGCATCGCGGAAGACTCCCGCCCGCGGGGCGGGGATGCCGTGGCGCTCCATGAACTGCTGGGCAAAGGCCTTCGAGGCCTCGAACTGCGCGGCGCGGCGGTTCGGTCCCCAGGCGCGCAGGCCGTGGGCGGCCAAGAGGTCCACCACGCCCAGGGCCAGCGGGTTGTCCGGCCCCACCACGGTGAGGTCCGGCCGTTGTTCGCGCGCGAAGGCCAGCAGGCCGGGCAGGTCCTCGGCGCCCACCGGCACGCAGCAGACCGGTTCACCGGTCCGCGCCACACGCTCGGCGGCGATGCCGGCATTGCCGGGCGCGGCCCAAAGTCGGGTGACGTGCGGCGATTGCGCCAGCTTCCAGACCAGGGCGTGTTCGCGGCCGCCGCCTCCAATGACCAGCACTTTCACGGGCGGCGATTGAACCGCAAGCCGGCCCGCCGGTGCAACGTCGCAATCCCCGCCCGGCGGTCAGGCGCGTGCACGCCCGGGCTCGGCCGGGAGGGGTGGGGGCTGCGCGGGGTGGAAAGGTTCAACCGCCGGCCACGATGCGCACGATCTCGAGCCGGTCCCCGGCCCGGAGCGGGCGGCGGGCAAACTCGGAGGGCGGCACGGCCTCGCCGTTGTGTTCGACCACCACGCTGCGCGGCGGAAACCCGTGCGTGCGCAGAAAGTCCTCGAGCGTGCAGGGCAACTGCACCTCCACGGGTCGGTCGTTGGCAATCACGGTGGGCGCCGCCATGCGGGGATTGTGCGCCGTCGCCGGCCGAAGTTCAAACCCCCGCCCCGGGCGCACGCGTGTCGCCGGCGGAGCGGACGAGCACAAGCCGGTTGCCCGGGCGCACCGGGCGCAGCGGCCGGGTGGGGTGGGCCTCGCGGGCCGGGGTCACGGTCAGCAAGGTGATCTCCGGCGGGCAGTTGAACCGGATGCCCCACAAGTTGCCCACGCCCCGGGTGACGTAAATCCACCGGGCTTCCCAGCGGCAGAGGCCCTCGGCGAAGCGCCGGTCGCGGATGGGCAGGACGAGGGGGCCGATCCACGGCAGCTTCACCTGGCCGCCGTGGGTGTGGCCGCTGAGCATCAGGTCCCAGTCGTACGGCCGCAACGCCTGGCGGGCGTCGGGGTTGTGCGCCAGCACGATCGTGGGCGTGGCGTCGGCCGGGGCCGCCGCAAACGCCCGGGCCGGCTGAAAGTCCCCCGCCCACAGGTCGCCCAGGCCGACCAGTCGCACCGCCTGCCCGCGCACGGGAACGGTCCGCGCGGTGTTGTGCAGGAGCGTGATGCCGGCCCGCTGCAACAACGCGCGCACGCGGGTCGTGTCCGCGTCGCCGCGCTGGCGGGCCGCCCAGGCGCCGCCGTCGTGGTTGCCCAGGCAGGCGAACGCGGGCGCGGCCTCGCTCAAGGGGCGGAGCACCGCGGCGTAATCCTCCGGCGCGGCGCACCCGCGGGTGATGAAGTCGCCGGTCAGACAGATCAAATCCGGGCGCAGGGCCAGTCCCTGACGCACGGCCGCGGCCAGAAAACCCAGGCTCACCACGCGCGAGGCGTGCAGGTCCGAGAGGAGCAGGAGGGTGAACGGTGCGCCCGCGCGGGCGTCCAGCCGGACCACGGGACGGGTGACGCTCAGCCAGCGCGGCTCGACCGCGCGGACGTAGGTCAGCCCGCCGACCGCGCCCGCGCCGGCGGCGATCAAGAATTGTCTTCGGGTGATTTGCACCGGTTACCTGTCCTTTCTTCGACCCCGCCCGCGGCGATTTGCTCAAACTTCGGGCGCACGCCGGGCGCCGCCGGAACCCCTTAGCCGCCCCACCCGGGGCCGGGATTCAGCCGCAAGTTGTCGCGGTCCCGGCGCTGAGGCGAGTGGGCCGACGCGCGACCGTTGCGAGGCCTTTGGCGTGCGCTCCGGCTGCCGGGCTGCGACGGGCCGGCAGTCCGTCGCCCCGGGCGGTGGCCGTTCCGCTCGCGGCGGGCCGCGGGGGCTTCAGGCGGACAAGGCGGTGTCCCAGTCCTTCCAGACCGGTTCGTAGCCGAGTTGGCGCAGGCGTTCGGCCACGGCGGCGGCGGGGCGTTCGTCCGCGATGTCAAACTGGCCGGTGGCCGCCGCGTCCGGGGCCCACTCGCTGGCGCCCAGCTCGACCATGCGGCCGCGTTCGGTGCGGTGCAGGCGCGCACGGCCGGCGCCGGTGTAGCCGCCGGGTTCGGTGTGGCTGCCGGCGCTCATGAGCGTGATGCCCAGCGGCACCAGGCCGTCCCGGAGCGCGGCCGGCTCGCGGGTCGAGAGCACCAGGCCGACGTCGGGGAACTGCAGGCGCAGGGCGCAGAGCAGTTGCGCCAGCTCGCGGTCGGTCATGGTGGTGGGCGGTTGGAAGGTGCCGGCGCAGGGGCGCAGCCGGGGGAGGGAAATGGTCAGAAACGCCTTCCAGCAGTGGCGCAACAGGTGGGCGGCATGTGCGGCCAGGCACACGGCTTCGAACCGCCAGTCGGCCAGGCCGAAGAGCGCGCCGATGCCCAGGCGGCGGAAGCCCGCGGCGTAGGCGCGCTCGGGCGTTTCCAGGCGCCAGGCGAAGTCGCGCTTGGGGCCGCTGGTGTGCATCCGGGCGTACACGGCGCGGTCGTAGGTTTCCTGGTACACCACCAGGCCTTCGGCGCCGGCGGCCACCAACGGGCGGTACTCGGCGGTGTCCATCGGCCCCACTTCGAGCGAAAGACTCGGGGTGTCCGGGTGCAGGGCCGCCACACAGTCGCGCAGGTAACCCTCCGAGACGAACCGTGGGTGTTCGCCGGCGACCAGGAGCAGGTTGCGGAAGCCCTGGGCGCGCAGGGCGGCGGCCTCGCGCACCACCTCCTCCACGCTGAGCGTCACGCGCACGATCGGATTGTCCCGCGAGAAGCCGCAGTACCGGCAGTTGTTGATGCACTCGTTGGACAGGTACAGCGGCGCGAACAGGCGCACGACCCGGCCGAATCGCTGGAGGGTCAACGCCCGGGCCCGGCGCGCCATTTCGGGCAGGAACTCCGCGGCGGCCGGGGCCAACAGCGCGGCGAACCCGGCCAGCGGGCACGGGTCCTGCGCCAGGGCGGCGCGCACCTCGGTCGGACCGGCCGTGTGAGCGCGGGCCAGCAGGTCCGCGAGCGGCAGTTGGTCGAACTGAGCCAGAAAACTCACGCCGCCAACATAAGCCCCGTGCCGGCAGTGTCGAGTCGCCGCCGCGGGGCTGCCGCCGGGGCCGGCGTGGAGGACCGCGCTCCGGGCCGGTGTGGGTGATCGGTTTTGGCCGCACGCCCGCCCGCCGCTCAACGGCGGCCGGTGCGCGGTTCAGGTGAAGATGATTTGCGCGCCGGCGGACCGTTCGTAGAACTCGCCCACCGTCAGCACCTTTTCCACCTGGGGCACGAAGTCCGCCGGCGTCAGGTGAAACATGTCCACCGTGGCCTTGCAGGCGTAGATGTGCCCGCCGGCGTCGTGGATCATTTCGAGGAACTCGGACACCGGCGGGATGTCCAGCTTCTCCATTTCCCGGCGCATCATCCAGGTGGCGAAGGCGGACATGCCGGGTAGCACGCCCAGCAGCGTGGGCAGCGGCACGCCCTTGGCGTGGGGCACGCGCAGGGCCGGGTTGCCCACCGTGGCGATGCGCAGCTTGTCCTGGAACCCCTTCAGCACGGCATACAGGCCGAAGAAGGTGAAGAACAGGTTCGCCTCGATGCCTTCCATGCGGGCGCCGTTGGCCATGATCAGGCCGGGATAGACACCGTCCAGCGTGCCGCGCGAGACGATGATCGAGACCTTGCGGATGCGGTCGGGTGCGTTCGGGTTCATGGCGGCCTCCGGTCAGACGCAACTGGCGGGTTTGGGCAGGCCGGCGATGAGCGCGGCCTTTTTAATCGGCCCGTCCGGGAACAGGGCGTAGAGGTCCCTGGTGGCGAAGCCGCCGACCTTGTTGAGCCGGCGCATGCCCGGCACCGAGCCGCGCTCGCGGAAGTCGCGCTGGAGGAACTCGATGACCTTCCAGTGCGCGTCGGTGAGCGTGAGGCCCAGCTCCTGCGCCTGGGCTTCGCCCACGGCGCGGTTCCATTGTTCGGGACGCGTCAGATAACCCTCCGCGTCCACCTCCACGGTTTGTCCGGCGATGACTTTTTGCGGCATAGGTTTGATGGCGAGTTGAGGTTTCCCAGAAGTTGGTTCAGCCGACCGCCTCGGCCTTGAGCGCGCCGGCGGGAATCTGTTTGCCGGCCAGGCTCATCTGGTGGTCCACAAAGGGAATCGGCCGGCCGCGGAGCAACCAGTGCCAGTAAATCCACTTGAACGCCAGCTTGCCCCAGTGGTTGAGGCGCGATTCGCCCAGCAGCGCCAGAGGACCGATCCTGGGGAACGGGAAGCGCCCCGGCACCGGCTCGAGCTGGTAGTTGAAGTCCAGCAGGAAACCCTTGCCGAAACCCGATTCGATGAAGCAGTTGGCGTGGCCGTCGAACCGCGCCGGGAGCGGCTCGCCGCGGAGGTGGGCGAGCACGTTTTCGGTGAGCACCTCGGCCTCGAAATGCGCCACCGAGCCGGCCTTCGAGGTCGGCACATCCGTGGCGTCACCGATGACGAAAATGTTCTCGTGCCCGCGCGCCTGCAGGGTGTGGCGATCGGTGGGCACGTAGTTCATCTCGTCGCCCAGGTCGGAGCGCTCGATCAGGTCCGCGCCCAGGTTCGGCGGCACGGTCACCAGCAGGTCATAGGGCACCTCGCGCTCGTCCCACGAAACCAGCGCGTGGCGGTCGTTGTCCACGCGGCCTACGGCGAAGTCAGGGACGACCCGGATGCGCTTGCGCTCGAGCAGGCCGCTGAGGACCTGGGACGCGATGGGTTTGGTGAAGGCGCCCGGCAGCGGGGTCGCGTACACCAGCTCGGTCTTGTCGCGCAGGCCCTTTTCGGTCAACCACCAGTCGGCCAGAAAGGCGAACTCCAGCGGCGCCACGGGGCACTTGATGGGCATTTCGCTTACGTGCACCACCAACCGGCCGCCGCGCCAGCTGCCCAACGCCTCCCGCAGCGCCCGCGCGCCCTCGAAGGTGTAAAACTCGTGCACCCGCCGACGCCAGTCCCCGTCGGCCATGCCCTCGACCTGCTCCGGCACGGGCCGCGTGCCCGTGGCGACGATCAGCACGTCGTAGGGCAGCTCGGTACCGTCGGCCAGCCGCACGCGATTGCGGTCCGGCTCGATGCGGTCCACGGCGGCCTGCACGAACTCGACGCCGCGGGGCAGGAAGCGGCGTTTGGGCCGGACCACGTCCCGCTCGGAGTACAGGCCGAAGGGCAGAAACAGAAAGCCGGGCTGGTAAAAGTGTTCGGCCGCCTCGTCCACCACGCGCACCCGCCAGGTATCGGCGGGCAGGCGTCGGCGCAGGGTGTTGGCCATGATCGTGCCGGCGGTGCCGGCGCCGAGGATCAGCAGCTCTTTCATACGCGCTCGGGGCGATTGGAGCCGTCAGCCGCGTAAAAGTTACAAGACCGACCCCGGAACCGCGGATGTCCGTCGGCGGTTCGGCGCACCGGTTCCCAAGCCGGAGCCTTCGCCGGGCAGGGCCACGTAGCAGCGCGCCCACCGAAAATGCAACTCGCGGCGCCGCCACAGCAGTGCCTTTCCCGCGAAGTATCTCCGTTTCCCGCCTGGCCGGAGCTGCCGCAGCGCAGACCTCCTGGTCAGCGGTATCGCGGGTTTCCCAAGCCGCGAATCCTCCAGGCTCCGCCGCGTCGCCGATTGGGAAATCGGCGAGACAGCAGGTTGGAAACCTGCGCTACGACCTCGGCCAACGCTGCATTGCCGCCCCTCACCAGCGGTGGTTGCTCAACCGTTCGGTGCGGGCGCGATGCCGCCCCAGGAGCGTCCCACCGCCAGTGCAGCCTTGGCGGGCTGGGCGGGGTTGGGTGAGTTTGCAGCAGTCGTTGTCACCCTGGCGGGGACTGCCAAAGCCCGGCCCGGGTCTGGGCCGATTTGTACGCCGCGCCCGGCACTCGATTGTCTCCCCGAAACAACTGGTCCTGCCGCCCCCAGCGGGCCCAAGCCCGTTTGTCCCTGGCCGCCGGGACCGCCGGCGCAACGGGCCGCGCGCCTCCCGCCCATCCCGTTGGGCCAACGGCAAAACCGAGTAGATTTCGTTGACGGTGTCGCCACCCCGCACCAAACTGCTGTTATGTTACGGACGGAACGAGACT
>JBBIJZ010000006.1:21351-30356 GCA_037445715.1 Verrucomicrobiales bacterium | reverse complement strand
CAAAGACCCGTTTCCAAAGCGTGACTGCAATCGGCGCGTGGCCGGCGGGCGTGGCGCGCGCTCAGACCTGCAACACTGCGCCCTGGCTGGCGTTGGTGACGAATTTTTGGTAGCGGGCCAGCCAGCCGTTCAACTGCCGTCGCACCGGCTGCCAGCTTTTCCGCCGCTCGGCCAGTTCTGACTCCGGCACGAGGATGTCCATCCGCCGGTTCGGGAAATCAATCCGGATGCGGTCGCCGGTCCGCAGCAGGCCGATCGGGCCGCCTTCGGCCGCTTCGGGGCTGACGTGTCCGATGCACGCGCCGGACGTGCCGCCGCTGAACCGGCCGTCGGTGATGAGCGCGACCGAATCGCCCAGCCCCATGCCCACGATGTAGCTGGTGGGCGAGAGCATTTCCTGCATGCCCGGGCCGCCGCGCGGGCCTTCGTTGCGGATGATGACCACGTCGCCGGGCTTGACCCGACCGCCCAGGATGCCGGCGCAGGCTTCGTCCTGGCTCTCGAAGATGACGCACAGGCCTTCGAAGACGAAGTCCGGTCCGCACCGGCGCTTGAACTCGTCGCTGATGCCGGCGGTTTTGACCACGCTGCCTTCGGGGGCAAGCTGCCCGTAAAGGATCGCCAGCCCGCCGTCGGGCGTGTAGGCGGTGTCCTTGGTGCGGATGCAGTCGCGCGGGTCGAACAGGAACGCCGGGTCGTGCGGCATCAGGCCGCTAGGGTTGACCCTGGCGAGGTGCTTGGGGTCGCTGATCAGCTCGGCGCGGTGGATGACCCAATCCTTGAACCGTTTGACCCGCAGCACGGCGTGGCGCACGCGCTGGCCACCTTTTTCGTAGCGCCAGAACAACAGCACCGGCTCGCCGCGCAGCTCGGCCAGCTCGGCGCGGACCAGGCCGCGGGCTTCGGCAAGCTGTTGTTCGAGGACCGGGCGCAACTGATCGTGGCCCTTGAGCGTGCGGCCGTCGGGCAGTTTGAGGCTGGCCTTGGGCGCGTAGAGGGCCAGTTGGGCGTCGAGGTCGCCGGCGTTCCACGCAGCGGCGTCGCGCCAGAGCGTGATGGCCAGTGGATCGGCCGGGAAAAAGAGCATCGGCTTGGGCGCGAGGTTGCCGCTGGCGGTGCGGGCGGCCGGGCCGAGCTTGTCGTTGGGGTCAACGACGATCGCCGACGCACCGGAGACGCGGGCCGCTTTGGCCCAGGGCGTGCAGGTGGGCGAGCGCACGTCCCAGGCGTCAATGTTTTCGCCGAGGGTTTTGCCGGTGACGGTCTTGCAGTGGAGGTTGAGCACGCCCAGGCGCTTGAGCTCGCCCAGGATGGTGTGGATGCCGCCGGCGCGGTGCACGTCCTGAACGTGGTAATTCGAGGAGGGCGAGACCTTGCACAGGCACGGGATGCGGCGCGAGATCTCGTCAATGCGCCGGATGTCGTAAGGGATGCCGGCCTCGCGGGCGATGGCCAGGGTGTGGAGGATGGTGTTGGTCGAGCCGCCCATCGCGACATCGAGCATCAGGGCGTTGTCGAAGGCCTCGAGCGTGGCGATGTCGCGCGGTTTCAAGTCCCACTCGACCAGCTTGAGGATCAGGCGGGCGGCGCGTTCGTAGAGGGCTTCGCGCTCCTTCGAGACGGCGAGGATCGTGCCGTTGCCGGGCAGGGCCATGCCCAGCGCCTCGCACAGGCAGTTCATCGAGTTGGCGGTGAACATGCCCGAGCACGAGCCGCAGGTCGGGCAGGCCACCTGTTCGAGCCGCTTCAACTGGTCCTCGCTGATCTTGCCGGTCTGCAGCTCGCCCACGCCCTTGAAGACCGAGATCAAATCCGCCTTGCCGGCGGCGGGCTGCAGGTGCGCGGCCAGGTCTTCGTGGGCGGCTTTCTGTTCGGCGATGCCCGCGGCCATCGGGCCGCCGCTGACGAAGATCGTGGGGATGTTCACGCGCATGGCGGCCATGAGCATGCCGGGCACGATCTTGTCGCAGTTGGGGATGCAGATCAGGCCGTCGAAGCAGTGGGCCTTGACCATGCTCTCGACGCAGTCGGCGATCAGCTCGCGCGAGGGCAGCGAATAGAGCATGCCGCCGTGGCCCATGGCGATGCCGTCGTCCACGCCGATGGTGTTGAAGATGAAAGGCACGCCGCCGGCCTGGCGAACCAGGCGTTTGATCAGAAGGCCGACCTCGTTGAGGTGGGCGTGGCCGGGGATGCAGTCGGTGTAGCTGTTGGCGATGCCGATGAACGGCTTGTTGAAATCCTCTTCGGACTCGATCGCCCCGGTGGCGCGCAGCAGCGCGCGGTGCGGAGCGCGTTCGATGCCCTTTTTGACGGTGTCGGAGCGCATGGTCAACGGGTGGGATTCAGGGTTGGTTGCTGCAAATCTTGAAGCCGCTTTTCTCATGCGGCCGCCGGCCGGAGCCTGGCGCAGTTTCCCGGGGCCGATCAGGCCGCGGGGTGTGGATAAAGCCCGCGAGCGGGCCGCCGGCCGGGGCGCACAGTTCCCCGGGGGTGGCGGCCGGGCAACCGATTTCCGGAGGCCGGACCGCGTCAAGGCCGCGTTGGCGATTGGCGTCACGCCCGGCGGTCGAATCAACGCGGATTGTCTGCGAGGTCAGTTGCATCGTCCGGCCGCACTGTAGGGCCGCCGGAGGGGGGTGTCACGTGCCGGCAGGTTCATTTTCGCGCGGGGCCGGCCTCAGCCGTGTCGTTGGGTTTACCGCCGTGCGTGCTTCGGCGTAACAACCCACCTCCCAGGCAGCCCAGCGTGACCGCCAGTCCGGCCAGGCTGATGAGCAGGGGTCCCGCCGGGAGGCGGAACGTGAACTCGACGATGTGCTCACCCGGTGGCAACTCGACGGCGCGCATCAGAAAATTCGCCCGCAGCAGGGGCCGCGGCCGGGCGTCCACGGTCACGGTCCAGTGCGGATCGAACTTGTCGTTGAGCAACAACAGCGACGGGGCTTCGGCGCGGGCGCGAAGCACCAACCGCTTCGGCGCGTAGCTGACCCACTCGACCGGCCCGGGGGCGGCGGGCGCTTCCCCGGCCGGCGGCGCCGTGGACACGGCGGAGCCGGAGGCCAGCACCACGGTGCGCCGGGGGTCAAACGCCGGATCGGCCAGCCGGTGCAGGGCACCGGTGTCGTTGGTGGCCACCTCCCAGTGCCGGTACACGCCTGCGCGGGGCAGGGTGCCGGTGAACTCGATCAGGGCAAACGGTCCGGTGGCGTTGGTCACCACGCGGATGGCGCCGCCGGCGGTTTCCTGGACCAACCCGAAAGGCAACACCTCCCGGAAACGGCGCCGCTCGGGATCGGCCTGCTGGTTGAGCGCCTCGGCCAGGCCGCTCAGGCCCAGCAGGTACCGGGTGTTGGTCAGCTCCCAGAGCCGCAGATACGACGCCAGGCTCTGGCCCAGGAACGTGGCGCGGTACAACTCGTTGTCCACGCTCGGCCGCGGGTCCTGCACCACGTCCAGGGCCTGGATGTTGTAGTAGCGAAAGGCGTGCTGGAGCCATTCGGCCCGATAGAGGTCCTGGAGCAGGGCCAGCTCCGAGTTGAGCCGCAGCGGGATGATGCTCACGCGCTGCTCGTGCGGTCGCTGGCGGAGCGTTTCCAGGAGCGGGTTCAGGGCGTACTTGTCCGCCACGTCCCAGTACACGATCCAGCGGTGATTGGCCCGGGCCAGGTCCGCCACCAGGATCAACCCCAGTACCCCCGCGGCCCAGCGGGCGCGAGTGCCGGCGAGCACCCCCAGACCAACCAGCGTCAACGCCCCCACGCACAGCGTCAGAAACAACACCGACCATCCCACTTCGCGCAGGCTGAACGCGGCGATGGCCGGCGCCAGCTCCGGCGCGTACACCCGGGCGAGGTGCGCCTCCAGCGCGCTCCGCATCGAGGCGTACACCAGCCAGCCCAGCACGCTGCCGCCCAGCAGCCACGCCGCGGCCAGCAGCGAGCGCCGGTCAAACCCGGGCGCACTCGCCGCCCACGCCCGAAACCGCGCGCCCGGCCCCCCGGCCGCCGGGCTAGGGCGGCTCACCTGCGTGCGCCAGAGCGCCTCCAGCCCGTAAGCGAAAAGCCCCACCAACGCGAGGCTGAACGGGTGCAGGAATTTGATCGGGTTCCGGATCGTGGAAAAGTACGGCAGCGCGTAGAAAAACTGGTAGAACGGCGCATGCCGGCCCCAGGCCAGCAGCAGCGACACCAGGGCCGCGCCACCCCAAAACCAGACCTGCCGCCGCTCGGCGGCCGTAAACGCTCCGCCCTGACCGCGCGCCGCCTGCGCCAGTGCCCAGGCCCCCAGCAGCACCACCAAAATGCCCGCGTAATGTCCGGCCCCGGAGTGCCGGGTGCCGGGCACGCCCGGAGTTTCGCCCACCCGGCCCCAGTAATCGCTGCCGTCGCGGGCGTACATGCGGTAGCCGAACAACCCCGGCACCACGGTGCGCAGGGTTTCGATCTTCGGCAGGCTCCACATCGTGGCCTCGTTCCAGCGGCGCTGGCGGGTCTCGGGGTCCTGTTGCATGCCCACCACGCCCCGGACCTGGGTGCCCACCAGGATGGTCAACGCCTGCGCGGCCACCCACGCGGCCAGGCCGGCCACGAGCGCGGTCTGCAGCGCGCCGCCCAGGAGTCGCCGGCCCGTCGGTCCCGGGCGCTGCCAGGCGGTGAAAAACGAAAATGCCGCCACGTAAAGGCTCAGGATGGCGCCGCTGTCGAAGCCCTCCATCACCGCCAGGCCCACGGCGGCCCCGGCCAGTACCGCCCGGCGCCACGGGCGCATCGGGGCGGGCGCGGCCAGCGCGGCCAGCGCCAGAAACGTGCTCGCCACCGCCAGCGCGTGCGTGCCCAGGCCCCAGCAGGCGTAGGAGAAGAAGTCCGAGTTCAATGCCGCGGCCAGTCCGGTCAGCCCGCACACCGCGGGTCGGAATCTCAGTTGCCGGGCGAACAGCCAGGCGGAGAACCCCAGGACCAGGAGTGAAAGGGGCGCGTAAAGCTTGGCAAACCACAGCGGGCCCAGCGCCCACAACAGCAGATAGGTCAGGCTGGGAAACGCGCTGCCGGCGTGGCCGCCCACCCAGTTGAGGTCCTGCCACATGCCCCGGAAGGCCTCGGGCAGGGCGGCGTAGGCCGCGGCGTTCGCCCCCAGCGGACCGTCGCTCGAGAACAGGATCTGCCCCGGCGCGAAACTGCGGGCAAAGAGCGCCAGCAGCACGGCCCCCAGCACGAGCAGCAGACCGCCGGCGGCGCGGGCAAACGGCGGCGGGGCGGCGGGCGAAGGTTCGCAAGCATTCATGAGCCGGGCTTCGGGTCGGGCGCGACCGCGGCGGACGCGGCGGGCAGTTTTTCCAGCTCGAAGTACACGCCGTCGTAGAGGTTGAACAGGAAGTAGCGCAGCACCGACTTGAACGGAATGCAGTTGCGCAGCCGCTGCCGCCAGTTGTTCGCGTCGCCAAAGAGCCGGGCCTCGATCAGCCGGAAGCGGAAGGGCACGTAGAAGCTGTACGGCCAGCCCTCGCAGAAATAGTGCATGGTCTGCTCGGTGAAGAAGTGCTTGTGGGTGGGGTCCTGGAAGGCCCAGTCGCTCTTGGCGTAGGGCACGCGGATTTTGAGCCGGCCGCCCGGCCGCAACAGGCGGTGCAGTTCGGCCATTACCGCCGGCAGGTCGTCCAGGTGCTCGAGCACGTTGTCCATCCAGATTTCCTCCGCTTCGCCGTCGGCGAAGGGGTAGGGCGGGCGGTTCAGGTCGAAATACCGGTCGGCCCGCACGTGCGGGAGCACGTCGCAGTTCACGTACCCGGGCAGGTACTTCTGGCCGCAACCGAGATTGAGCTTCAGGCCCATGATGGCTTCGTCAAGGCGCGCGCGGCGGCGAGCCTAGCCCGGCTCGGGCCACCGATTCAAAGAAATCAGCGTAGCGCCCGGCCAGCATGTCCCAGTCGAAAGCGCTCGCGTAGGCCTTGCCCGCCCGGCCCAGCGCCTGGCGCCGGGCGGGGTCAGCGGCCAGCGCCTGCAGCGCCGCGCCGAAGGCCCGGGGGTCCCACGGCGGCACCTTCACGCAGCAGGTCTCCGGCACCTCGGCCAGTTCGGGGATGGCGAACAACACCACCGGCAGCCGGTAGCAGAACGCCTCGAGCAACACCAGCGGTGAGGCCTCGAAGCGCGAGGGCAGCACCAGCAGCGCCGCCCCGGAAAGGAGTTGATGCCGGCGCTCGCCGCTCACCCGCCCCGCCAGCCGGACCCGTTCGCCCAGGCCATGCGCGGCGAGCAGGCGGCGCAGGCGGGCCTCGTCCCGCGGCGTGCCGGCGCCCGCCAGCACCACGGGCCAGGGCAGTTGCGCGGCCACCGGCTCGAGCGCGGCGGCCAGCAGGTCCAGGCCCTTTTGCTCCACGTCCAGCCGGCCGAGGTACAGGACGTGGTGTTCGGCGCGAGCCGGTTCCAGCCGGATCAACTCGCCGGGCACCCCGTTAGGGATCACGGTCACGTTCAGGTTCGGGTTGGCGGCCAGCAGCCGGCCGCGGAGAAACTCCGAGGTGGCGATGGCGTGGCGGTAGGCGCGCAAACCCCGGCGCTCGATCCGGTCGAAGGGCAGCCCGTACTTTTGGCGCATGGCCGCGCCGCAGAGAATCTGGGTGAGCGCCACCACCGGCCGCCCGGTGAAGCGCGGCAGGCCCAGCGTAGAGAAGGGCGGGGTGAGGCTTTCGCACCACAGATCAAAGCCGCCGCGCCGCACCCGCAGCGGCAGGCCGAGGTGGAAGAACAACTGCCCCAGTTTCGGCCCCGCCACCGGGCCGAGGGGCGTGTAGGTCACGCCGTCCCGGGCCGTGGGCTGGTCGGTGGCATACCGGCCCACGATCACCTCGACCCGGTGGTGCGCGGCCAGCCGGCGGGCCACTTCGTGAATGGCCGCTGCGCCGCCCCCGCCATAGTAGGGGTTGCCGGGCGAGTCGTAGTTGGAGAAGACCAGCCGCACGCGCGTTGAAACCGCCGACAGTATTTCCGGTCGGCCCGCGGGGGAACAGCCCTTTGTCGGGCGGGCAATCGGCGCGGTGCGCGCCCCGCCTCCCGACAGCCGGCGCCAAGCCGCCGCGTTTCGCGGGGGCGGTGCGAGGGCTCCGGGTCAGGCGGCGACCGAGCGGCGGGTCGAGACCTCCCCGGCCTGCGTCAGACTGGTGAAGGCGGCCAACATGTCCGTGGCCATGCGGCGGGCGTGGTAGAACTCCGCCACGGCGCGGCGCGCGGCGCGGGCCAGGCGTTGGCGGTGCTCGGCGTCCAAGAGCACCTTTTCCAGGGCTTCCGCCAGGGCGGACGGGTTCTCCGGTGCGCAGAGTTCGCCGGCGCCGCTGGTTTCGAGGATTTCCGGGAAGGCGGCGACGCGGGGTTGCACCACCGGCACCCCCGCGGCCAGGGCCTCCAGCAGGTACAGGCCAAACGCCTCGTGGGTGCGGGCCGGCACGGAGAACACGGTGAGCGAGCGCAGGAACTTGATCTTCGCCGCCCGGTCGAGGTTGGCGTAAAAGTCCACCGCCTCGAGCGCGCCCGCATTGGCCAGCCGCCGCCGCAGGTCCGCCACGAACCGGCGGTCGGCCGGGCCGCAACTGCCGCCGATTTTCAGGCGCAGTCCGGGCACGCGCCCGCGCTGGCGCAGGTGGAGGAAGGCCTCGACGAGCGTGTCGAGTCCCTTTTCGCGACACATGCGGGCGAAGAAGCCCACCGCGGGCGGTGGCGGCCGCAGGGCCGCGGGCGTGGGCATCTCGGCATCGAAGCCCGCGGGGTTAATGCCCAGCGGCACCACGCGCACGCGCTCCGGCGCCAGCCGGAGGCGGGCGGTCATGACCTCGGCAAAGTACCGGCTGGGGGCCACGTACAGGTCGGCATCGTGGGTGATTTCCGAAAGCAGTTTCCAGGCTTCCTCGCGGGTCCGGCCGGGTAGCGCGTCCAGGAAGGCGTCCTCGCCGGCCAGCAGGCAAATCACCGGCGCGCCCACCCCCTGGCGGAGGCGCCGGGCCAGGCCCATGAGAAGCAGGTTGGACAGGACGATGAAGTCGGGCTTGGGCCGGGCCTTGAGCCAGGCCACCAGTTCGTCCAGCTCGCGCGCCTGATTGCCGTGCTCGCCGTGCAGCATCGAGAGCGTCAGTTCGCCCACCTCCTCGGGGCGGGTCTTGGCCGCCAGGCGGCCCACCAGCCGCAGCAACCAGGGCCGGGCGAAGAAGCGATGTAGCCAGGGCGGCATGGCGCGGAGCAGGGCGCCCCGTTGTTCGAGGTACACGTTGATACCGCTGAAGAAAATGGGCGCCTGCCCGCCGGCCCGGGGCTCATCCAGCTTGATCGGCAGGTACATCGGCACCAGGAGGGCGTCGTGCCCCAGGCGACACCATTCCGCGACCAGCGAGTTGTCGCGGAGGCAATTCCCGCAGTAGGACCCGCCCGTGCCGGGGGTGATTTGGACGATTTTCACGGTGTTTGTTTGCGCGCCAGGTTTTCCCACCGACCGCGGGACGGCCTGGCCGGGTCCGCCGTGGCCGGTGACTGTGGCACTTGTGCCACTGTCCGGGGCAATGCGCAAGTGTCCCGCCGCTTGG
The DNA here is from genome assembly GCA_037445715.1 of Verrucomicrobiales bacterium. Classification (GTDB taxonomy): domain Bacteria; phylum Verrucomicrobiota; class Verrucomicrobiia; order Limisphaerales; family J093; genus DSVZ01. The sequence goes on along the minus strand of JBBIJZ010000006.1, from coordinate 21,787 downwards.
GGCCGGGCGCAACTCAACTGATGGCCGCAGTGGGAGCGCCGGTTTCCGAACCGGCGGTATCGCCGGGCTCCTGAGCGGCAGGGCGGGGCAACACGGAGAATCCGCGGGTGGGGAAAACCGCGGTACGGCACACCGGAGATCTGCCGCTACGCCGCCGACAGCGCCGGCGAGCCGGCGCACTCCAAACGCGGCGCGCCGCCTCCGGCGCTCAACTTCGCGCAGCGTTTGGAGTGCGGCCGCTTGCGGCCGCTTTCTTCGGCCCGGCGGGGAGGTTCGGCCCGGCCGTGGTCGGTGGCCGGACCGGAAGCAGACGTTCTGCCGGTTCCGACAAACCGAGCCCGGCAGACGGGGATACCAGTCGTCCGGCCTGCCGGCGGTTGAGTTTCAGGGGAAGTTGGTTTCCGGCGGAGCGCCCGCCGCCGGAGGCGATGGAGGA
>JBBIJZ010000006.1:17122-21251 GCA_037445715.1 Verrucomicrobiales bacterium | reverse complement strand
GTTTCAGGGGAAGTTGGTTTCCGGCGGAGCGCCCGCCGCCGGAGGCGATGGAGGAGTGGTGACCGCGTCCCAGCGGGTGAGCAAGGCCAGCGCGCGCCGACGCAGGTCCGGGTCGCTGCCCGCGGCCAGTTCGCGCAGCCGGGGGACGGCCGGGTTGGCGACCGGACCAGCGGCTTCCAGACAGGCCCAGGCGTAATCCCGCAAGGGCTCGTCCTCGGTGGTCAGCAGACCCCGGCACAACCGGAGCACCGCCGCCCGGTCCACCGGCGGAGTGCGCGCCTGTGCCACGAAATCCGCCGCGGGCAGGCCGCTGTAAGCGATCACCAGGTAGGCGTAAAACGCCGCGGTCGCGTCGCCTCCGCCACTGATTGCCACCAGCCGCGGGATGACCGGGCGGATTTCCGGCCCGCGCGTCAGCAACTGATGGCACGCCTCGACGCGACGGCGTTCCAGCAGGTCGGTGCGCAGAAATGCGGGCAACCGCCGGGCCAGGTGCGGGTGCACCGATTGCGCCAGTTGTTCGGCCAGACGCTGGAGCAGCCCTGGCCGGGCGGACAGTTGCCGGATGTAACGCGAGACTTCGGGGTTCACCTCCGGCGGGGTCGGGCCCGGGTGGGTGAACCACGCCGCCGCGGCGGCCAGCAGCAGGAGCGCGCCTGCCAGGCCAAACAGACTCCGGCGCCTCATCGAATCGGTTCCGGCACCGCCGCGCCGTCCTTGCGCGGATCCGAAGCGCCGTAATGGATCCCGCGCGCATCGTCGCGCATGACCGCCTGGCCGCCGCCCACCGCGTCGGCAAAGGCCGGCAGGGGGATCACCTGATGCCCCCGGGCCGCCAGGGCGGCGCGAATGGTTTCAGGCACCCGCGCCTCGATTTCAACATCCGTGCCGTCGAAGGTGAGCTTGGTGAACCGCGGCGCTTCGAGCGCCGCTTGAAGGTTCAGTCCAAAGTCCACCACGTTCGCCACGAACTGGGCATGGGCCTGCGCCTGGTTCCACCCGCCCATGATCCCGAAGGCAATCCGCACCGCTCCCCGTTCCATGAAGGCGGGGATGATGGTGTGCAGCGGCCGTTTCCGCGGTGCCAGCACGTTAGGGTGCACCGGGTCCAATGTGAAAAGCCCGCCGCGGTTTTGCAGACCGAAACCGGTACCCTCGGCCACCAACCCCGAACCAAAGCCCCGGTAGTTGCTCTGGATCAGCGAAACCATGTTTCCTTTTGCATCCACAACGCACAGATAGGTGGTGTCGGCACCCGCGCTGGGCGGTTCGCCCGCAGGGACCTGCGCACGGGCGCGTTGGAGGTCGATGAACCGTGCCCGTTCCCGGGCGTAGGCCTTGTCGAGCAAACCGGTTACCGGCACTCGCGCAAACCGCGGGTCCGCCACGTACCGGAGCAGATCGGCATACGCCAGCTTCTTGGCCTCGATCATCACGTGCCAGGTGCGGACGTCGTCGCGGCCCCACTCCGAGAGCGGAAAGGTCTCCATCAAGTTGAGCATCATCAGCGCGGCGATGCCCTGCCCCTGGGGTGGGATTTCATACACGGTCCAACCGCGGTAGGTCGTGGCCAAGGGCGTGACCCATTCGGGGCGGAAGTCGCTCAGATCCTCCCTCGTCCACGGGGCGCCGTGTGCGCGGAGGCAGGCCAACAGACGCCGGGCGATCGAACCTTCGTAAAACGCGCGTCGCCCCCCGCGCGCCACCTGCCGCAGGGACCAGGCCAGGTCGGCATTGCGAAAGATCTCGCCCACTTCCGGCGCACGGCCTGAGAGCAGGAACGTACGCGCCGCCACCGGGTCCGCCCGCAACAATGCCTCGCTCGTTTGCCAGTACCCCGCCACGATCTCCGACACGGGAAAGCCTTCTTCGGCCAGGCGAATGGCCGGGGCGAGCAGGTGCCCAAACGGTTTCCGGCCAAACCGGGCATGGAGCGCGTCCCAACCCGCCACACACCCCGGGACGGTCACCGACCAAACGCCCCGTTCCGGCATGCTGGTGAAGCCGCGCGCCCGGAGCATTTCCGGGGTCAGCCCTGCCGGCGCCCACCCACTGGCGTTCAAGCCGTGGAGCCGACCGGACCTGGCCTCGTACACCAGCGCGAACAGGTCGCCGCCCATGCCACAGGTCATGGGCGCCACCACCCCCATCACGGCGTTGGCGGCAATGGCGGCGTCCACGGCCGTCCCGCCTTCAGCCAAAACCTGCGCCCCGGCCTGCGACGCCAATGGATGCTCGCTGGCCACAATGCCCTGACGGGAGATGACCTGCGAGCGGCCCTGGAGCCGTTCCGCAGCTGCCTGGAGCGGGGGCATACAAGCAGCGACCACCAATGCAACTGCTCCAGCGGCGGGGGCGGTACGTCGGGTGCGCTTCATGGCGCCAGCATGATCCAAAAGGCGGCGGAAACCAGCCAGAATTGAATCTGAACTCAGGCTGCGGCTCCGGCCGTATCTCCGTCTTCGGGATGGACGCACCGCTCCTTGGAAGCGCTCCGCAAACCACCCGGCGCCATAAAGTGCCGGGCAGGAGATCCCATGCCACGCGCACCCATCCGAACCCGGGTCGGGGACGCAACCGGGGCCACTTGAACAGGAACAACGCTTGATCCTTCCCGGGTGAACAGGGATCCTCTGCCCCGCAGGGACCGTGCAGGCTGTAGGTCTGCACGCATCCGCCCCTGCCGTGCGCATGGGAATCCTCGGGCTCTTGATGCTCTGTGCCCTGACCGTAGATGGCCGGGGGCAAGCCGTGGATTCGCCCCGGGCCCTGCCTGACCGGCCCGGCGCGCTCCATTATGCGCCGGCCCCGCCGGACAATCCGCTCAAAGGCTTCGTCTCCTACCCTCGCGCGCCCACGGGCTTTCCGCGCAGTCTGGAATGGGATTACACCCCCTTGTCGGCCGTGATGACCGGTCCGACGAACTTCAATTGGGCGCCTTTCGAACGAAAGCTGGAGCAGGCGGCGTCGCGCGGCTGCCAGTTCATTGCACGGTTCTATCTGGAATGGCCCGGCCGGACCACCGGTGTTCCCCAATTCCTCGTCGAGGGCGGTGTTCCGCTGCGCACCTGGACCAATACCAACACCCAGCCGTGGCCGCCCGCAGTGGATCACACGCCGGACTACGAAGACCTGCGGCTGCGCGCCGCGCTCACGAACTTCATCCACGCGTTCGGGGCGCGCTATGACGGAGACCCGCGCCTGGCCTTCGTACAACTGGGATTGCTGGGCACCTGGGGCGAATGGCATAACCATCCGAACCACCATTGGTTCGCCTCCAAAACGGTCCAGCGCGAGGTCCTGGATGCGTACGAAGCGGCGTTCCGGCGGACGAAATTACTGGCTCGCTACCCGGCCGGGCCCGACCACCCCCGCTACGCCGACAACAGCACTCGCCCCCTCGGATACCACGACGACTCCTTTGCATGGGCCACTGTGCACACCGGACGCAACCAAGACGACTGGTTCTTCGAAACCCTCCTGCGACGTGCCGGGGCCACGAACAAATGGCGCACGCAGCCCATCGGCGGCGAAGTGCGCCCGGAGGTCTGGAACTGTTTGTTCGACGAGCCGTCGTGCGCACCCGAGGGACAGGAGTTCGATCGCTGTGTGCAGGCCACGCACGTTTCCTGGCTGTGCAACGAGGGGGTCTTCCGCCCCGGTTTCCAGGGCCCCGCGCGTGAGCGCGCCCTGCGCGCGGCACGGCAAATGGGTTATGAACTTCACATCTTCCGCGCGACGATCGCCCGCAACGAGAGCGGTTACACTGTTTCTTTGTGGGTCACGAATACCGGCGTGGCGCCGTTCTACTACGACTGGCCGGTGGAGTTGGGCGCCCTGGACGCCTCGGGCAAAATCACGGCCGCTTGGAAGACCGACTGGAAACTGACCGGCATCCTGCCAGGCGAACCGGCTCGTGAATGGCGGTGCCCCCTGCCCCGCGGTGCGTGGGCCACCGAGGGCACCCGCCTGCTGGTGCGCGTGCCCAACCCCATGCCAGGCGGCCGGCCGTTGCGCTTCGCCAATCAGGAACAGGACCACGATTTGGAGGGCTGGCTGACCCTCGGGCCCCTTCCCCCGTGAGCGGTCACCGGACCGCCGGTGGCATGGCGCGGGACTCGACAACCGG
>JBBIJZ010000006.1:0-17022 GCA_037445715.1 Verrucomicrobiales bacterium | reverse complement strand
CCCCCGTGAGCGGTCACCGGACCGCCGGTGGCATGGCGCGGGACTCGACAACCGGCGGCAGCGAATCGCGTCGGCCTCGTGACTACCGGGGTCCGAGCGGAAACATTTCCTGCGAATGGCAAGCCGGTGCATCCCTTGAGGCCTCGCAGCGGATCGTTGTGCTGCGTGGCCGAACCGCCATTCGCCGTGGAGGCAGACGTGGCGTCCGTCTCACCCCCGTAGCTCCGTTTCGAACACGCTGGAAAACCGTCACGCTGGGGCAACCCTGTGGCGGTCGAAACGCATTGGCCAACGATGCAAGTACGTCACCCGTTCCGTTTCGCCGGCGAGGAGCGGTGCTACGCTTCCGCGGCGGGCGGGCGGTGGGGAGGGGCCGGGTGGCGGCCGTTGCCGCTCCGTTGGACATCGGGGCGGACCTGCACTTCGAGCAGCTTCTGGCAAACCTCCAGCTCGGCGCGGACGGTCTGCCATTCACCGGCCTGGTCTCCCGAAGGGGGAGTTTGGGGGGGAATGGCCGCGTAGGCGCGGTCGGCTTCCTGGTAGAGGGGGAGCGCGCGCTGGGGATGACCGGAGCGCAGCTCCAGACGTGCCAGCCGCACGCAGGTGAGCGCCAGTTCGCGTTGCCGCTCGGCCAGGTCCGGGCCCAGTTCCACCAGCCGCCGGCTCAGGGCGAGGTCTTCCTTCAGGGCGTCGCGCGCGGCGTCGAGGTCGCCGCGGGCTTCGTGGAGGGCGCCGAGCCGATGCCAGGCCAGGGCGAGGCCGCGGAGGGGTTCCGGGTTGTCCGGGTCTTGCTCCAGCCAGCGCCGGCAGAGGTCGCGGCGCGTCTCGATGACGTGTTGGGCGCCGGCCAGGTCGCCTTGCTTTTCAAGCAACGTGCCCAGTTGGCCGAGGACGCGGACCAGATCGCGCTGCGAGGCGGGTTCCTCCGGGGTGCGGGCGTGCAAGCGTTCGTGAAGGGCGAGGGCCTCGCGGTAGGCGGACTCGGCCTGCTCCAGTTGTCCCAGCGCTTCCCGGACCCCGCCCAGCCGGCCGCAGGTGACGGCGAGGTCGCGCAGCGAGGCGGGGTGGTCGGGCCGCAGTTCCACCAGGTGCCGGCTCAGGGCGAGGTCTTCCTGGAATGCCTCCCGTGCGGCGTCGAGGTCGCCGCGGGCTTCGTGGAGGGCGCCGAGCCGATGCCAGGCCAGGGCGAGGCTGCGGACATGGTCCGGGTTGTCCGGGTCTTTTTCGCGCCAGCGGCGACAGAGGGCGAGGCGCGACTCAAAGGCAGCCTGAGCACTGGTCCATTCGCTTTGGGCTTGCAGGACCCGCCCGAGGCGATCGTGGGCAGAAGCGAGGTCTTGTTGCCAGGGGACGTGGTCCGGATTGAGGGCGGCCAGGCGCTCGAAGTGGGCGAGCGCCTCCCGGTAAGCGGCCTCGGCTTCGGCGGGCTGACCGAGCGACTCCTGGACCCCGCCAAGGCGTTGGTACGCCAGGGCGAGTCCGCGCAGCCAGTCCGGGTTTTCGGGGGCCGACTCCACCAACCGCTGGCTGATGGGCAGGCGCGCGCGGAACAGGGTCAGAGCTTCGTCCAGTCGTCCCTGAGATTGCAGGATGTCGCCCAACCGGCTCAAGGCCACGGACAGCTCGCGTTGCCAGCCGGTGTGGTCGGGCTGGCGCGCCGTCAGCCGGGTGAAGAGGTCCAGCGCCGCACGGAAGGCGGCCTCAGCCTCCTCGAGGCGATTCTGACTTTCGAGGACGCCGCCCAGGCGGTTGTACGCCACGGCCAGCCCTTGTTGCCAACCGACGTTGTCCGGCTCCTGGTCCGCCAGCCGGCGGCAGAGGGCCAGGGCTTCCTCAAAGCGTTGGCGGGCCGCCTCCGGCCGGCCCTGGGCTTCGCAGATATCGCCCAGCCGGCTGTGGGCCTGGGAAAGGCCGCGCAGCCAGCGGACATCATGGGGAGCCGACTCGGCCAGGCGCTGGTAAATGGCCAGAAAGGCCTCGAAGGCGGCGCGGGCCTCCTCGTGCCGGCCCAGGGCCAGCAAGACGTCGCCCAGGCGGCTGTGCACGCAGGCCAGGTCCTGCTGCCAGGCGGTGTTGTGGGGGTCCTGTTGGGCGAGGCGGCCGGAGAGGGTCAAGGCTTCCTGGAAAGCGGCGCGGGCGTCGTCCAGCCGCCCGCGCGCTTCGAACACCCCACCCAGGAGACTGTGGGCGGCGGCCAGGTCTTGTTGCCAGCCGGCGTTGTCGGGGTCGCGCCGGACCAACTGCCGGGCGATGGCCAGGGCTTCGGTGAAGGCGTCCTGAGCCTCGTCCAGTTGCCCCTGGGTGAGATGAAGGTCGCCCAGGCGGTTAAGGGCGGCGGAGCGTTCCCGTTGCCAGTCGGCGTTGTCCGGGTCGCGGGTCACCAGCCGCTGCATGAGGTCGTGATAAGCCGCGTAGGCGGCCCGGGCGTCGGCCACCTGGCCCTGGGCCACGAGCAGGTCGCCCAGCCGGCTGTGCGCCACCGCCAGCTCGCGCTGCCAGCCGGCGTTGTCGGGGTCGGACTCGGTCAAGGAGCGGAGGATTTCCAGCGCTTGTTCGTAGGCCTGGCGGGCAAGGTCCGGTTTGCCCTGGGCTTCCCGCAGATCGCCCAGGCGACTCCAGGCAATGGCCAGATCGCGCTGCCAGCCGGTGTGGGCGGGATGTTGCCCGGCCAGTTGCTGGCGAAGGGCGAGGTACTCGGAAAAGGCCGCTTCGGTGTCGGCGAGGTTGCCCTGCGCCAGCGCCACGTCGCCGCGCAGGCACTGGGCGTCGGCCACCGCACCGAGGTCGCCGATGGCGCGCGCGGCTTCCAGAAGGGAATGGGCCTCCTCGAACAACCGGGCGGTTTCGCCGCGGCTGACCCGCGCCCAGGCCACGGCCAGCATGGCCCAGACGCGGGCGCGGCCGGTGAGGAGCTGCGTGGCGAGCAGTTCGCGGAGGGCATGGGCCAGGGCGTAGCGGTCCTCCGGGCGGGCGCCGCTGGACCAGTCGCGATCGAGGGCTTCCAGCTCGTGGGCGCCACGGTCGGGGTCGGCCCCGAGGAGGTGGTAAATCCATTCGATGCGGCCGGGGGTGGCGGAGTCCTCAGCGAAACAGGCGGCGGCGCGCGCGGAAAGTTCGCGGAAACGGTGGGGCTGGTCCTGGGCCAGGTGTTGCCGCCAGCCCAGCCGGGTGGCTTCGTGGACGTTGAGGAGGTGGCCGGCGCCGCGGCGGTAGCGCTCGACGAAGGGGAAGCTCTTGAGAATGTCCCCCAGACGCCGGGCTTCGGGCGCGGGCAGGGCCAGCATCCGGCTCAACAGGCCGGAGTCGAACCAGTGGAGCAGGGCGGCGACATCCAGCGCCGCGCGCAGCGGGGCCTGTTCGTCGGCGGGGCGGGTCGAGAGGGCAAACTCCGCGGCCAGGGCCGCCTGGGCGCGGGGGTCGCCCTTGGCCCGGCTGAGGCGGGCGAGGAACTCGGGGGCGAGGTGGGCCATGAGTCAGGGCAGGGTGGGGAGGTTGCGGGCGAAGGTGCCGAGGATGGTGCTGACGGTGGCGGGCACGCCTTCGGTGCCCAGGACGATGCTTTCGATGTGCTTTTCCTCGACGTGGGGGTTGATGGCGTGGACCCATTCGCGCCAGGCGCGCAGGTCCAGAATGCGGTCCAGTTCCACCGTTTCGGCGCCGTCTTTCCAGCGGGCCTGGGAGCAATCCGGCACCTTCTGGCCGGCGACCAGGAAGCGGAGGTGCGGGCATTCTTCGGCCTCGGCCAGCAACTGGGTCTCGAGCCATTCGCGCAGTTCCCGCGTCTCGGCGGCGCGTTCGTAGGTGTCCAGCAGGATGAGCACCGGCTGGCGGGCGGCACGCAGGGCCTGGGAAAACTTCCAGCGGTTGGTCGCGGCGGCCAGGCCGGGAATCTGATGCCCCAGGTCGGCGGCCAGCTTGTCCAGCACGTTGGCCTCGGTGAGCAGCGCCGAGTCCTTGAAGTCCACGTAGGTCTTGGGCACCCGCAACAGGCGGGCGTAACGCTCGGCGGCCTGGAGCAGGGCCGACTTGCTGTAGCCGCTGGGGCCTTTGAAGATGAGGATGCGCCGGGTCGCGCCGGCCGTCAGCAGCAGCAGCACCGAAGGCCATTCCCGCTGGGTGCGGTCGGCCAGCCCGTGCGTGAAGGGGACCGGGGCCTGCGGCCAGGCCGGACCCGACGCCGCGGCGCCGGCGGCCGGTGGGCGAAGGTCCGGTCGCACCAGGTACAGCCGTTGCAGAATCAACTCGGCCGCCTGGACGACCGGCCGGTGGCGCACGTCCGGGACGATGGCATTGAAGAGGATGCCCTGGACCTCGCCGTCGCCCACGCGGAGGGGCAGCACCGCGTCCCGCTCCCGCGGGTCCGGTGCGGCGCGGGACTGCATCAGGCGGGCGCGGATGGCCTCGTGTTCGGCGAGCGTCCAGGGCTTGCCGCCGTAGCGTTCGGAGACGCAGACCACGGCCAGCGCGCAGCCCTGGCCGTAGAGCCGCTGCAGTTTCAGGTCGGCATCCGCCCCCGCCAACCAGGGCTCGAACCATTCATCGAAGAAGACCGTGCCCTGCCCCAGCACGGCTTCGACCGCCTCGGCGATGGCGCGGACCAGGTCGCGCTGTTCTCCAGCGAAGGAGAAGGCCACGTGGAAACGTTCGGGGAGCGGCCGTTCGGGCATGGGGCAATCTGGGCGCGCCAGGGGACGATGGCAACCCCCAAATGGCCGCAACGTTGCGCCGGCGAGCCCGGCAACTCGCCGCGCCCTGACGACAGCCGGGTCCTTGACGGGTCGGACCTGGATGACCCCGCCCTGGCCCGCGCGCACCGTTCCGGGCCCTGACCGGGAAGAACGGGCTACGTGCCGCTCCACCGGCTGACGCCGGCGGCTGCTGATCCCCACCCGCGCCGGGCGGCTCAGCGGGGCGGCCGGTGGGGCGGCTGGCGGAAGGCGGCATCGTTGTCCGGCAACAGCCGGTCCGCCAGGCACTGGAACCACTCCCGGACCGTGCGGGGCGGCTGCGGGCCGACCAGTTCCGGCCGGAACAAGCCGTCCAGGGCGTTCTCGCCCAGGGCGCGGTAGGCCTCGAACTGTTCCTCCTCGTAAATCTGGTCGCCGGTGCTCTGGTGGGGGAAGTCCGGGTGTTCGCGGCGGTAATCCCGCACGTAGGCCGGCTCGGTGCCGGTCAGGGCCAGTTTCACGTAGAGCATCCAGCCCAGTTGCTCGCCCGGGCCGGCGGCGGCCTCGCGGCGGGCGGGGTCGGGCGCGTAGTCAATCTTCACCAGGATGGCGTGGGCGCGGCTCAGGCCGTTGGGGCCGATCTGGAGGTCGGCGGGGTCGAAGTGCATCCGCGCGCCCAGGTCAATCTCTGCGTAGCGTTGCAGGCGGACCAGGTCTGCGCACTCCATGCCGGGCTCGTGGCCGGCGTCCACGCACACGATGAACTTGCAGCGGCGCCGGAGCAGCTCGTAGGCGCCCAGGTTTTCGATGTGGCCGCCGTCGGAGAGGTACACGTAGCGGCTGCGCTCGTCCATGCGCCCGACCAGTTCCCGGAAGAAGTACCACGGCCCGGCGCCTTCCAGCAGCCGGTGGCCGGCGGGCCGGCCGGGGTGGCGCAGCCAGTAGCCGAGCCGCACGTTGAACAGCGTCATCAGGAACCGGAAGTGCGGCAGGGTGCGCCAGCCCATGACCGGGGACGCCGCGGCGCCGGACACGGCCATGGCCGTGCCGAGGTCGAAGTGCGGGTCCGCCTGCTCCAGTTCCGCCGTGCACGCGTAGCCGGTGAGCGGAGAGCCGTAAAAATCCCGGCTGGCCAGGAAGAAGTCGCCGCCCCGGCCGCGGAGGTTCTTTTCGCGACTGGTGGGCGCGTTGATCGTCATGTTGACCAGGTGGTACGGCGCGGTCAGGTCCGCGCCCAGGTCGGAGAGCCTGACCTGCTTGAGGATTTCCGTACGGCCGGTCACCCGCTCGCCGGCCAGGGCGCGGGCCAGTGCCTTTTTGCGGCCTTCCGCCTCGGGGATGCGCCGGGCTAGGTAGCATTCGCAGAGGCGGTTTCGGTAGTAGCGGTGCGGGGCCAGGGTGTTGATGTTCACGAACAGCCAGTCCCACACCGCCAGGCCGAGGGCGAGCCCCAGCACCGGGGTTGCCTCCCAGCGGGCCCCGCCGCTGCGGACCAGCCCCAGCCCGTTGCCGACCAGCAGGAAAATGAACAGCAACAACAGCGGCCCGCTGAGGATGAACAACCGCACCACCAGCGCCCGCAACCGCGGCCAGTGCGGCGCCAGCCCCGCCCCCACCACCGCCAGCGCCGCCCCGGCCGCGCCGGTGAGCGTGGCCGGCACCAGCCCGGCCACGGCTTCGAGGCTGTAGCCACCGGCCTGCCAGCCGGCCAGCCAGGTGCGCAGGGCCTCGTGCCCGTGAAACAGCGCCGGCGTCAGAAACACCCCGCCCGCCGTGGCGGCCAGCAGCCCCAGCCCGAGCGTGAGGTTTTCCCACAAGCCGCGGAAGATCGCGCCCGCCGTGCGCGGCGGCTTGCCGTGGGTGACCAGTTGGATGCCGGGCAGGGCCACCCAGGCGACGCCGAAGAGCGCCGCCAGCGCCAGCAGCGCCCGGCCGGAAGGCGAGCCTCGCAAGGCTGGCAATACCGGGCCGTTGGCGCTGATGGCCTCGCCCCACAGCCCCGGGCCGACGAGGAACGCCAGCAGGGCGGCAAACAGCGGCAGGGGCAGCATGATCATCAGGTTCCACAGCACCCCGCTGAACAACAGCCCCAGGATGCGCATCCGCCCCAGCGCGCCGCCGTGCACCAGGTACTTGCTGTGGTTGCGCAGGTGTCGCAGCAGGCCGGACTCGGTGCCGGACTGGCGCTGGAAGACATCCGCGACCCGTTCCTGGGCGGAGGCGGGCGTGGTCGGGTGCGCGTCGCCCGGCTGGCGGGTGCCCAGGGCGCAGCTCAAGAAGCTGCCGAAATAGCCGCCGCCGGAGACCGTGGACAGGTAATCGAACTGCGGCAACAGGCCCCGCCGAGCCAGGACCTGCGTCACGCCCAGGCAAAACGTGGCCGAACGAATCCCGCCGCCGGAAAAGGCCAGCCCGGCGGCGTCGTGCAACGGCCCCGGATTGCGGGCGGGGGTTGCCGAGGAATTACCGGCCCCCGCGGCCGAAGGGCCCGGAGCAGCCGCCGTTTCGACCGCTTCCGCCGCCGGCCCGGCCGGTGGTGGCGGGTCCTGCGGATGCAGCGTGCCCAGGGCCTGGCGACGACGCAGCAGGAAGGCGTGCTCGACCGCGTTGATCTCCTCCGGGGTAACGAGCCGACCGCCCTTCGCGGGGCGGGTTTGGATGAACACCTGCTGTTGGATGCCGGCTGCCAGCACCGCGCCCAGGTTTGCGTGCGGGGGGTCGGCCGGCGACGGCGGTTCGACAATGCCGGCCAGCGCCGCCAGTCGCGCCTGAAGTCCGCGCAGGGCGGGCTGCAACTCCTCCAGTTCCTGCCGGAACTGCCGGCGCACCTGCTCGTCGCGGAAACGCACCGCGGGCCGGCCCTCCGTGCCGCGGCGGTCGGCGTCAGCGGTGAGCCAGCCATGCCAGCGGGCGGTGCGCGGCCGGAGCAGGTCGTTGAGCAGCCCCAGGGCCAGGCCCCGGAATTGGGCGGCCTCCGGATGCCCCTCCAGCAGCGCGCGCACCGTCTCGAAGAGCGAGACCAGGCTGGCCACGGCGGCCTCCTCCTCGCCGGAGCGGTAATGGAGCGGCTGGGTGGTCAGACGCGAGGCCAACTGCACCCACAAGGCATGGGCGGGCGCGGCATCCGGGGAGGCGGGGCGGGAGGCGTTCATGGTGGAAGCAGGGACGCGGCGCGCGGCCGCGGGGTTTGTGGGTTTGGGTTGGCTGCCGCACGCAAGTTGCCACGACCGCACCGCCCCACCAAGCCCCAAGTGCAGGCAAGGGGACGAAACGCCGGGAAGGGGGGAAGGGCTGGGGCGGCCCCCTTCTTGAAAGCGTGGCCGCCGCCGACGCGGTGCCGTGCGCGAACGGCTCGGGGCGTTGCGACAACGCCAAGAGGAGCTCAATGCAGCGCGACGCCAGATCGAAACCCTCCTGCCGACCCTCTCGGACCCGGAGCTGGTCAGCTACTTCGATCGGGTCAAACTCTTCGGAGCTTGGGCGGCGGTGCAATGGCTGGTGCAGACCCGCGGCAAACCTTGACGGTGCGGGCGGCGGCCAGCTTCCCGCCACCGCGCCCGTCAGACCGGAGGCCGCCCCGGACCCTGTGCGGAGCGACCTACTGCCACAGGGCGGCTATTTCGCCCCGATGGCGAAAAGATGCTGGTCCGTGCGGATGAAAATCCGCCCCTGGGCGATGGCCGGCGTGGCCTGGACCTTTTCGCCCAGCGGATTTTTCGCCAAAACTCGGAACTCCGGCCCGGCCGCGATGACGGTGGTTTCGCCGTGGTCGGCGACGAAGTAGATGCGGCCCTCCGCCGTCACGGGCGAGGCGGTGAAGTTCCCCTCCAGCCGCTCCTGCCAGACGATCTCGCCCGTGGCGGCAACCAGACACGTGGCCAGGCCGGCGTCGGTGACGGCGTACAGGTGCGGGCGCACGAACAGCATCGAGGGGACCTTGGGCATGCCGCGGCGTTGTTCCCAGGCGAGGTTGTTCGTGCCGAGGTCGCCCCGGCCGCCGAGCCGGAAGGCCTTGATGGATTCGCGCCCGCCCCAGCCGCCTGCGGTGAACACCAGCCCGTCGCCGAGCACCGTGGAAGGCACCTTGCCCTCGCCGATGACCGTGCTGGACCAGAGCCGCTCGCCGGTCAGGAAGTCGAACCCCTGGACCACGTCGCCGGCCTCGCTGATCATCTGCTCGCGACCGTCCGGGCCCGTCCAGAGGGCCGGGGTGCCGTGGGAGATGCGCGAGAGTCCGCGCCGGCCTTTCCAGCGTTCGCGGCCGGTCCGCGCATCGAGCGCCAGCACGTACGCCTGGTCCCACGGCTTCTGCCAGCCGAGGGTTTTGTCCTCGCCGTCGCTGCTGCCGTCGCGCGCCATGAGGAGCACCCCGCGATGCAGGACCAACGAGGTGCCCAGCCCGTGCTGGCTGTAAAACGGGTAAGCGCGGTTGGTCCAGACGACCTGTCCGGCAAAGTCCAGCGCCGCGAAGCTGCCGTCGGCGAAACAGGCATACACCCGTTCGCCGTCCGTCGCCGGCGTCGGGGTGGCGTACGAGTTCCGCCCTTCCTTGCGACGCGGCACCTGCGTGAACACCACCGTGTTCCAGCGCAGCCGGCCGGTCCGGGTGTCGAGGGCCAGCACCCGGCAGGTCTCACCGCCGTCGGTGGTGGCGGTGACGAACAGGTGGTCGCCCCAGACGATGGGGGACGACCACCCCTCGCCGGGCAGGGGCGTTTTCCAGGCGATGTTTTCGGTGGCGCTCCACCGCCAGGGGATGCCGGTCTCGGCCGAGTGGCCCTGACCGTTGGGGCCGCGGAACTGCGGCCAGTTTTCGGCTCTAAGAGCCCCGGTGCACAGGCTCAACGCAGCGGTGAACGGGATCCATGCACAATGGTTCATGGCGGTGGTGTCGGTGGTGCTTGCGGTCCTCCGGGAAAGGTAAGCCGCCGGGCGGAATCGTCCAGCACCAGCCCCCGGTCGCCGTCGGCCGGCGGTTCAAAAACTTGCCGCTCTCTGGCGGGGAATTCACCGACGTGCGGGGTCTCGCCGTTGCGCGGCTTGAACCACACCGCCGCCAGGCGGCTGCTGGCCGTGGCTGCGGGTAGAGCGGTTGTTCAGGGAGATGCACTGGCCGAAAGACCGCGCGGCGGGGCGATGGAGTCCGAGCGGCCGATGAAGACGCGGCGAGACAAGAAGGCGGCGGTAAGGAGTGGGCCGCAATTCGGCGGGGATGGTTCTTCGGGGCGGACGGGTTGAAGCGGGAGTTGCTCGGTTCCACCCGAAGGCAGTCGCGGCACATTTGTGTGCACAATCCGGTCATCAGGGCCGGCGCAGTTCAATGACGGCGACCCGATAATAGCCGGCCGCGTCGCGCACGTCGGCTTTGAGCGCGAATTCGACGGGCCGTTCCTCGGTGGTGGTCCGGTCGAACAGCCCGAGGGCCAGTTCATACTCGCCGGACGGCAGGTGGTCGGGCAGGTCAAGTTCCCGGCGCAGGACAATGGGCGCCCCGGGCAGCCAGGTTTTTTCAGCGTGGGCCAGGACGCCGATCCAGTTCGTGCCGCCGCCGGTGAGTTTCGCGCGCAGCTCGTAGGGGTGATACGGCGGGGCGACACCCCGGTTGTCGAGCGTCACAATCAGCGGCAAACGCTCCCCCGGGCGGGCCGGCTCGGGCCATTCCACGGCCACCGGAAACAGCCAGTAGCCGCAACGGTTGAGCATCTCGCGGGTGAACTCGGGATTGTCGGCCAGCCATTCGTGCGCGTAGCCGTGGTAGCCGATGTAGGTCGCATGCAGCAGTTCGAGCGCCCCGCGGAAGTAGTCCGGGCCTCGCTTGCCTTTTCCATATTGGGCGACCAACGAACCCGGACGGCCCTCCCAGTTGCCCAAGCGCTTGACCGTGCCGTAGTGCTCCAGCTCGAACACCGTGGGGGTCTGCCGGTAGGCGTCGGCGAAGAACTCCGGGCTGCGCACGGTGAACCGGTCGCTCGTGCCGGCCAGATAGCCGTTCACGAGGATGCTGTCGTCGCGGTAGCTGATGCCGTTGGTCAGGACGTAGCGATGCAGGGCCTGCCGTTCGGCGGGATCGCTCAGGGCATAAACGAAATCATCGGACACCACCAACCGGGTGCGTTTGAAGTGCTTCAGGTGCAGGTCCACGTGCTGTTTGCGCGCGGCGAAGCCGACCTCCTTGCGGCTGCCCGCCCAGCTATGCCCCTCGCCCCAGTCGCCAACACTGCCAATGTCCACGTAGCGCAACCAGGGCTGGTGATCATATCGCGCGGCGAATGCCGCAAGGAACCGGTCGAGCCTGGCCAGGAAGACCGGGTCGTCGAACACCGGCTCCCACGGGCCGTCCGGCCCGGTGGGCTGGCCCATGCGATAAAAACCGCCCTGAGCGCCGGCTTCCTTGACCCATCGTGGCGTGGCGAACTGCTGTTCGATGCGGTCGGTGCTGGTCTCCTTGCAGGAGATGCGAAACGCGATGCCCAGGCCGTGTGCCGTCCACTTCTCGATGATCCGGTCAATCACCCCCCAATCAAACTCGCCCTCGCGCGGCTCGAGATAGGCCCAGGCCAGCCGGAGGTAGAGATGATCCATGCCCGGGAACTCGAGCAGATCGGCGTCGCGGGCGATTTGGTATTTGTTGATGTGGTTGTCCGGGTAGTGGTGGTACCAGCCCTTGTGCGGGTTCACGAGCACGCGCCGGGCGTCGTGCAGGGGCATCAAATCATGCCGACGCCAGGTTCCCGTTGCCGCCGCTGGCGTGTCTCCATACACGTGCGGATTGTTCAGCACCCGGAAGAACTCGTCCCGGCAAGCCTTCAGGTCGGTGGCCGCCTTGGGAATCACCAGCACGTCGCCGGTTTTGCCGGGCGGCACCGGAGAGTAATGCATGGTCGTGCCTTGGAACTCCGCCCGGCGAACTTCCGCACCAGTCCAGCACCGCGGCTGCCACAGCCAAACCAGCGGGGCGCCGTCGCCGAGCTGATTGGCGCGGCCCAGGTCGGTGCGAATGAACCGCTTCATGTCCAGCGTGAAGGGATTGTCCGGCAGTTTCTCGAAGTCCTCGGCCGTGAACACCGAATCCTTGTCCCAGAACTGGCCGCCGCCCCAGTCCACCGAGCGGGTGCGTTTGGCCACGATGTAGGCCGACCAGCCGTCCTTGCCGTTGTAGCCGCCGGTGAGGGTGAGGTTGAAGACCACGAGGTTCGAAGCGATTTCCGGGTTCGTCAGCAGGGCATTGGCCACGGTCGTCTGCGGCCCGCCGGCGATGATGAGCAGCGGCTTCTGCGGCGAGGCCTTCTTCGCCTCGGCCACGATCAACCGGCTGCCGTCGCTGGGATGCGGGACCGTGTCCTCGATGCGCCCGCTCTCCGGCCGGAGCAGCACGCGGTCGCTGCCGCGCGTCAGGTCGGGGAGGTTCTTGAGGCCGGAATCGCGCGCGAGCTTGAGGGCCTTCTCGGCGTCTTTCCACGACTGCTCGAACGAGTATTGGTAACCCTTCTGCCAGTCCCACATGTCGCGGGTGACGATGTTGCCGCGCAGGCTGGCCTTTCCCAAGCTGGCCTGGGCCCAGAGGTAGTTGTTGTCGAAAACGTCGAACCACCAGTCGTTGTCGTAAATGATCGGATTGTCCGGGCCGACGCCCTCCAGGTGTACGGCGCCATTCTCCACGCGAAACGCCGGCACCACGCCGCAAACGGGCAGTGCAGCCGCGGCCAACCACAGGCAGCAGAGAAGGACGTGAGCGTTCATGGCTGTTGTCCTGGAGGCGGATAGTTCTTGGCCGCGTCATCCAACACCAGAACCCAGTCGAGATGCTCGCCCGGGTCAGGCGGAGTAAATTCGCGTTGGCCGGTGTCGGGGAAGGTGCCGATCGCCGTGGCCGTGCCGTCGCGCGGATTGAACCACCACGCCCGAACCTTGCCGCCGCGAATCACGTCCATCCGTACCTTGAAAGGCCGACCCACCGGCGCATACACCATGGCGTAGGTCCCGTCGGCATCCCGCGTGGCCACGAAGCGGTAGCGGCCGGCGCCCGGCACGCTCGTTGGCACGCGGTCGGTCACGATCACCGAGTCGTCCGGCACGCGGGTCAGGAAGGGTCGCGACAGCAGCAGGTGTTTGGCGTGCTGCATCTGGCCGGCGCCGGGCTGCCGGATGGCCTCGAACCAGGGCATCAACGGATTGTTGATCGGGTTCTTTCCCGGCGACCACATCTGCCAAACCGAGTGATGGCCATAGGTGTGGCCGCAGGCGCCGCTGAACAGGTCCCAATACAACGGCCGGCGCACATCAGCGGCGATCGAATGGCCCTGCTTGTCTGGCGCGAAGGAAACCGGGTGATCTTCGTAAATCGGTTCACCATCCAAGATGGGTTTCACCGGGGTGCGATCGTAGTCCTTGCGCGTCTGATCGTAGCGGCCGGTGAACTCGGCCACGTGCCCGTTCTGGCGCATGTTGAAATCCAACCAGTCCTCGGCGTGGAAATGCTGGGCCGAACCGTTGCCGCCGGTGGGATGGAATGTGATCAGATGCGCGCCGCCGTCGCCGCGGCGCAGCCCTCGGGCCATGGCGCGGATGATCGCGCGGTGCGTATCGTTTTCGATGGGCCGGTCACCACCCAGAATCCAGATCAGCCCCGCGTCCTTGTACCGCCGGCCCAACCACTCGCCGTAGGCCTCGGCGTTCTGCGGCGTGAAGATTTCCGGGCCGATACCCCACTTCTTGTTCCATTTGTCGCCCCAGGTAGGCAGGAAACCGATGTAAAGGCCAAGGGCGTTGGCCCGCTGCACAATCCAGTCCACCTGGTCCCAGTAATCGTTTTCGGGACCGTCCCGCACATCCGGCCGGGTGGGATCGTTGTCGCGCAGCGGGCGGTGGCCGTAAGGATTGGGCGTGTTCAGTCCGTCCAGTTCCGCCAATGCGACGGCCTGGATAATGGTGAACCCCTGGGCCGCGCGCGTCTTGAGGTAAAGCTCCGCCTCCTCGCGGTTGAGGCGATGGAACAATTCCCACGCCGTGTCGCCCAGCCAGAAAAATGGTCGGCCATCTTCCGTGACCAGGAACCGGCGGTTCTCGCTGACTTTCGGCTTGGGCAACGAGGCGGCCGTCAGGCAGGTCGGAGTGGCCAGCAGACCGAGGCCAAGCAGGGCGGTCAGGACGATCGGTTTCATTCTCATGGGTGCGATGGTTCTGGCATGTTTCGGGTTCAATGTCGGGATGAAATCGGAAAGGTCAAGGGTCGAGGGACTCCGACGCGGGCCCGAAGAAACTCAACAGGATTTTGGCCAGCACCTGCTCGCCGAATTCGTTGGCGTGGACCGGATCGCGGTAAAACACGTGCGGATGCACGCCGGCGGAGTTCAGGTGCTCGGCCCAGGGCGCAGTGAAATCCAGAAAAGCGCAGCCACGGGCTTCAGCAAGCTGCCGGAGCTGGCGACCGTATTCGCCGGTGCCGGACCAGGGGGCGCGGGCCGGGGCGGCCGGGTCGCGCGGGTCCGCCGTCCCAAACGCGCCGCTGCCCAGGAGGATTTCCACCTCCGGCAGCGCGGCCCGGAGCTGGTCAATCACCTCGCCGATGCTGGCGAGGTCGCGCTGACTGATCCCGCCCACGAAAACCAGGTTGGGCCGGCGCGGATAGACGTGTTTCGCCAGACGCCCGGCCTCCTTGAAATGCTGGCAACCGCCCCCGCCGCGCACATAGACCGTGGCCGTGATTTCGGCGCGCGGCCAGGCCTCCCGCAACAGGGCGATCCAGCCCGAGCGCATCGTGTCGTTCACTATGCTGTCGCCGATGGCCATGACGTGCTGCCGTCCCCCTTCGGCCAAAATGCGGCGCGTGCGGGCAAGGTGCCGCCAGTCCTGCGGCGGCGGGGTGAACCGGCCCGGCGGCATGGCGGCCTGAATCGTCTTGATCTGCTCCAGCGAACGTTCTGGAGAGGTGAACAGGTAATAGTCGGGCTCGCCCGGGTCGAAGTGTTCGACTTTGAGATCCGGCGGAAACCTGGCCGGCAGCGCGCCGCGCTCCGGGAACTTCACCGGTGAATCGGCCGCCAGACCGCCCGACTGCCCGGGCGCAGGTCGCCACGGCTTCCCCGTGACCACGAAGTGCAGGTCGCGATGGGTGCACACATCCGGGAAGCCCAATGTGCCCGGCGGCTGAGTGAGACGGGCGCGCCAGTCGTCGGGAAACGCCGGCGCGCCTTCGCGCCGGATGGCGTGACCGCGCAACCGGTTGGCCGGGTCTGGCGTGTAAGTGCCGTAATACTGGTTGGCCAGGGTGAGGTTCCGGTCGGCAGCCCGTTCGCGGAACATCAGGAGGAATCCGTAGGTGCGGTGCGGTTCGAGCACAAACTCGTCCTCGTCGGTGAAGTCGAGCTTCAAGTAATCGCTCCGGTGGAGCGAGCCGGGCAGCCGGCCTTCGACCACGCGCAGGGGGAAGTACTGCTCGCCTTCGAGATAATCGTCCAACTCGGGCGACCGCAGTCGGTCGAAACGGCCGGCAAATCCCGGTGTCCCATGATCGTTCAACCGCGGCGTGCCGGTGACCGCAAACCATTGCACCGCCACGGGCGCGCCGGATGCGCCAGGGAGCACGGCCGCAGCGCCAGGGCCCACGCGCAGGTAGAGCGCATCCAGCCGCACCGGCCGGTCGCCGGTCAGGAACGTCTGGCCCAGATCGCGGTCGCGTTGTGGCTGTTCCCGGGCTGCCCGGGCAAACACGGTGACACCGTCGGGTGGGTACTTGTTCACACTCACCTTGCGCTGCGTGACGAAGCGCAGGCTGGTGTTGCCGCCCGGATCGTCTTGAGCGTGGTGGACCAGTACTGCCGGGTCCTCAGGCGGCGGCGCCAGTGGCTTGGGGGAGGCGGTGATGTCGAGCCCGGCCCTGGCGGGGAGCGCCATCGTGAACAGCAAGGGCCACGTGACACCCCACGCAGAGGCCTGGCGGATCGAGGCGGGGCGTACCCGCCTCCGCTTCGCGACCTGACGACCCAAGTGCTTCATGGCTGGCTTTCCTGGCTACCCGGATGAGCCGCACCGCCTTCCAGCAGCAACACCCAGTCGTTGCCCACCGCCGGATCGCCCGGCGGATCGAACCTCCGCTCACCACGGTTCTCGAGGACTTCCAGAAAGGTGCTTTCGCCGGTGCGCGGATTGAACCAAGTGGCACGCAGAGTGGGCGCGGCCAACACCCCCAGCCGCACGGTGAACGGCGCTCCGTCCGGCGAGTAGATCATGATGTAGTCGCGGCCACGGGCGGCGCGACGGTGCGCTGCTCCTTCACCCGCGCCGCCGACCAGCAAGGACTGGTCTGGCACGCGTTCGAGCCTGGGCCGCGATTCGATCAGGCGGCGCAGGTAACCCATCTGGACGGCGCTCGGTGCGTGCAGCGCCTCCCTCCAGGTGAGCCTGGCGTTGAGGATCGGCTTGCGGGGCGGCTCGTACATTTGCCACACGGAGTTGTGGCCGTAGGTGTGGCCGAAGGCACCGGCAAACACCGCCCAGTAAGCCGCCCGGCGCGCGTGGTCGTCGGTAGCGGGCTGCGTGGACCGATGCGCCGCGCGCAGAGCGGGCGGGAGCCAGGCCGCACGAATGAGCGCGCCGGGGTAACTCGATTCGAGGTCAATCACCGGCTTGATCGGCTGCCGATGCCAGTGCTTCTCGATGAACCGCCAGCTTTCCACCAGATCGCCGTGGCTGGATTGCGCCGAGGTGAAGTCCAGCCAGGGTTCGTCGTGAATGTAGTCCGACACGTGTCCCGGGCCGGAAGTGTGGTAGGTCATCAGCACGAGGTCGTGATCTTCGCGCCCCGCCACGCCCAGTGCGATGCCCCTGGCCATGGCGCGCCAGATGGCCACCGCGTCGGGCGTCGAGGGCGCCTTGTCGCCGCCGAGAATCCAAATCACGTTCGACCGGTCGCGCAGCCGTTGGCCCAGAAAACGTCCGTAGGCTTCGGCCTTGGCCACGTCGAAAATGCCGTCCACTTTGCCATCGAACGGGGACGAGGTGACGTATTTGCCCCAGGTGGGCAGGAAGCCCACGTACAAGCCGTGGGCGGCGGCGAGGTCCAGGACGTCCTCCACGAAGTCCCAGTAATCGTTGGCCGGGCCGGGCTTCACGTCGGGCCGGGCGGGATCGCGATCCACCAAGGGCCGGTGGCCATAACGGTTCGGCTCGTCCAGCCCGTTCAGTTCCGCCAAAGCGACGGCTTGGATGAGGGTGAAGCCCTGGGCCGCGCGCGTTTTCAGGTAAAGCTCCGTCTCCTCGCGGTTGAGGCGATGGAACAACTCCCACGCCGTGTCGCCCAGCCAGAAAAACGGTCGCCCATTCTCCGTGACGAGGAACCGGTGGTTGTCGGAGACCT
>JBBIJZ010000005.1:71266-81058 GCA_037445715.1 Verrucomicrobiales bacterium | reverse complement strand
CCCGGGCGCGCAACCCTCGGCGCCCCGGCGGCGGGAGATCGAGCGGCTGCTGGCGACCGCGGCGCGGCCCGGCGGTCCCGGCGGGGATTGAGCCGCGGCCCGGCAGCGCATTGCGACTGGCGTTTGCCTGCGCGTGGACTTACGCTCGACGGGCTGTGAAACGCGCGGAGTTCGACTCCATCGAGGACCTCATCGCCGACATCCGCCGCGGCCGGATGGTCATCCTGGTGGATGACGCCGACCGTGAGAACGAAGGCGACCTGGTCATGGCCGCCGAGCATGTCACCCCCGAGGCGGTGAACTTCATGGCCCGGTTCGGGCGGGGGCTGATCTGCGTGCCCACCACGTCCGAGCGCCTCCAGCAACTGGGCATCGAGCGGATGGTCAAGGACAACCGCGAGTCGTTCAAAACCGATTTCCAGGTGAGCGTGGACGCCGCGCGCGGCATCACCACCGGCATCAGCGCCGCCGACCGGGCCCGCACCATTGCGGTGCTGGCCGATCCCACCGCCACGCCCAGCGACCTGGTCCAGCCCGGGCATGTGTTTCCGCTGCGCAGCAAACCGGGAGGGGTGTTGCAGCGCGCCGGCCACACCGAGGCGGCGGTGGACCTGACGGTGCTGGCCGGGTGCCGGCCCGTGGCGGTGATCTGCGAGATCATGAGCGACGACGGCACCATGGCGCGGCTGCCGGAGCTGCGGCGGTTTGCCCACCGGCACCGGCTCAAGCTGGGCACCATCGAGGCGCTCATCCGCTACCGGCGCACCCGCGAACGGCTGGTCGAGCGGGTCGAGACGGTGCAACTGCCCACTGATTACGGCGACTTTGTCCTGCACCTGTACCGCTCCAAGCTCGACGGCCAGCATCATCTGGCCCTGGTGCGCGGCGAGGTGGCCGGGCAGGAAAACGTGCTGGTGCGGGTGCACAGCGAGTGCCTCACTGGCGACGTGTTCGGGTCGCGCCGGTGCGACTGCGGTCCGCAACTGCACCAGGCCATGCGCCAGATCAGCGAGGCGGGCCGGGGCGTGATCGTGTACATGCGGCAGGAGGGTCGGGGCATCGGGTTGCCGGCCAAAATCCGCGCCTACAAGCTCCAGGAGGCCGGACTGGACACCGTCGAGGCCAACCTCAAACTCGGCTACCCGATGGATCTGCGCGAGTACGGTCTGGGCGCGCAGATTCTGGCCGACCTGGGTCTGCGCACCATCCGGCTGCTGACCAACAACCCGCGCAAGCTGGTGGGCCTGGAGGGCTACGGTCTGGTCATCACCGAGGTGGTGCCCATCCGCATTCCGCCCAACCCCCACAATGCCCGCTACCTCAAGGCCAAGCGGGAGAAAATGGGCCACCTGCTCTAGCGCTCCGACCTTCCGCCATGCTCCAAGCCATGAAAGCCCGGCGCGTCCGCGCGCGCGGCGGCCGGTTTGCCGTGATCGCCTCGCGCTACAACCCCCGCTATGCCGACGCCCTGGTGCGGGCGGCGCGCGAGACGCTGCGTGCGGCCGGCGCGGCGGTGCAGGTGGTGCGCGTGCCCGGTGCGTTTGAAATCCCGGCCGTGGCGGCGCGCCTGGCCCGGACCGCGCCGCGGTACGACGCGTTGATCTGCCTGGGCGTGGTGATCCGCGGCGAGACGGCGCACGCCGACCTCATCGGCCGGGCGGTGACCGACGCGCTGGCGCGGCTGCAAGTCGAGCACGCGCTGCCGGTCATCCACGAGGTGTTGCTCCTGGACAACGAGGCCCAGGCCCGGGCCCGTTGCCTGGGCCGGCTCAATCGCGGGCGCGAAGCCGCCGAGACCGCCCTGGCCATGGCCGCCGTGATGCGGCGGCTGGCGACGTAATTCCCCCGCCCGGCCCGGCGGCGCGTTGGGGCGCTGCCGGGGCAAACCGCACGCCTCATTGCCAGATCATGTCCTGCACGGTCTTGCCGGCGGGGATGAAGGGCAGGACGTGTTCGGTGTAGGGCGTGATGATGTCCAGCACGTAGGGCTCCCTGGCGTCGAGCATTCGCTGGAGGGCGGCGCGGAGGTCCTTGCGGTAGCCGACGCGCTCGCACGGCACGTTGAAGGCGCGGCAGATGGCCACGAAGTCCGGGTAAATCTGCTCGCCGTGCTCGGGGTCGCCCAGGTAGGTGTGGCCGCGGTTGCTGTTGTAGAAGCGGTCTTCCCACTGCACGACCATGCCCAGGTGCTGGTTGTTGAGGACCATCGCCTTGGCGGCGATGCCCTCGATGTGGGCCATGGCCAGCTCCTGGATGTTCATGAGGAACGAGCCGTCGCCATCAATGTCAATGACCTGTTTGTCCGGGCAGGCCACCTTGGCACCCAGCGCGGCGGGGTAGCCGTAACCCATCGCGCCCAGCCCGGCGCTGGTGATGAACTGGCGCGGCCGGGTGAACTGGTAGAACTGCCCGGCCCACATCTGGTGCTGGCCCACGCCCGTGGTGAGGATGGCGTCGCCGCCGGTCAGTTCGTAGAGCAGGGCGATGGCCTCCTGGGGCAGGATGACCTGAGCGGGGTCGCCGCCCACCAGTGCGCGCACGTGCCGGGACTTGAGCACGTCCGGAGTCAACTGCCAGCGGAAGGGGGCCTTGGCCTTGAGCTCGGCGATGCGCTGATGCCAGGCGGTGAATTGTTTCTGGATGGGCCGCTCGGCCAGCAGGGCGTTGAGCCGGTGCAGGGCGTAGCGCACATCACTGACGATGGGCAGGTGGACCAGCCGGTTCTTGTTGATCTCGGAGGGGTCAATGTCCACGTGCACGATGGTGCCGTGCTCGCAGAACTTCTCGACCTTGCCGGTCACGCGGTCGTCGAACCGCACCCCGAAGGCCAGGAGCAGGTCGGCCTCGGCCACGGCCCAGTTGGCGTAGGCGGCGCCGTGCATGCCCAGCCACTTGAGCGAGAGCGGGTCGGTCTCGGGGAAAACGCCGCACCCCATGATGGTGGTGGTGACCGGGATGCCGGTGGCGCGGGCGAAGCGGCGCAGTTCCTCGGCCGCGCCGCTGGTCACGATGCCGCCGCCGCAGTAGAGCATCGGGCGCTCGGACTTCTCGATGAGGCCGATGATTTCGTGCAGGGCCACGTCGTCGGCACGGCGGTCCGGATCGTAACCGCGCAGGGTAACGCGGTCCGGCCAGACCGGTTGGGTGCGCGCCTGCTGGACGTTCTTGGGCAGGTCAATGACCACCGGCCCGGGCCGCCCGGTCTGGGCGATGTAAAACGCCTCCTTGACGATGCGCGGGATGTCGTTGACGTCGGTGACCAGGTAGCTGTGCTTCACCACCGGCAGGGTCATGCCGAAGATGTCCGTCTCCTGGAAGGCACCCTTGCCGATCATGTGCTGGGGCACCTGGCCGGTGATGGCCACCAGGGGCACCGAGTCCATGTAGGCGTCGGCGATGCCGGTGACCAGGTTGGTGGCGCCGGGGCCGCTGGTGGCCATGCACACCCCGGCCCGGCCGGTGGCGCGGGCGTAGCCCTCGGCGGCGAAGACGCCGCCCTGTTCGTGCCGGGGCAGGTAGGTGCGAATCTGCCGCGAGCGGGTCAGGGCCTGGTGCACTTCCATGCTGGCGCCCCCCGGGTAGGCGAAGATGGCCTCGACGCCTTCGCGTTCGAGCGCCTTGACCAGGATTTCGCTGCCCAACATGGGCGGGGCGAGCGTCCCGCGCCGGGAACGGCTCGGGGGAGTGGCTTTGGTGGCTTTGGTGGTTTTGCTCATGTTGTTTCGTGCTGTGCGGCGGTCGCCGGGCCGGGGAACAAAAAACCCACGACTGGCGGCCAGCCGTGGGTTCTTTGCGCCAATCTTCGTTCACGCGCAACAAAGCCCCGCGGCGGCGCCGTTGGCTACCACGACTACCAGCACCCGGGCATTGTCGGCAAAGCGATTCATTTGACGCCCCGGAGCGAAACACAGCGGGCCCGGTGTGTCAAGGTCCGGTTTGATGCGGTGCGACTCAGCGCACACTGAACTTGTGGACCGTGGTGGTACGGTACACCTGGCCGGGGCGCAGTACGGTGCTGGGGAACCTGGGCTGGTTGGGCGAATCCGGGAAGTGCTGGGTCTCGAGACAGAAGGCATGGTGCTGGCGGTACACCTGGCCGCCCTTGCCGGTGAGGGAGCCGTCGAGGAAGTTGCCGCTGTAGAACTGGACGCCGGGCTGGTCGGTCCAGATTTCCAGCACGCGGCCGGTGGTGGGTTCGTACACGGTGGCGCAGGGGCCCAAGCGGCCGCCGCCGGGCCGGAGCACGAAGTTGTGGTCGTAACCCTGGGGTTTGTTGGTGAGCTGCTTGAGGTCGCGGCCGATCGGCTTGGGGCGGGTGAAGTCCATGGGGGTGCCGGCCACGGGGGCAATCTCGCCGGTGGGGATGAGGGTGTCGTCCACGGGGGTGTAGTGGTCGGCGTGGAGCGTCAGTTCGTGGCCGTAGATGTCCCCCTGGCCGGCCAGGTTCCAGTAGGTGTGGTTGGTGAGGTTGACCACGGTGGGCTTGTCCGTGACCGCTTCGTAGTCCATGCGCAGCTCGTTGTCGTCAGTGAGGGTGTAGGTGACCTGCGCCTGGAGGTTGCCGGGATAACCTTCCTCGCCGTCGGGGCTGGTGTAGCGGAAGCGGACGGCCACACCGTTGGGGACCGGGACGGGTTCGGCGGCCCAGACAACCTTGTCAAAGCCCTTGCGCCCGCCATGCAGGGCGTTGGGACCGTCGTTGGCGGCGAGGGTGTAGGTCTTGCCGTCGAGGGTGAAGCGGGCCCGGGCGATGCGGTTGGCATAGCGGCCCACCACGCAGCCGAAGTAGGGGTGGCCCTTGAGGTAGGCGTCCAGGTTGTCGAAGCCCAGCACGATGTCGCCCATCCGGCCCGCACGGTCCGGGGTGTGGATTTCGGTGATGAGGCAGCCGTAGGTCATGACCTTGACGGTGACGCCGCGGGCGTTGCGCAGGGTGTAGAGGTCCACGGGGGTGCCGTCGGGCGTGCGGCCGAACGGCGCTTTCTCGATGGAGGCTTTCATGGCAGAGGTTGCGGGTTTCTTGCCCCCGCAGGGACAGGGGCAGGTGGAGCAGGCGGTAAGCGCTGCGGCCACCAGGGCCGCCAGCCAGAGGGAGTTCAGGGTTTTCATGGTCATGGGATGAATCGGAAGTTGCCGAGCGGGGAAAAATCAGCGGGCGGCCACCAACGGGCTGAAAATGACGTACAGCACCAGCGTGAGCACGATGACCAATCCGCCCGCCAGCCGCGCGCCGCGGGAGGTCTCCAGGGCGATGGTGGATTGCTGCTGGAACTGGAAGGGACGGGGCACGGGACGCAACCAGGTGAGCACGGCCATGACCGCCAGGCAAAGGCCGAAGCAGATGGCCATGGCGTTGAGGAACTGCACCCCGGGCACAAACAACATCAGGATGCCATAGACCACCAGGTTGGTCACCAGGCCGGCGATGCCGCACACCGGCGGGGCGCGGCGCACCACCAGACCGAAGGCAAACACCGACAGGATGCCCGGCGAGATGAAGCCCTGCCCGGCCTGGATGATGGTGAAGATGCTGTTGCTGATCTGCGGATTGCCCAGCGCGGGAGCGAGCAGGACCGCCACCGCGGCGAAACAGACCACGGCCACGCGCCCCACCCTGACCACGGTGGCGGCAGGCGCGGCCGGGGCCAGGTGTTTCTTGAAGACGTCCATCGCGAAGATCGTGGACGCGGCATTGAGCATGGCCGCCAGCGAACTGACCACCGCGCCCAGCAAGGCCGCCAGCACGAAGCCGGTCACCCCCGTGCCCTGTGGCAGGACATGGCCGAGCAACTGACCCAGCGCGGTGTCGTACTTGTAGGCGATGAGTTTCTCGACCGCCGGCTTGCGCCCGGCCGTCCGGGCGGCGGCTTCGGTGCGGGCGTTGTACGCCTCGATTTCCTCTGCCAGCCCCGGATTGACGGCCTTCCACGAATGGTCCCCGGGCACAAAGAGGGTGAACTCGGCCGGCGCAGCCGCCTCAAACTGAGCGCGGGTCATCGGCAAAACGTGGGCATTGCGCACCCGGACGGCCGCCAGCGCGCGCTCGTCCGGGTACACGGCGATCAAGTACCGGCCCGGCGCCCAGCCGGCGATCTGCGCGTCGGTGGGGGCGTCGGCGCGTTCGACAAAGCGGGTCTGGGGATTGGCCTTGAGGTAGCGCGCCAGAACCGCCGCCTTGTCCCCGGCCGCTTCCAGACGCATTTCGTGCGAGTAGAGGTTGAAGGCGATGATGCCGGGGATGACGATCACGAAGGGGATCAGCAGCTTCAAAAAAGCGGCGAAGACAATGCCGCGCTGTCCCTCGGCGAGTGACGCCGAGCCGAGCGTGCGCTGGGTGATGTACTGGTTGAGCCCCCAGTAGTAGAAGTTCGGAATCCACAGGCCCAGCAGCAGCGCCGTCCAGGGCAGAACCGTGTCCGTCCGGGGCAGGAACATGTTCATGCGCGGGGTATTCAGCTCCCAAAACCGGGCCAGCGCACCCGTGCCGGGCGCCAGTTGCCGGATTTCCACCGCGCCGGTCTGGGCGCTGACGATGGCCACCGCCTCCGTGGCCGCGCCGAGCTTGTCGAAGGCAAACCACAGGATCACCGCCCCGCCCAGCACCAGTGCGCTGCCCTGGATGAGGTCCGCCCACGCGCAGGCCTTCAGGCCCCCGGCCGTGACGTACACCATCGCCACCACCCCGATGACCAGCGAGCCCTGGGCCAGGGTGAGCGGAAATCCCGCCTGCCCGGCGAGGGTTTTGATGGTCAGGGCGCCGGAGTAGGTCACCGAGCCCAACAGCAGCAGGTAAATCAGGATGGTGGCCGCGGCCATGTAGGTCCGGGCGCGCGCGTCGAAGCGGTGCTCCAGAAATTCCGGCATGGTGAAGATGCCCACGCGCAGGAAGTAGGGCAGGAAGGCAAAGCCCACCACCACCAGTGTGATGGCGGCCATCCATTCGTAGCTGGCAATGGCCAGTCCCACATGACTGGCCGCGTTGCCACTCATGCCCACGAATTGCTCGGTCGAGATGTTGGCGGCGATGAGGGAAAAGCCGATGAGCCACCACTTCAACCCCCGCCCGGCCAGGAAGTAATCTTCACTGCTGCCCGCCCGCTCGCCCCGGCTCTGGTACAAGCCCACCCCGACCACCGTGAGCACGAAGGCGATAAAAATGATGACGTCCGGCGTGCTGAGCGTGAAGGCGGCAAAGAGGTTCAGGTCGGCCATAGGCTTGCGTTCGCGCTCATGTACCGGGTGGGGCGGGTGAAGTCAACGCTGGCCATGCCTCCGGGGGACGATGCCTGCACCGCGGACGGCGGTGGCGAAAAGGGATTTTCCCCGCGTTGTCGCGGGGTTAATCTGCCCGCATGAGTTTGCTGGAACAAATGACCGAGCTGGCCCGGCGGGCCAGGGACGCCTCGCGCAGCCTGGCCGACCTGAGCGCCGCCGAGAAAAACCAGGCCCTGCTGGCCATGGCCGGGGCGCTCGAGCGGGAAGCGGCCGCGCTGCTGGAGGCCAACGCCCGCGACCTCGAGGTCGGCACCCGCCTGGGCCTCTCCGCCGCCATGCTCGACCGGCTCCGCCTCGACGACAAACGCATCGCGGCCATGGCGCGCGGCCTGCGCGAGGTGGCCGCGCTGCCGGACCCGGTGGGCCGGGTACTCGACGAGCGCACCCGCCCCAACGGGCTGCGGTTGCGCAAGGTCTCGGTCCCCATCGGCGTGGTGGTCATCATCTACGAGTCCCGCCCCAACGTGACGGCCGACGCCGCCGGGCTGTGCTTCAAGAGCGGCAACGCCACGATTCTGCGCGGCGGCAGGGAGGCCCTGCACTCGAACCTCCTGATTGCCGAGCTGCTCGTCCGGGCCGGCCGCGACAGTCTGGGGGAGCGGTTTCCCGCCCACGCCATCCAGGTCGTGCCCACGCCGGACCGCGAGGCCATCCCGGCGCTGCTTTCCCTCACCCAGTACGTGGACCTGTGCATGCCCCGCGGCGGCGAGGGCCTCATCCGCGCCGTGGCCGAGTGCTCGAAGGTGCCGGTCATCAAGCATTACAAGGGCGTTTGCCATGTCTATGTGGACCGCGAGGCCGATCCCGACATGGCCGAGGCCATCGTCCTGAACGCCAAATGCCAGCGCCCCGCGGTCTGCAATGCAATGGAAACCCTGCTGGTGGACCGGCCGCTGGCGGTCACATTCCTCCCGCGCATCGCCGCCCGCCTGGCCGAGAAAAAGGTGCAGTTGCGCGCCGACCCCGAGGCGCTGGCCATTCTCCGGGGCGTCGAGCCGAAACCGCCCACCGAGATTCGCCCCGCCACCGAGCAGGACTGGTTCACCGAGTACAACGACTACATCCTCAACGTGCGGGTGGTGGACGGCGTGCGGGCCGCGGTGGACCACATCAACCATTACGGCTCGGCCCACAGCGACAGCATCGTCACGCGCAACGAAACGACCGCCTGGCGTTTCCTGCACGGGGTGGACAGCGCCGCGGTGTACTGGAACGCCAGCACCCGCTTCACCGACGGCGGCGAGTTCGGCATGGGCGCGGAAATCGGCATCAGCACCGACAAAGTGGGCGCCCGCGGCCCGATGGGCCTGGAGGAACTGACCAGTTACAAGTGGATCGGCCTGGGCAGCGGCCAGGTGCGAACCTGAACGCGCCGGGAGGCGGGTCGGCGAGCGCGCCCCCGGCAGGGCAGAGCAGGGGCGGTTTGAGGGGGCCTGACCCCGGCGCCGCCCTTGCGCCGCCGGCTTGTCAGGGCACCGCTTTCCGGGCATGGTCCCGCCATGCAGGCGGCGGAGAAACACGACTACGTCAGTGTGGAAGACTACCTGGCGGCTGAGGAACTCAGCGAGGTGCGGCACGAGTACCTGGGCGGGCTGGTTTATGCCATGGCCGGTGAAACCCGCGCCCACAACACCATCGCCCTAAACCTCGCCGTCGCAATTCGTCAACACTTGAAGGGTGGGCGGTGCAAGGCGTACATGAGCGACATCCGCGTCAACCTCAGCATCCGCGACGACGCGTACTACTACTACCCGGACCTGGTGGTGACCTGCGACCCGCGCGACACCGATCCCCGCTTCGTCCGGCATCCGAAATTGATCATCGAGGTCATGTCGCCCAGTACCGAGCGGGTGGACAAGCGGGAAAAGTTTTTCGCCTACACGACGATTGAGTCCCTCGAGGAATACGTGCTGGTGGCGCAAACGCCGGCCGAAATCACGCTGTACCGCAAGGCCGACGGCTGGCGTGCTCAGAAGGTCGTCGGGTTGGAGGCTCAATTCACGCTGGCCTCCCTGCAGCTTACCCTCCCCGTGGCGGCCGTGTACGAGGGCCTTTGAGCACCCCGGATTCAGCCGCCCGCCGTGCTGCCCACGCCATCCGCGCGGCCTTGCCGCCCGGCGGGCTGTTCGCCGACCAATCCTGGCGCATCGCCCCCGAGCCGTTCGTCCTGGAGCCGGGCCAGGTGCGCGAACTGGAGTTCCTCGGCCGCGTGTTGCTGCAGTTCTACCGCGCCGTCAACCTGCTGTACCGCCAGAGCGTCGAGGGACGGCAACCGGCCTGGATCGCCCGCCTGCTCGACCAGGGAAAGCCCGCCGAACTGCTGGCCTGGCAGCGCCATCCCGCCTTTAAGAACGAACTGCCCCGGGTCATCCGCCCGGACCTCTTGCTGACCGAGGAGGGGTTTGCCATCAGCGAACTGGACGCCGTGCCCGGCGGCATTGGTTTGACCGCGTGGCTGAATCAGACCTACGCCAGACCCGAAATGGCGGGCTCGCCCCGCGAAATCGTCGGCGGCGC
>JBBIJZ010000005.1:10318-71166 GCA_037445715.1 Verrucomicrobiales bacterium | reverse complement strand
CCCAGGCCGGTCTTCGAGGAAAAGTTGCTGTTCGCGCTATTGTGGAATCGCAACCTACGCGGCTTCTGGCATCAACACCTGGGCGCGGCCTTCTTCGAGCGCCTGTGCCGGCACGTGCCGTACACCTGGGTGGTGGACCCGACGCCGCTGCCGCCGCACGCGGCCATCCCGGAGTTGGGCCTGACGGACTGGCATCAGCTCAAGACCCTCTCCCAGCGCGAGCGCAACCTGATCCTGAAGGTCTCCGGCTTCCACCCCACGGCCTGGGGCGCGCGCAGCGTCACGTTGGGCAGTGACGTGTCGCAGGCCGACTGGGCCGCGGCGGTGGACGAGGCCCTGCGTTCCTTCCCCACCTCGCCCCACGTGCTCCAGCGCTACCACAAGCCGCGCGTGGTGCCGGCGGTGTATTTTGACTTCGAGCAAGACCGTCCGGTGGCCATGCCAGCCCGGGTGCGGCTATGTCCGTACTACTTCGTCCACGGCGAAGGCGATGCCGCGCGGCCCCGGCTGGGCGGGGTCCTGGCCACCTTGTGCCCGGCGGACAAGAAGCTCATTCACGGGATGAAGGACGCCATCCTGGCGCCGGCTTGCGTCGCCCCGACGGAACCGGCACAAAGGCGCGGGTGAGTCTGTACGAGTACATCCTGCTGGCGGTCAGTTCGCTCTTTGTGATCATTGATCCGCTGGCGCTGGTGCCGGTGTTTCTGGCCATGACGCCCAACGACACGCCGGCCCAGCGCGACCGCATGGCCAAGATCGCCTGCGCGCTGGCGGCGGGGGTGCTGATTGTGTTCGCCCTGATCGGCCAGCAAATCTTCAACTTCCTGGGCATTTCGCTGCCGGCGTTCCAGATGGCGGGCAGTGTGATTTTGCTGCTGATCGCCCTGGACATGCTTCGCGCGCATCCTTCCGAGACCCGCGAAACGCCGGAGGAAAAGGCCGCCGGCGCCGCCAAGGACGACATCGCCATTGCCCCGCTGGGGGTGCCGTTGCTGGCCGGGCCGGGCGCCATCTCGAACGTGATCATCCTCCAGAGCAAGGCGCAGCACCTCGGTCAGCAAATCGCCCTTTACGGGTGCATCGTGGTGGTGTGCGCGATCTCGTACCTGATCCTGCGGGTCTCGGCCCGGGGCGCGCAGTGGATCAACCCCATCGCCATGAAGATCACCACGCGGCTCATGGGGCTGCTGTTGGCGGCCATTGCCTTCCAGTTCCTCATCAACGCGCTCAAGCAGCTCAAGGGGACGGTGTTTTAGGTGCCGGGGACTTCGAGCCGTGCCCGAGCGGGGGACGCTTGCCAGCCGTTCGGCGGCGGACAGGGAGGCCGGTGAAACGGGGCCGCCTGCGGGTAAGCCGGCTACTTCACCGCCGCGGCCAGCAGGGTTTCAAAGTGCGGGGGTTCCTCTTCCCGGGCGACCACGGTGATTTCGATCTGGCCAAAGCCGGCCGCCTCCAGCCAGCGGTGCAGGTCGCTTTCGGCAAAGCCCGGCCAGAGGTCGCCGTAGAGCTCGCGGACCCTGGTGAAGGTGTGTTGACGCAGGTCCAGAATCATGACCTGTCCGCCGGGCTTGAGGATGCGCTGGGCACTGCGCAACGCGCGCGGCGGGTCTTCGGCGTGATGCAGGGCCTGGCTCAGAATCACCACGTCCACCGTGGCATCCGCGATGGGCGGGTCCTGGAGATCGCCCAGGCGGAATTCGAGGTTTTTGAGGCCGGCCTTGCGGGCCTTGGCGGCGCCAAAGGCGATGATTTTTTCCGAGTTGTCCACGGCGATGACCTTGCGGCAGCGCAGGGCGAGCAGTTCGCTCAGCAGGCCCTCGCCCGAGCCCAGGTCGGCCACGGTCAGGGGCGGCAGGATGCGCAGCAGCAACTGGCCGAACGCCTGCCAGGAGCGGCCCGGACCGTAGCTGCGCCCGAACCGGCCGGCCACCTGGTTGAAATACAACCGCTCGCGGTGCGCCCGCAGGTCAAGCACCCGGCACAGGTTGATCTGGTCGGCCGCGCGCTCGGGGAGCTCGTCGGCGCCGCGCAACGCCGGGCCCAGCAGGGCAGCGGCCGGGGAATGGCTCCGGGCCAGGCCGTAATAGGTGCGTTTGCCCTCGCGGCGCGCCTGCACCAGACCGGCCTCGGCCAGCAACCCCAGGTGTGTGGAAATGCGGGACTGACCCAGGCCGGTGATTTCCTGCAACTCATGCACGGACAACTCCTGCCCTTGCAGCAAGGCCAGCAACCGCAGGCGGGTGGGATCCGCCAGCGCGCGCAGGGCTTTCAGGGTCTCGGACATGCGCTATCGGCCGGTGCCCCGGGTCGCGAGGCAAAATCCCGGATTGACACCGACGGATCCGGTTATATCCTCGCATCGCGATACGTCAATACGTGCGTGACACACAACCGCCCGCCATGAGCCAAACCTTCATCTTCTCCTCCGAGTCCGTCGGCGAAGGCCACCCGGACAAGGTCTGCGACACCATTTCCGATTACGTGCTGGATGCCTGCCTGCGTGAGGACCCCCTCAGCCGGGTGGCCTGCGAGTGCTTCGTGAAGTCCAACGTGGTCGTGGTGGGCGGCGAGATCACCACCCGG
This sequence comes from Verrucomicrobiales bacterium, assembly GCA_037445715.1. Classification (GTDB taxonomy): domain Bacteria; phylum Verrucomicrobiota; class Verrucomicrobiia; order Limisphaerales; family J093; genus DSVZ01. The sequence goes on along the minus strand of JBBIJZ010000005.1, from coordinate 68,583 downwards.
GCCAGGCTGGATTACGCCGCCATCGCCCGCCAGGCCATTCGCGACATCGGTTACGTGCACGAAGACGACGTCTTCCACGCCGACCGGGTGTTTGTGAACCTGTACCTGACCGCCCAGTCGCCGGACATCGCCCAAGGGGTGGACGCGCGCAAGGCCAGGGGCAAGAAGACGGCCAAGCAGGGTGCCGGCGACCAGGGCATGATGTTCGGCTACGCCTGCGACGAGACGCCCGAATTGATGCCGGCGCCGATCATGTTTGCCCACCGCCTGGGCCGCGAGCTGACCCGCATCCGCAAGAGCGGCAAGGTGCGTTGGCTGCGGCCGGACGCCAAATCGCAGGTCTCGGTCGCCTACGAAGGAGGCCGGCCCGTGGCCATCACCAACGTGGTCATTTCCACCCAGCACACTCCGGACGTGGAGCACGGCGAGATCGAGCGCTTTTGCGTCGAGCAGGTGATCAAAAAAGTGCTGCCCAGGAAGCTGCTTACCCCCAAGACGACCTACCTGATCAATCCCACCGGCCGATTCGTCGTGGGCGGGCCGCAGGGCGACTCCGGCCTGACCGGGCGCAAAATCATCGTGGACACCTACGGCGGTATGGGCCGGCACGGGGGCGGCGCCTTCTCCGGCAAGGACCCGACCAAGGTGGACCGCTCGGCCGCCTACATGGGCCGGTGGGTGGCCAAAAACGTCGTGGCCGCCGGCCTGGCCCGCCGTTGCGAAATCCAGTTTGCCTACGCCATTGGCTACCCGGACCCGGTGAGCGTGAGTCTGGACACCTTTGGCACGGCCACGGTGGACGAGGAGAAAATCCTCCGCGCGGTGCTCAAGGTCTTCAGCTTCCAGCCCGCGGACATCATCACCCAACTGGACCTGCGCCGCCCGATCTACGCCAAGACCACCAACTACGGCCACTTCGGCAAGGACGATCCCGACCTGACCTGGGAGCGCACCGACAAGGTCGAGGCCTTGAAGAAAGCGCTGTCGTAACGCAGGGTGACGCCATGAAACGCATTGTTTTTGCGGAAGCTCTGCCCGGCTGGCGGTTGCACCTGCGCTACGACGACGGGGTGGAGGGCACGGTGGACCTGTCAGCCAGAGTCGGGAAGGGTGTCTTTGCCATTTGGCGCGACCCGGATGTCTTCGCGCGCTTCAAGATTGAAGAGAGCGGACGAGCGCTGGTTTGGCCTGGAGAAGTGGATGCCTGTGCAGATGCGCTTTACCTGGAAATCACCGGGATGACCGCCGAGGAACTGTGGTCGGATGGCCAACCCGTTTCCACCCATACCTGAGATCAGCCGATTCTACGGCATCAGCATTTTGCTCTACGCCCAGGACCATCCCCCGGCCCACTTCCACGCCAAATATCAGGAGCATGAAGCCGTGTTCGACATTGCGACCCTCCGTCTCAAGCAGGGTTGGTTGCCTGCGCGCGCGCCCGGAGCTTGGTGGTGGAGTGGGCGGCATTGCATCGTGAAGAACTCGAGAACGCTTGGGCAGCGCTCCGTAGCGGCTGCATCCCCTCGAAAATCGCTCCGCTTGAATGAGTCTTTAGTCAGCCAAAACCCCACGTACCTATGCCTACCGTCAAACTCCCCTCCACCCGCATCAAGCCCGGTAAAACGGCTCGTTCGACCGCCAAAAACCGCAACGGCGGACTTCAGCGCGACTTCGTCGTCAAAGACCTCTCCCTGGCCGAGCTGGGCCGGCGCGAAATCGAGGTGGCCGAGCAGGAAATGCCCGGCCTGATGGCCATCCGCGCCAAGTACGGCCCGCAAAAGCCCCTCGCCGGCGTGCGCATCTCCGGCTCGCTGCACATGACCATCGAGACCGCCGTGCTCATCGAAACCCTGCGCGAGCTCGGCGCCTCAGTTCGCTGGGCCTCCTGCAACATCTTCTCGACCCAGGACCACGCCGCCGCTGCCATCGCGAAGGCCGGCATCGCCGTGTTCGCCTACAAGGGCGAATCCCTCGAAGAATACTGGCAGTTTACCCTCAATGCCCTCACCCATCCGGGCATGAAAGGCCCGCAACTGGTCGTGGATGACGGCGGCGACGCCACCCTGCTCCTGCACAAGGGCCACGAGATGGAGCAGGGCAGCGACTGGGTGAACACACCCTCGGCCAGCCACGAGGAACAGGTCATCAAAAACCTCCTCAAACGCTGCGCCAAGGAACGCCCCGGCTGGTTCTCCGCCGCGGTCAAGGAGTGGAAAGGCGTCTCCGAGGAAACCACCACCGGCGTGCATCGGCTTTACCAGATGCTCGAAGCCGGCAAACTCCTCGTGCCCGCCATCAACGTCAACGACTCGGTCACCAAGTCCAAGTTCGACAACCTTTACGGCTGCCGCGAGTCGCTGGCCGACGGCCTCAAGCGCGCCCTGGGCGTCATGATTGCCGGCAAGACCGCCGTCGTCTGCGGCTACGGCGACGTCGGCAAGGGCAGCGCCCACAGCCTGCGCGGCTTCGGCGCGCGCGTCATCGTCACCGAGATTGACCCCATCAACGCCCTCCAGGCCGCGATGGAAGGCTTCGAGGTCACGACCGTCGAGGACACCCTGGGCGAGGCCGACATCTACGTCACCGCCACCGGCAACTGCGACGTCATCACGCTCGAGCACATGCTGCGGATGAAAGACCAGGCCATCGTTTGCAACATCGGCCACTTCGACAACGAGATCCAGGTGGACCGGCTCAACGCCCATCCCGGCGTCAAAAAGGTCAACATCAAGCCGCAGGTGGACCGCTACGACCTGCCCAACGGCCGCAGCCTCTACCTGCTGGCCGAGGGCCGGCTGGTGAACCTGGGCTGTGCCGAGGGCCACCCCAGCTTCGTCATGTCCAACAGCTTCACCAACCAGGTGCTCGCCCAGCTTGACCTCTGGCAGAACCGCGACACCTACAAGGTTGGTGTCTATCGCCTGCCCAAGAAACTCGACGAAGAAGTCGCCCGGCTGCACCTCGAGAAGATCGGCGTCAAGCTCACCAAGCTCACCAAGAAGCAGGCCGCCTACATCGGCGTGCCGGTCGACGGCCCCTACAAGCCGGAGCATTACCGGTACTGAGTCGCCACCGGGCCGGGGTCTCGCGGGTCTCGCTTCCGTCCCAATTACTCCAAGGCACCGAGTCACGAATAGCCGGTGCCAGTGAGTCTTTGTGTCTCGGTGGTTCACAAAACCCGTGCGGCAAATCGTTGTAGAAGGGGGCGGATTGCGCCACCAAGCCGCCAAGACAACGCCTTCGTCGGTTGGTGGTTTCCACTCCAGCGTCTTGGTGGTTGGTAGCGCCACGGTGTACTTCCAAGCCACGCACCGGCGTTGCCGGCCATGCACCGGCCGCTTGTGCGGCGCGCGGCGGTGCTGTACGGCACGCTTGTGTTTGAAAGCCAGCGCGAGGTTGCGTCGGGGGCCGGGTTTCACGGGCGCGCCAGTTCGGCCGCCGCCTGAATGTCGAAGCAGTACAAGGTCTCGTGGTAGCGCAGGTAGAGCCGGCCGCGGTGGATGACCGGGTGGGCCCAGGCGTCGTTCACCCGCTCGGACACCAGCCGGAAGCGGCCCCGGTATTCCAGGCCGCCCGCGGTGGGCTCCAGCAGCGCCATCTCGCCCTCCTGGCTCAGGCAGTACAGGCGGCCGTCCGCGTAAAGCACCGAGCCCATCGCCAGGTCGGGCAGATGATGCCGCACCTCGCCGGTGCGGGCGTCCAGGGCATACCAGCCCTTGTCGCGCCGGTACCAGGAGCCGTAGAGCGTGTCGCCCACCAGCACCACGCCGCCGTGGCAGGTGTCAGCCCTCGTGGGCCAGGCGCGTTCGACGTAGAGCTGTCCGCCCGCGCGCCGGAGCCGGAACAGGCCACCGTCGTCCGTGTCCGGCGCGGTGATGAACACCCCTTCGGGCGTCAGCACCGGCGTGAGCGCGATGACCGCGTAACGGGTGCGCAGCGGCCGGGTCCAGAGCAGCGCGCCCGATTCGGCGTCCACGCCGAACACGTGCCTTAGCGAACAACCCACCAACAGGCGGCGGCCGGCCCATTCGATCAAGATGGGCGAGGCGTAGGAAGGCGGGTCCGCCCGGCCGGCCTGTTCGTTGACCCGCACGTGGACCGGCGGGTTGCTGGCGCCCAGGCGCAGGGGTTCGCTCTGCCAGACGGTGTCGCCGGTGCGTGCGTCCAGGGCCGCCACCAGGGCCTGTGAACCGCCGGCGGTCACGAACACGCGGCCGCGGTCCACCAGCAGATTTTCGCTCAGGGCCCAGGTGATGTTTTGGCCGCCGAACCGCTCGAACAGTTCCACCGCCCACACTTCCCGGCCAGTCGCGGCGTCCAGGCAGGCCACGCGCCCGTGGGCGTTGAGGTGGTAGAGCCGGCCGCCGGCGTAGGTCACGCTGGCGCGGGCACCGGGGTAGGGCGTGCGCCAAGCGCGGCCGTTCTGCGCTCGCCAGACCCGGCGTCCCTCCAGGTCCAGGGCGAAGAGGTGCAACTCGTCGCCCACGTCGCCGCTGAGGTAAAGGCGCTCCCCCACAATGACCGGCGAAGAATAGCCGCGGCCCAGTTCGCCAGCTTGCCAGAGCTGGCGCGGACCACCCTCCGGCCAGCGGGGAAGCAGGCCGGTTTCCTCGCAGCGGCCGTCACGATGCGGACCGCGCCATTGCGGCCAGTCGGGCTCAGGAGAAGCGACCAGCCGGGGCGGCGCTTCCCCATCGGGACCGGGAGACGAGTTCGGGGCCGTCGCCTGCGGCGATGCTGCCCTGGAGTTGAAGTGGACGAGCAGGGCGGTGACGAGGAGCAGGCGGGTGGTCATGGAGCGCGCGCGGGGAACTTCAGGGGTCAGGGACGCAAGGGGTGGCTCGCGCCCAGTCCGGGGCCATAAACGACCGCGTTCAGGAACACGCGCATCGTGCCGCGGGTCGCACCGCGGAAGGTCGGCGGCGTGGCAAACAAGATGATCTGGCCGCGCCCGAAGCCCTCGCGGGTGACCCAGGCGGTGTTGGCGATGCGGTGGGCGGCCTCGGGCCAGAGCAACCCGCTCTGGCGGAGGTAAAGCGCCGTGCCGGGCGGTTGGGCCGCCCAGCCGATGCGTGGCGACTCCGGCTTGTCCTTGCCTGATTCCTTCGGGGACTTGTCCGCGCCCGGGTTGGCGCCCGACGGAGGGACCGGCGCCGGGTCGGTCACGGGGTCGGGCGCAGCGGTCAGGTAACCGTAGCGGATGGGGGCCTCGACGCCCTCGGCGGCCATGAGCACGCTGCGGCGGTCGGCCAGCACGGGCAAAGGCTCGGTGCAGCCGAAGGTGAGCCAGTTGTTTGTGTCCACGCGGCAGGCCAGGAGGGCGCCCTGGGGCATGAACAACGCCTGCCAGGCATCGCGGCGTTTGAGTTCTTTTTCGTCCGGGTGGGCACCGTCCACGACCTGCCAGGGGTAGGCGAGCTTGTTGGTGGGTTGATGGGCCCAGACCGGCGCGGGTGGCTGGGGGTTGGGATCACGCGCGAGCCACTCGCGCAGGATGGCCAGCTCGTAATCGGCGAGCCGGCCGAGCACCTCGGGCAGGGGGCGTACCTTGCTGAATGCGGCGGCCCCGGCGGTGAAGCGGGTGGTGGAGCTGCCGATGGCGATGAGCGTGCCGCCCTGACGAACCCAGTCCTTGAGCGCCTCGAGGGCGAGGCGATTGGTGCCGCCCCAGGCGTGGGGCAGGATGAGGACGTTGTAGCGGGCCAGGTCCGGCGCGGCGCCGTCCTCGAGGTGCGAGTGGCGAATGCCGAGGCGGTGGTCCAGCGTGTGCCAGAGCGCGCCGTAGTCGGTGAAGTCGAACTGGCCCCGGCCCACCAGCGCGATGCGCGGCGGCTCCAGGCGCAGGAAGTGCCGCCCGCCCAGATCGGGCAGGTCGCCCGCGCCCAGCCCGCTGGCCACGGCCACCGCTGGCAAGCCCAGTTCGCGCGCGGTCTGCTCCACCACGGCGGCGAGGTCGCCGGCGAAGGTCCGGTTGTCCAGGCGCGTCACGACGACCGAGCCGCGCGCGAAACGGGTCCCGTCGAAGGCAAAGTCTTTTTCCGCCACGCGCACCTGCACGCCGCGCTCCAGCAGCCGCGCCGCGGCCGCCACGCTGAGGTCGTCGGCACCATCAAAGACGTGGGCCACCGGCTGGCTGGGCGTGGCGGCGGGAGCGGGAGCCGGCCCGGGTTCACGGAAAGGCTCGGCTTCGGCGGGCAGGTCGCCTGCCAGGGCCAGAGCATCGAGCCCGAAGAACATGGTGAGGTTCCAGGCGGTCGTGTCGTAGAGGCGCGAGCGGCCCCAGCGGAGTAATTCCCGGCGTTCCTCGCGCAGGGCCTGGTCGGAGAGGCGGGGGTCGAATTCGAGTGCGGCGGCGACGAGATGGCCCAGCGGCTGGCGGTTGGGGATGAGGAGGGTGCCGGCGGGCAAATTGGTGGCGGTGAGCAGTTGGCCCAGTTGGTTGGTGGCCGCGGCCGCCGTGAACGACCGGGCGGCCCGGTACAATTCGAAGCCGTGGAGCTGGAGCAACTCGGTCAACGCCCGCAGGCGGGAGGCATTGGCGCTGGGCAACACGGCGAAGGTGCGGTGGGCGTAAGGGCCGGCGGGGTCGAGGGCCGCCTGGCGATTGGCGCGCAGGTCGCGCAGCAGGGCGCGCGCGTGGGCCCGGGCGGTGGTCAGATTGGCCAGCGAGCCGATGACGTGGTGCTGGACCGATTCGCCGTAACTGAGGATGCGGCCTTCGGGCCGGCGCACGCCGTCTTCGGCGATGCGCGCCTGTTCGTACAGGATGCCCACCGCGCCGCGATACGAGGTGTAGGCGTCGGTATAACCGGGGTACCACTCCTCGTGCCATTCGCCGGTGTAGTACACCAGGCCGTGGCGGTCGAAGGCGGCGGCCTGGTCGCGGGCAAAAAGTTCGCCCCAGCGCGCGCGGCTGGCGGGGAGGTGGGGGTTGATCGGCTCACGCGGCGGCGAGAACAGGTGGGTGTCCTGCGAGCCCATGCCGTGGGCATCCACGAACAGGACCGGGTTCCAGCGGGCCAACTCCCGGAGGCGGCCGCGGGATTCGGGATGCACGGCCCAGAGCAGGTCGCGGTTCAGGTCGAAGAGGTAGTGGTTGCCCCGGCCGTAGGGCCAGTAACCGTCGTGGACCAGCGACTGGTCGTCCACGTTGGGCAGGGCGCCCCGGTGCTCGGCGATCATCTTGACGAACCGCTCGCGGCCGTCCGGGTTCATGAGCGGGTCCACGATGATCACCAGGTCCTCGCGCAGTCCGGCCACCTCCGGGTCGGTGCCGGCGATGAGGTGGTAAAGCACGGCCAGGGCGGCGTCCGAGCCCTCGGTTTCGTCGCCGTGAATCGTGTAGGCCAGCCAGGCCGGAGCGGGGAGGCCTTCCAGCAGCTTTTCCGCTTCGGCCTCGGGGGTTTGGCGGGGGTCGGCGAAGCGGGCCAGGTCGGCCTGGATTTGGTCCAAGCGGCTCAGGTGCCGCGGGGCGGTCACCACCACGTAGTACAAGGGCCGGCCCTCATGGCTGCGGGCGTACTCGACCAGGCGGGTGCGGTCCGGCGCGGCGGTGGTCCACGCCTTGAGGCAGCGCTCGATTTCGGCCGGTGTGGCGGCGCGCTGGCCGGGCTTGAACCCCAGCACGGCCTCCGGTGTCGGGATGGCGGGGTCGTGCGTTGCGCCGGGGAAGAAGTCCGGCGGGGGCGCCAGGTCTTTGAGCTCGGTGGGGGGCAGGGCGGCCCGGGTGAGGCCCGACAGGACTGCAAGGGCGCTCAAACAAGCCAGCAAACACGGCCGGGAACGCAGGATAGAGTGCATGGTGCAAAATGGTGTCGGGCAGGGTAGGGGGGTGCCGGGGCTGGCGCAAGTCGGGTCGGGTCGGCGATCAGCCGCTGCGGGAGGCCGGAACATTTTCGCGCGAATTTTTTCTGGCAGTCCGCGGCTTCTTTGCTAGTTTGTGCGGCCCGCCCGGACGGGAGATGCTCGGCTCCGGGCGCTCGAAGAATCAACCAAGTGAAGTTCGAGCCGTGACACAGAAGAAGACAGGCGCCGCCAAGCGCGCGTCCACCGGCCATCGTCCCAAAGTGGTTCCCGCGGCCACGGCCGCGGCCATTCTGGGGCACTCCGTGGTCCCACAGGACAAGAAAAACGCCGCCCAGCAGGCGAGCGTGCGGGCCGGCATCCGGCCCGAGTGGCAGAAATACTACAACCGGCTGGTCGAACTGCGGGAGCGGCTCCTGCGCCAGATGAACGGCCTGGCCAAGGAATCGGCCGCGGAGATGGAGGGCTACAGCCTGCACATGGCCGACTCGGGCACCGACAACTTCGACCGGGACTTCGCCCTGAGCCTGCTCTCGGCCGATCAGGACGCCATTTACGAAATTGACGAAGCCATCAAACGCATCCAGAAGGGCACCTACGGGATTTGCGAACTGACGCACAAGCCCATCCCCATGGCCCGGTTGGACGCCATCCCGTGGACCCGGTTCACCGTGGAAGCCCAAGCCCAGTTGGAGCGTGAGGGCGCCATCCGCCAGCGCCGGCTCGGCAACCTGGGCGTGGTGGATGTCGTGGCCCCGCCCGAAGTGGACGAGGAAATCGAAGACGAGGAAAAACCGGTCAAGGAAAAGGAATAAGCCGCCATGCCCCGCGAAATTGTCACCCTCGAGTGCACGGAAGCGCGCAAGGAAGGCAAACCGCCTTCCCGCTACCAAACCACCCGCAACAAGAAGCTGCAGACCGAGCGCCTCGAGCTCATGAAATACAACCGCTTCTTGCGCCGCCGCACTTTGCACCGCGAAATCAAGTAAACGCCCATGCCCCGCAAGACCAATCTGGAGAAAACCGAGCCGCGCCGCCGGACGGCGATGGAAATCCGCACCCCGCGGCCCCGGCCCAAGGTGGACTTCCCCCTGGAAGCCCTCGATTACAAAAACGTCAATCTCCTCAAGCAATTCGTCACCGACGCCGGCCGCATCCTGCCCCGCAAATACACCGGCCTGCCGGCGCGTTACCAGCGGCGCATGACCCGCGCAGTCAAGCGCGCCCGGCAGATGCTCCTGATGAAGTAAGCCGGTGGGCCCGGGCCACCCGGCGATCGTGGCGGAGCGCCGCGATCAACGCCCCATGAGGCCGGGGAAAAGCGACAAGCCGCCATGCCTTCATGGGCGTCCCGGAGCCTGTCTTCCCGAGCCGCCGCAACCGACCCGCCCACTGGTCAGTTTCGCCGGACGCCCGCACCTTGCCACGCGACGCCTGACCGGACCGCTCGGGCCGTCTGGAGGCACCTGACCGGCATGCGACCCCTGCTCACCAGCGGGGCTATTCACCAATCCCGGCGGAACCGGGACCCGGCCACGGCTTGCCGGGCGTTGCCCTGCCGGGGAAAAGCTGGTGCAGCGAGTTGACCCGGGCGACGGCGTGGCGCGCTTCCGAGGTGCTGCGCCCCGCCGGGCCGGAACATCAACACCTGGTTTGCCGATACGGCGTGCGAAACATCGAAGTGGAAGAATGCGATCGGCCGGACGTCGAGTGTCGGGTGGCCCCGCCCCAACAGGTTCACCGCACTAAGCCACCGACTGGCGCTCTTCGGCGTCTGCTCCGTGCGTCATTTGGGGAAACGCCACGCCCCGCGTGTTTGACCCGCTGGCGGGGATTCTCTACGCTGCCCGCCGAGCCGTTCAGAGTTACCCGATGGCCCGTATGAAAATCATCGTGTGCGACCCCGTGTCGCCCAAGGGCATTGCCCTGCTGCAACAGCGTCCCGAGTTCGAGGTCCAGGTCCTCGACAAGCGCCTTTCCCCGTCGGAGCTGGCCGCGGTGGTCGGTGACGCCGTGGCGCTGGTGGTGCGTTCCGAGACCAAAATCACCCGCGAGGTCTTCGAGGCGGCGCCCCGGTTGCGCGTGGTGGGCCGGGCCGGGGTGGGGGTGGACAATGTGGACGTCGAAGCCGCCACGCAACACGGCGTGGTGGTGATGAACACGCCGGCCGGCAACACCCTCAGCACCGCCGAGCTCACCCTGGCCATGCTCTTGAACCTGGCCCGCAAAATCCCCCAGGCCCACGCAACCATGCTCGCCGGCAAATGGGACCGCAAAGCCTTCCAGGGCATCGAGCTGGCCGGCAAAACCCTTGGCATCCTCGGCCTGGGCCGGATCGGCAGCGAAGTCGCCCGCCGCGCCACCGCCTTTAACATGCGCGTGCTCGGCTACGACCCCTTCCTCACCGACGCCCGCGCCCGCGGCCTGGGCGTCGAGCTGGTCAACCACCTGGACGCCGTGCTGCGCGAGGCCGATTTCCTCACCGTCCACATGCCGGCCACCGAGCAAACCCGGGGCCTGCTCAACGCCGCCGCCTTCGCCAAAATGAAACCCGGCGTGCGCCTGGTGAACTGCGCGCGCGGCGAGATTCTGGTCGAGGCCGACCTGCTGGCCGCCCTGGACTCGGGCAAGGTCGCCGGCGCGGCGCTGGACGTTTACCAAACCGAGCCGCTGCCGGCCGACCATCCCTTCCGCCGCCATCCGGCGTTGATTCTGACCCCCCACCTGGGCGCCAGCACGGCCGAGGCCCAGGAAAAATGCGGCATCGAGGTCGCCGAGGTCATCACCAACTACCTGCTGACCGGTGAGGTGCGCAACGCGGTGAACCTGCCCCACCTCGACGCCCGCACCTACGAACTGGTCAGGCCCTACCTGGTGCTCGGCGAAAAACTCGGCCGGTTGCTCGGCCAGTTGGCCCCGCTCCAGGTGGACCGCCTCTTCATCACCTTCGGCGGCAAGGCGCGTGAACTGCCGAACACCGACCCGGTCACCCGCGCCATCCTCCAGGGCTTCCTGCGGCGCACGCCCCTGGACAATCTCAACAACATCAACGTGCGCAGTGTGGCCGCCTCGTTGGGGCTGACCGTCGAGGAAAAGCGCTCGGACGAACCGGTCACTTTCAACGAATGGCTGCACGTCCAGGTCTTCAGCGGCGGCCGCAAGGTGGTCTCCGGCGGTGGCACCTTCTTCGGCTCGCCGGACAACCCGCGCATCGTGCGGGTCTTCAGCATGCCCACGGAGATTGTCCCCAGCGGGGTGGTGCTCATGCTCAACAACAAGGACCGGCCGGGCATGGTCGGGCACCTGGGCTCGTTGCTCGGCCGCTACAACGTCAACATCGCCAGCATGAGCCTGAGCCGCGACGTCGCCGGCGGCCAGGCCTTCACCGTCTTCAACCTGGACAGCGTGCCGCCCCCCGAGGCGATCGAGGAAATGCGCCGCGATCCGGACATTACCAACCTCCACGTGGTCACCCTCTGAGCCGATGCACCCCGTTTCGCTCGCCCGCCGCCGGGCGCGGCCGGCGGACCGCCCCTTTGCCCTGGTCCTGGCCCTGGCCCTCGGGCTGGCGCACGCCCGCGGCGCCGCGCTGTTCGACAACCCGGTCATCGCCCGCGGGCGCGGCTTCGAAATCCGCCAGGCCGAGCTGGACGACACCCTCACCGCCCTCAAGGGCACCCTGGCCACCCAGGGTCAGGCCATCGCCCGGCAGGACGAACCCGCCCTGCGCGCGCGCCTGCTCGAACGCATGATCCTCACGCGCATCCTGGTCCAGCGAGCTACCGAGGACGACAAAGCCCGGGCGCGCGAACTGGCCGAAAAATTCATCGCCGACACCAAGAAGAAGGCGCCCTCCGAGGAGTCCTACCGCCGTCAGTTGATCGCCACCGGCCTCAAGCCGGAAGTCTTCGAGGCCCGCGCCCACGAACAGGCGCTGGTCGAAAAGGTCATCGAACGCGAACTCAAGTCCAAGCTGACCGTGGCCGATGCGGACGTGCGGGCCTTTTACGAGACCGGCGACGACCTCCACACGCACGAGCTGCGCGAGACCATCCGCAAGCTCGAAGCCGCCGGCAACCAGGACACCGTGTTTTACCGCGACGCCACCAACCGGCTGGACCTCATGCGGCGCTCGAATCTCGCCCGCCTCACCCGGCCCGAACAGGTCACCGCCGACCTCATTCTGTTCTACACCCTGGACCCGGTCACCCGCGCGCCGTTGTCCGAGGAGGCGCAAAAGGCCAAGCTGGCGCGCGCCACCAACACCCTGGCCCGCCTGCGGGCCGGGGAGGATTTTGAAAAAGTCGCCCGCGAGGTTTCCGAAGACCCGGATGTGGCCCGGACCGGGGGCCGCTACCTCGCCACGGCCGACACGCCCATGGCCCCGGAGCTGAAGGACGCGCTTTTCAGCCTCCCCCCCGAGCAGCTCAGCAACCCCATCGCCACCTCCCTCGGTTACTACCTCGCCCGGGTGCGCGAGCGCAAGCCGGCCATCAAGCTGCCCTTCGAGCAGGTCGAGGACGACATTCGCGACCTGCTCCTGGCCCAGATGGTCGAGAAACAGCTTCCTGCCTATGCCGAAGGGCTGCGCCAGGAATACGACGTGGTCATCGAGGACCCGAGTCTCCGCCCGAGCGGCGAAAAATAGCCGCCACTGTGCGGATGCCGCGATTCCCCCGGCTCACCAACCCGCCTGCTGGATGGCCGCCCGCAACGGCCCCAGCAGCCACTCCGGGAACACCCCCAGCCACACGACCCCCGCCGCCGCCACCAGCGCCACCGCGGTTTCGAGGGCCCGGCCGGCCGGGGCGCGGTCGCCTTCCGGGGAGGCGGGTGCCGGCGTGGCATTCTCCGCAGCCACCCAGGCCAGCTTGAGCACCCGCAGGTAGTAGTAAAAGCCCACCGGGCTCAACCCCAACGCCACCACCACCAACCAAAACGAGGTCCCGGCCGCCGGGCCCGGTTCGAGCGCCGCGGCAAACACGTAAAACTTGGCCGGAAAACCCGCCAGCGGCGGCAGCCCTGCCAGCGACAACAGGAAGACCGCCACCCCGGCCGCCAGCCACGGGGCCTGCCTTCCCAGACCGATCAAGCCGTCCAGCGCGGCCTGGCCGGTGCGGCGTTCCAGGTGAGCCGCCGCCGCGAATGCCCCCAGCCCGGCCAGCGCATAGGTGAAAGCGTAGTAAACCAGCGCCGCCAGCGCCGCCGGCCGGTCGGAGGCCGTTCTCAGCGCCAGCACCGCCAGCAGCAGGTAGCCCGCGTGCGCCACGGCCGAGTAGGCCAACAGGCGCTTGAAATCACGCTGCGCCAGCGCCGCCAGGTTCCCCGCCACCATCGAGGCCAGCGCCAGCGCGGCCACGACCGGCACCCAGCCCGCTGTCGCCCCGGCCGCGCTCGGCCCCGGCGCTTCCGGCAGCGACAACGCCACAAACCGGCCCAGCAGGAAAAAGCCCGCCAGTTTCGCGCCGGAAGCAATCAGCGCCGCCACCGGCGTCGGCGCGCCCTGGTAGGCGTCCGGGGCCCACAGATGAAACGGCACCGCCGCCACCTTGAACCCGAAACCCACCAGCGACATCCCCACCGCCACGGCCAGCAGCGGGTCCGGTCCCCGGTCGCGCAGCGCGGTCGCGATGCCGGCCAGATGGGTCGTGCCGGTCAGACCGTACAGGAAACTGAAGCCGAAGAGCGTGAACGCCGCCGCCAGCGCCCCGAAGAAGAAGTATTTCAGCGCCGCTTCCGTCGCGCGCGGACTGGCCTTGTTCAGCGCCACCAGCGGGTACAGGGACAGGCCGGCCAGTTCCAACCCCAGGAACACCATCACCAGGTCGGCCGCACTGGCCATGACCATCAGCCCCACCGTGGCCAGCAGCAGCAGGGCAAAGTGTTCACCCACGTGGTCGGTGTAGTCCGCCTCGAAGGAGAGCGCCGCGGTCAACGCGGTCAGCCCCACCAGCCCCAGCTTGACCAGTTGCGTCAGTGCGTCCACGGCGAACAAGCCGCCCACCCCGGCCGCCCGGACCGGCACATGGACCAGGTAAAATCCGGCCGCCACGCAGCCCACCACCGTCAACAGCGTGGCAATGCCGCGGCGGGCGCGGAGCGGCGCCCCGTGCATCACCATCAGGTCCACCAGCAAAGCCGCCAGCGCCGTCAACGTGACCAGCACTTCCGGACCGGCAAGTTTGAGCAGCTCGAGAAACTGGGTCGTGTTCACCGCGCACCTCCGGTGTGCAGGGTCTCCAATAGGACGCGCGCGCTGGGCAGGATGTAATCCATCACCAGCCCGGGAAACAGGCCCAGCGCCACCGTCGCGGCCAGCAACAACCCTGCGCCCAGTCGCTCCGGTAGGGTGATGGGCTCCAGCGCCGCGAGGGCGGCCGAACCGGCGGCGTCCGGGAGCGGTTCGCTGGCGAAGGCCTTTTGCAACGCGCGCCAGATGTAGGCCGCGCCGATCACGATGCCCGCCCCGGTGATCACCGCCGCGGTGGGCCGCGCCTCCCACGCGCCCACCAGCACCGACAACTCAGCCACGAAGCCGCTGAACCCGGGCAACCCCATCGAGGCCATGCCGGCCAGAGTGAAGGTGGCTGCCGCGAACGGCAGGCGCCGCGCCAGCCGCAGGCCGCTCAGTTCGTCCAGTTCCCGGGTGTGAGCCCGGTCATACACCATCCGGCCCACCACCGCGAAGAGCAGACCCGCAATCAGGCCGTGCGAGACCATCTGCAGCACCGCGCCGCCCAGGCCCAACGGATTCAACGTCACCAACCCCAGCAGCACGAAACCCATGTGACTGACGCTCGAGTAACCGATGACGAACTTGAAGTCCTTCTGCACCAGCGCGACCAGCCCGCCGTAAACGATGCCCGTGACCGCCAGCGCGAGGAACACGCCCTGCCACGCCGCCAGCCCGACCGGGAACAACGCCACGCCCGCGCGCAGCGCGCCGTAGGCGCCCAGCTTCATCACCACACCGGCCAGCAGCATCGAGGCCGCCGTGGGCGCGGCCACGTGGCCGGTCGGCGCCCAGGTGTGCAGCGGCCACAACCCGGCCAGCACGCCGAAACCCACGAAGAACAGCGGAAACACCCAGCGTTGAAGCCCCGGGTCGAAATCGCGCCGCGCCAGCGCCGCCAGGTCCAACGGCGGTGCGCTGCCACCCGGCGTGTTGACGTACAGCGCCAGCACGCCCAGAAACACCAGCGCGCTGCCGGCAAACGAGTACAACGCCAGCTTCATCGCGCCGTACTCGCGGCGGGTCGAACCCCAGCGGGCGATCAGGAAGTACTTCGGGATGATCGCCACTTCGAAGAAGAAAAAGAGCAGGAACAGGTCGAAGCTCAGGAACACCCCGTACACCCCGCCGATCAGGGCCAGGTACAGGGCAAAAAAAGCGCGCGGCGCCTCGGTCACGTTCCACGAAAACAAAATGCCGGCCACCGCCGCCAGGCCGGTCAGCCACACCAGCGGCAGATTCAGACCGTCCACGGCCAGGTAATACTCCAGGCCCAGCGCCGGCACCCACGGCACCCGCACCAGGGTCAGCAATTCTCCGCCCGGCCGGTAGGCCAGTCCGCCCAGCATGCCGCAGACTGCGCCGGCCAGGGCAAACACCAGCGCCACGCCGTGCGCCGCCCCGGCCCAACGCCGCGGCCACGCCAGCAACACCAGCGCGCCCGCGAAACTCAGATAGATCGTCCAGGGCAACATGCTCAAAACGGCCGCCAGGCCTCCGCCAGCGCCACCACCGTGGCGTTGGTGAAGTGCAGCAACCCTTGCGGGTAAATCCCCAGCCCGAAGATCACCGCCAGGGCCGGCGCGAGCCCCAGCCGCTCGCGCCAGGTCAGGTCCGCCAGCCCGGCCCAGCGCGGTTCGAGCGGTCCGTGAAACACCCGCTGCATCAGCGTCAGCAAGAACACCGCGGTCAGCAGCAACCCCGGCAACGCCGCGGCCGCCGCCGCGGGCGCCAGCGCAAAGGCGCCCTTGAAAATCAGAAACTCGCCCACAAACCCGCACAGCCCGGGCAATCCCAGCGAGGCGAACAGCGCGATGCCCGTCAGCCCGGTGAAGACCGGCGCCACGCGCCGCAACCCGCCGAAATCATCCAGCCCGCGCCGCCCGCCGCTGCGTTGCTCCAGCCAGCCCACCGCGGCGAAGAGCGTGGCGGCGGTCACGCCGTGGGCGAACAGTTGGAAGAGCACACCGTTGAGGGCGGCCGCTTGTTCCTGGGCCGCGCGGGCGTCGGCAGCGGCGCCGGCGCCGGCGGCCGCCACGAGTCCCAGCAGGGCGTAGCCCAGGTGGTTGATCGAGGAATAGGCCAGCATCCGCTTCAGGTCGCGTTGCGCGAAGGCCGTGGCGGCCGAGAACAGAATCGTGAACACCACCAGGACCAGCAGCGGTGTTTGCAGGGCGCGGACCTGCTCGGGAAAAATCGGCACCAGCAGCCGCGCGAAGCCGTACACCCCCATCTTCGACATCGCCCCGGTCAGCAACATCGTCACCCCGGTGGGCGCCTCGGCATACGCCGCGGGCAGCCAGGTGTGAAACGGCATCACCGGCACCTTCACCGCCAGCCCCAGAAACACCCCCGCGAACACCAGGCGCGTGAGCGTCTCCGCGGGCAGCGCGTACCAGCCCAGACTGACGTGGAAGTGCGCCGTGAGCCGGTCCGCCCGCCCCAGCTCGGCCAGCTCGAGGAAGTCGAATTTCCCTACCGCCAGAAAAATGGCCAGAAACGCCAGCAACATGGCGGCACTGCCCGCCAGGGTGTAGAGGAAGAACTGCGTGGCGGCCGGGCCGCTTTCCGGGCCGCCCCAGAGTTTGATCAGGAAAAACGCCGGGATCAGGCTCAGTTCCCAGAACAGGAACCAGTGGAAAAAGTTCAGGGCCGTGAACGTGCCCAGCAATCCGGCCTCCAGAAACAGCATCAGCGCCCAGAACAACGCCCGCCGCTCGCGCGGCCCGCCCGGGACCAGCATGGCCGCGGGCACCAGCAGCGTGGTCAGCACCACCAACACCAGGCTCAGCCCGTCCAGCCCCAGGTGATAATCCACCGCCAGGGCCGGAATCCATCGGTGTTTCTCGACGAACTGCATCGAGCCCGACGCCGGATCGAAGGCGGCCACCAGACCCATCGCCAGCGCCACGCCCAGCCCGGCCACGGCCAGGGCCAGTCGGCGCGCCACCGCGGCGCGGCGTTCCCCCAGCGCGAGCACCAGCAGCCCGCCCGCCAGCGGCAAAAACGTCAGGGCACTCAGCAGCGGCAGCTCCCTCATCGGCAACCTCCCCACAGCAACAAAAGCCCCAGCGCCAGCGCTCCCGCCGCCACGCCGCGCAAGTACCCCGGCAGCCGCCCGGTGGACAACCCGGCCACGCGTCGCCCACTGCGCACCAACCGCGCGCACGCCGCATCGAACCCCCCGTTGACCGCGAACTCGTCCACCAGTCGGCTCACCCAGGCCAGGCCCAGGGCCAGGCCTTGCACCAGCCACACCAGCCCGCCCCACAGCCAGCGGTCCAACAGGTCTCCCCAACCCGCCCAAGCGGCGTGCCAGCGCACCACCGTGGCCGCGTAGAACTCGTCCACGCGGAATTTCTCGCGCAAGAGCCGGAACAGGCCCGGCTGCGCGAGCTCGAGCGCGTCCGGCGCGGCCGGATCGGTGATGGGACGGCGCCCGTAGAGCCACCAGCCCAGGCCCAGCCCGGCCAGCACCACGGCCGTCGAAAGCGCCATCAGCTTCAAGACCTCTGCGCTGAACAGACGGCGCAGGTCTGGAGCGAGGTGCATGGCGTGGGCCGGGTCCAGATACGCTTGCAGCGCGGGCCAGGCCGGCGTGCCGAAGAAGCCCGGGACCACCGCGCCAACCGCCAGCAACACCAGCGGGACGGTCATCACCGGCGGGCTTTCATGGACGCCGTCCGCGGCCGCCGCGTCCCGGCCCGCCGCGGCTGCGCCCCGGTACGGGCCGAAGAACACGAACACCATTTGCCGGGTCATGTAGAAGGCCGTCAGCAGCGCGCCCGCTACTCCCAGCCAGAACGGCCCGCGCGACACCGGCCAGCCGAGCGCGCCGTGGAGGATTTCCTCCTTGCTCCAGAACCCGGAGAAGAGCAGCGGCACGCCGGCCAGGGCCATCATTCCTACGGCGTAGGTCGCAAAGGTGATCGGTTGCGCCCGCCACAAACCGCCCAACCGGCGGATGTCCTGCTCGCCGTGACAGCCGTGGATGACCGAGCCGGCACCGAGGAACAGCAGGGCCTTGAAGCCGGCGTGCGTGAGCAGGTGGAACATCCCCACGGCCACGCCGCCCACCCCAAGGCCCAGGAACATGTAGCCCAGTTGCGACACGGTCGAGTAGGCCAGGATGCGCTTGAGGTCGGTCTGGGCCACGGCGATCAACGCCGCAAACACCGCGGTCCCCGCGCCCAGCCAGGCCACCGCCTGCAGGGCGGGCGAGGGGCCGGTCGCGCCGGGCGGGACGGCGGCAAACAGCGGAAACATTCGCGCCACCAGGAACACGCCCGCGGCCACCATCGTCGCCGCGTGGATCAGGGCGCTGACCGGCGTGGGGCCTTCCATCGCGTCCGGCAACCACACATGCAGCGGGAACTGACCGGACTTGCCCGCCGCGCCCAGCAGGACCAGCAGGCTGATGACCGCCGACAACGTCAGACCCGCCGTCACCGTGCGCCCGGCCAGGGTGTTGACCGCCGACGCCTCGAGACAACCGCGGCCCTCGTCGTAAAAAACCAGGGTCCCCGTGGCGGCGTACAGCCAGAGCATCCCGGCGAACAGCCCCAGGTCGCCCACCCGCGTGGTGAGAAAGGCCTTCTTGGCGGCCGCGGCGGCGGCCGGTTTTTGGTACCAAAACCCGATCAGGAGGTACGACGCCAACCCCACCAGCTCCCAGGCAATGAACAGGAGCAACAGACTGTTGGCCATCACCACGGCCAGCATCGCGCCGGCAAACAACGACAGGAAACAGAAGAACCGGGTGAAGTTCTCGTCCCCGGCCATGTACCCGACGCTGTAGATGAAGATCAGCAGCCCGACCAGGCAGACCATTACCAGCATCGCCGCCGCCAGGGGGTCGAGTACCCAGCCCAGCATGAGGGTGTGTTCGCCCCAGGCCAGCCAGGGGAAATTGACCACGGCGCGGAAGCCTTCGGGCTCCGGCGCGGCCCGAGTAGCGGCCAGAGCCGCCAGAGCGAGCACCAGGCTCACGGCCAGCGCGCCGATCGCCAGCCCGGCGGCGACGCGACGGGCCCGGCGCGGCAACAACGCCAGCACTCCCGCGGCCAGCAGCGGCAGGACAGGGACGAGCCAGAGCTGATGCACCACGCCGTTCATCCCCGCAACTGGTCGGCCTCGTCCAGGTGCACTGTGCGCCGGTGCCGGAACAGGGCGATGATCAGCGCCAACCCCACGGCGGTTTCCGCCGCGGCCACCGCGATGACAAAGAGCACAAAGACCTGGCCCGCGGCGCCGGCGTCGTGACCGCCGTGACGCCAGAAGGCAATGAGGTTGAGATTCACCGCCGTGAGCATCAGCTCGATGCCCGCCAGGGCCAGGATGGCGTTGCGACGGGTGAGGGCACCGGCGAGACCGACGCCGAACAGCAGGGCGGCCACAATTAAATAGCGTTCGAGCGGACTCATGGGCGCGGCTCCTTTCCGGTCGCGGCGGGCGGCTCGCGCAGGGCCAGCACCACCGCGCCGATCAGGGCCGCAGTCAACAACAGCCCCACCGCCAGCAGGGCCGGCACCTGCTGCGTCATCAACTCCCGGCCCAGTTCCCGCACCGGCACCGCCGGTGTGGCCGCGGTCTTGTCCGGTAGCGCCCCGCTGGCGAGCACGGCGGCGACCACCAAGCCGGTGACCGCCCCCGCCACCATGATGCCCAGCGCGCGCGGGCGCACGCTCAGGTCCGCCGGGTCCACCGCGCGGGTGCGCGTCAGCAACATGGCGAAGACGATCAGAATCGAAATGGCGCCCACGTACACCAGCACCTGGGCAAAGGCCAGAAACTCGGCGCCCAACGTGAGGAACAGGCCGGCGGCGGCCGCAAAGACCGCCACCAGACACAACGCGCAGTGAACGAGCTGGCGCAGGCTCATCGCGGCCACCGCCGCGACCAGCACCCCCGCGGCCAGCAGTTGGAAGGCGGTTTCCATGCAGGTTACTCGGCAAAGCGATAGCGGCGCGGCAGCGTGGCCGCTTCGCCCATCAGCGAACGTCCCAGGATTTGGTACGGCACCAGCACCAGCCCGCCGGCCAGCGCCCAGCGCACCGGCGTCGCCCCGGCAAAGGTCCAGTCGGCAGTGGCCTGCCAGAGCATGGCGGCGAGGTTGGCCGCCAGCCCCAGCGGCAGCAGGAACTTCCAGGCAAAGTGCATCAACTGGTCCGCGCGCAGCCGCGGGACCGTGCCGCGCAGCCAGATGAACCAGGCGATGCAGACCAGCAATTTCAGCGCGAACCACACGTAACTCGGCACCCACTCCAACCAGACCAAAGGCGCCCGCCAGCCGCCCAGAAACAGGGTGATCCCCACCGCGCTGTAGCCGAACAGCAGCAGGTATTCGCCCAGAAAAAACAGGGCGTACTTGAACCCGGAGTACTCGACCAGGTGCCCGGCGATGATTTCCGACTCACCCTCGGGCAGATCAAAGGGGGCGCGGTTGGCCTTGGCGGTGGTGGCGGTGAAAAACAGGACCAGTCCCGCCAGGCCCCAGGGCGTGAAGACGTGCCAGCGCGCCAGCCCGCCCGGGTACGCGCCGGCCTGGCTGTCCACGATCGCGGACAGCGACAGGCTGCCCGAGACCAGGACCGCCGTCAGCGCCGCCAGGGCCAGCGGCACCTCGTAGCTGATGAGCTGGGCGATGGCCCGCATCGCCCCCAGCAGCGAGTACTTGTTGCGGCTGCCCCAGCCGGCCATGAACAGCGCGACCTCCGTCACCGAACCCATCGCGAAGAAGAACACCAGCCCGGCATCCAGATCGAGGGCCACCAGGTGCCGCCCGAACGGAATCACCGCCAGCGCGCAGACCACCGGCACCACCTTCAACAGCGGCGCCAGCGTGTGCACCCAGCGGTCGGCGGCAAATGGCCGGATGTCCTCCTTGAAAAGCATCTTCAACCCGTCGGCCGCCGGTTGGAGCAGGCCGGCGGGGCCGACGCGGTTGGGCCCGGGGCGATTCTGCATTCGCGCCAGCCCTTTGCGCTCGAGCCAGGTGGTCAGGGCAAACAACCCGGCAAAGACGGCCACGATCAGGGCGGCCCCCAGGCAGGCGCCCGCCACGGGCTGCCAGGCTTGCGGCACCCGTGCGACCAACCACTGGCCCAGCTTCAAGGGCGCTTGCTCGAGGAGTTCCACCACAAAAACGCGCGCGGATGCTAGGGAAAGGCCCGCACGCTGCCAACGCCGGTTTTCACCCGGGCAAAAAGGAGCGCAGCCCGGAGCGCCCGGACAACTCGGCGCTTTACAGTGTCGGGGAATTCCCTTACAAGTGACCCGTAAGTTCCGGGAAGCAGGAGTGCCTGCGGCGTCCGGCCATGGCTGGCGGGATGAGGAGCGGAACCCGGGATGGAGAGGGTAGGAGGCCCAAACGGGCCAAACAGCCAATGACGGGCGAAGCCACAGCCACCGGGCAACCCAGGCTGAAAGACCGGCAGGTCCTTCAGCTGGCGGGCGGGCTGTTGGTAGCGGCCGCCGCGGCCTGGATGGGACTCTTGGTTTTCGGGGAGCGGGCCCTGACGGGCGTCCTGGCCTCGGTTTATGGAGTCGGCGTGGCGCTGTGGCTGCTGGCCGGATGGCGGGGCGCCGTGGCGCTGGCCGGCAGCGTGGGGGTGACCGCGCTTTTGTGGAACTTGCCCGCGGGCAAAGTCGCCCTGTTGGCCGCAATGGCCGCAGGCGAGGCCGGTTTGGGAGCCTGGCTCAGCCGCAAATGCTGTGGCGGGACCGGGTTTCTGGACAGCTTGGAAAACTTCGCGCGATTTACCCTCGGGGTCGGCCTCGGAGTGCCGGCCCTGGCCGTGGCAACGGGCCACTGGCTTTGGGCGGACGGCTCGGGGGCGAGTCCGGGGAGCCGGCTGGATGGCTGGCTGGCCCATGTCCTGAGCCTGTTGACCCTGACACCGCTGGTGGTGCTCCTGGTCACCCAGCCGCCGCAACGCTGGAATCTGCCCCGGCTTCGCAGACTGGCCCTGTTGTTTGTCGCCGCCCTGGGAGCGGCGGCTTGTGCCTTCAGCGGCCCGCAAGAATTTCTCCGGGGCCAGTTGTTGCTCGCCTGCCTGCCGGCCGCAGTGGTAATCGTGATTGCGCTTGGCTTCAGCCCGCGCGAAACGGCCCTGTTGACCACCGCCCTGTCGGCACTGGTCCTGCCCGCCGCTTCCACCCAATCCGGCCTGTTCGGGCAGGTCCCCCGCGGTTTGGAACTGCTCGCCGGCACCGCCTACCTGGCCACCACCAGCCTGATGGGGCTGACGACCGCCATCCTGGTGGCACAACGCCACCGCGCCCGCCGTGAATTGGAACTGGCCAACCTGGAACTGGAGCAGCGCGTGGTCCAGCGCACCCAGCAGTTGGCCGCGGACAACGCCGCCCGCCGGCAGGCGGAAGCCGCGCTCCAGGCCAGCGAGGCCCGCGCCCGCGCCCAGTGGGCGGAGCTGGACCAGATTTACCGGCACGCGCCCGTCGGGTTGTGCGTGCTGGACCGGGAACTGCGCTTCGAGCGGGTCAACGCCTTTTTGACCCGTCTCACGCAGCGCCCTGCCGAAGACCACACCGGCAAAACACTGGTCGCCGTTTCCGCCGGTCTGGCCCTGGCGATGGGCGATGCCCTGCGCCGCGTGCTGGCCGGCGGCGAGCCGATCCTGGATTTCGAGTTCGCCATTCCGGGCCCGGGTGAGGAACCCCGCTGCTGGCTGGCCAACTTCCATCCCCGCCGCAACGAGGCCGGCGAAGTGACGGGCGTGTTCGTGGCCATGACGGACATCACCGCGCTGCGGCGCGCCGAGCAAGCCCTGCGCGAGAGCGAAAGGCAGCGGGAACGGGCCGAGGCCTTTGCCCGGACGATGGTGTTGCACGTGGGCCTGGACGGGCGCCTCCAGCGCGTGCCCGCGAGTTTTTGCGAACTGTTGGGGTACTCCGCGGATGAGCTCCTGCAGCGGACCTTCGCGGAACTGACCCACCCGGAGGACCGGGCCCGGAGCCTGGCCCAGCTCGCCCGGTTGCTGCGGGGCGAGGTGCCCAGCGTGGAAGTGGAAAAGCGCTACCTCACCCGCACCGGCCAGGTGGTGTGGGTGCACCTGGATTCCACCGTGGTGCGCGACGCCGCCGGCCGGCCGCTGCGTCTGATGACCTACGTCCGGGACATCACGCGGCAAAAGACGGCCGAGGCGGCCCTGCAAGCCGCCCATGCCGAGCTCGAGCAACGCGTGGCCGAACGCACCGCCGAGCTGCGCCGCATCAACGAGGCGTTGCGCCGGGAAGTGGCCCAGCGCAAACAGGCCGAGGCCGCCCACCTCCAGGCCCTGAGTCGGCTGGTGGACCTGCAGGAAACCGAGCGCGCCGCGCTCGCGCGCGAGTTGCACGACCAGCTCGGCCAGGAGTTGAACGCCCTGAACATCGGGCTGGCACTCCTGCATCATCACTTCCGGGACCCGGCAACCCTCCAAGGCGAGGTCCAGCGCCTGCAAGGACTGGCCTCCCACCTGGTGCAGGCCATGCACCGCAAGGCCTGGGAACTGCGCCCGCCCGCGCTGGACGACTTCGGCCTGCAGGTCGCGCTGCAACGCTACTGCAACGACTTCGCCCAGAGCAGCCGCCTGAACGTGCGCTTTTGGACCCAGAACATGGAGATCGAGCGGTTACCCCTCCGGGTGGAAACCGCGCTGTACCGCGTGGCCCAGGAAGCGCTGGCCAACGTGTACTTCCACGCCCGCGCCCGCACGGTCAACGTGCTGCTCCAGCGCCACGAGCAAACCGTCTCGCTCATCGTCGAGGATGACGGCCAGGGCTTCAACGCCGCGGCCTTGCGCCGCCAGGGCGACATCCGCAGTTACCTCGGTCTGCTGGGCATGGAGGAACGGATGCTCCTGATCGGCGGCACGCTCACCGTCGAGTCCCAGCCCGGTGAGGGCACCACGGTCATCGCCAGCGTGCCGGCGCCCGTTCGCCAGCGCAGCCCCCAACTCCCGGTCGCCCCGGGCTGAGCCATGCCGGACCTGCGCATCATTCTGGCCGACGACCACACCCTCCTCCGCCAGGGGCTCGCCCTGCTGGTCAGCAAGCAGCGCGGTCTCCAAGTGGTGGGCCAGGCCGGCAACGGGGCCGAACTGCTCGAGCTGGTCCGCACCCACAAGCCGGATCTGGTGGTGGTGGATCTCTCCATGCCCGGGATGGACGGGTTGGCAGCCACCCGACGGCTGAAGGCCGAGTTCCCCCAGCTACGCCTCATCGTGCTGACCATGCATGAGGACGCCAGCTACCTGACCGGGGCGGTGCAGGCCGGCGCCCACGGTTTCATCCTCAAACGCTCCGCCGCGGAGCGGCTCCTGGACGCCATCCGCACGGTGGCGGCCGGGCAAACCTGGTTTGATCCCGCCCTGACGGCCAAAGCCCTGCAACAGGAGCTCCTGACGCCGGCCGGCCCGGCGACCGGCGCGCGCGAACTGAGCGAGCGGGAAACGCAGGTGCTCCGGCTGCTGGCCTGGGGCTACGCCAACAAGGAAGTGGCCGACAAACTGGGGCTCAGCGTCAAAACGGTCGAGACCTACCGCCAGCGCATCGCCGAAAAGGTCGGCCTGCGCAGTCGCGTCGAGATGGTCCAATACGCCCGCCAACAGGGTTGGCTGGAAACCGCTCCGTAGCCGAACGCGCTCCTGCCCGCGCCGGGAAAGGTCCGCCGGACGTGGCCTCAACGCCGCAGGCGGAACCAGCGTTGGGGATCTGGCGCGGTCAGTTGCACCGCCAGGTGATCGCCCGCCGGCTGCACCACCTCCCTCCATTCCTCCCAGGGGGCGTTCCCGGCCAGGCTCACGGCGGATTCCAGCACAAAGTCGCTCGCGCCGGCGGCCGCGGGCCAGCGCACCTGCACGGCGGCGGCGCCGGGCAGACGCCGTATTTGCAACGCCGCCAACGCCGGATGCCCCAGGTCAATCTGCGCCGGGCCGCTGGCCTGCAGGATCAACCGCCCCGCCGCGGCCTGGTATTCGTGCGGCGCGTTGAGCAGGACCGTCCGTCCGTTCAGCCGCACCTGCGGCGTCTGGCGCAGGCCGGTGACCAGCACGTAGTACGGCCGCGGGCTCCAGCCGACGACGGTGAACTTCAGCCCGTCGGCGTGTTCCTCGACATCGCGCAGTTCTCCCGGCGCGTGCACGCCCAGGCCCTGCCGGTGCAACGCGCGGAACTCGTACAACGGCGGCTGACCCAGTGCGCCGATGGCCGGAGCCAGCAAGGTGGCCGGATTGATGTTGGCCGGGTTCCGGGTCTGGGTGCGCAGGTTGAAACTGTCGGGCAGCAGCCCGAGGTATTTCGGGTCGCTGGCCGGATAGGTTTGCTGAAGGCCGGAGCGCACGATGCCCTCGGCCAGGGGCCGCCACGGGCCGTCGGACACGTGCCGGGCCAGGCGCAGGAGCGCGTCGGCATAGACCAGACCGCACCACTGCACGGGCAGGCCGATCCAGTTCGGCGCCACCCACTGCGTGGCGCCCAGCACCGGGATGGTGGCGTAGGCCCACACGGGCTGGTCGGTCGGGGCGTTCAGGTACACAAACGGCACGCCCGTCCAGGCCCAGTAGCGCGCCTGGTCCAGCAACGCGGCGTCGCCGCTCAACTCGTAGCCGAGCACGTAGCACTGGACCAGGTACGCCGAGGCCAGGATGTCCGGCGTGTGCAGGGGAATTTCCCAGGTCTGCGCGCCGCGGGGCACACTGTCGCGGTAACGCTCCGTGAGCGCGCGCAGGTGCCGAAGGCCGGCGGCGATCAGGTCCCGGTTGCCGGTGAAGGCCGCCTCCTGCAGCACCGCCGCCAGCACGCCGGCGGTCAGGCCGTTGGCGTCCGGCGCCCAGTGTGTGCGGCCGTAGTCCAGGCCGCCGATTCCGCCTCCGGGTTGGTAGCGGATGAACCCGTCGGCCTCGAACCGCCCGAGCAGCCCGCGGGCATGGGCCTCGGCCTGATCGAGGTTTGCCGCCACGGCGCCATAAACCAGCGCGGGGGAGGGGTCGCGCACGTGCCCCACCCGGGCATGGTTGTAATGGGCCGGCGGGACCCGGGCCAGGGCGTCCCGGGCGGCGGCGCGCAGCCGCTCGGCCAGCGTGGGGTCCCCCACGCGCCCGGCCAGCCAGTCCTCGTACAGCGCCGCGTCCGCGGCGGGCCCGCTGTTAAAGCCGGGGGTGGCGTGCCGGTAAAGACTGCCGTCGCGGATTTGCGAATCCAGCCAGCCGCGCGCCGCCAGTTCCCAATAGGCGGCCGGGCCGCCGGGGATTTCCGGCCGCGGCGGCAGCCCGAAGTGGCGCACGTATTCCTGCACCGCCGGCACCACGCTCCGGCCGCGACCGCCGAGCAACAGCCCCGCCACGCGCGCCGGTTTGTTGGCCGGCAGCCTCACCGTGTCGTACGGCACCAGGCTGCTCTCGTCGCGCAGGGTCCCGTCCGAGCCGGGAAACAGCAGGCCCAGGAGCTGGGCGCCCGAGTGGAGCAGGCGGTCGGGCGTGTCAAACACCGCGCAGGTGGGCGCCCCGGGCGATTGGGTCCAGGCCAGGGCCACGTACCGTTCCCGCGCGGCCACGGCCATGAGCGGGAAGGTCAGCTTGGCGGTGTCGGGCACCTGGCGATTCGAATCCGGCGGGTTCAGGTCGGCGGTCGAGCTGCTGGGTTCGTTTTCGAGGTACTCGACACCCGCCAGCAGCGCCTGGGTTTTGTTGGTGCCGTAGTGGCCCAGCCCGGGCAGAAGCGTGAACAGCGGCAGGTAGAGCACGTCGCGGTCCTGGTCGCAGCGGGCGGTCGCCTCGACCCACAGCGCCCCGGCGGTGTGAAGCTTGAAGGTGTGCTCGAGCTGCCACCGGCCACCGTCCGGGTCGCTCACGGTCACCCGCGCCGTCAACGTGCCGCCCACCGTGGCATCGGCCAGTTGGGTGCGGGCGGCCTGCTGGACCACCACCACGGCGTTGGAACCGTTGACGGGAAACCAGCGGGGCTGCTCGTCGCGGACGTAACCGATGAGCGGCGCATTGTGGCCCGCGGCCATGCGCTCGCCCGCCACCTCCACCCAGAAACCACCCCACCGCGCGCGGGCGTGGACCAACCTGAGCTCGCCGCTTTCCAGCACCGCCGCGTCCGCGCCGGGCTCTGGCGGCGTGGGCCGCGGCCAGTCGGGCGCGGCGAATTGCGTCCGCGCGCTCACCCACAACCGCCCCAGCACACATTGACCGCTGCTCCCGGGCGGGTCCAGGCGCAGCCGATGGGCCGGTCCCAGCGCGGGCAGGCGCACCTTGACCTCGGTCCACGAGCCGGGCGGCACGTGGAAGCGTACCGAGTTCGGCTCCGAGGGCGCGCCGCCGGCCGGGAAGTAAAACACCTGCGTCATGCCGCCCTGGTCGGAGCGCAGGCGCAGGTGCAGCCACAATGGCTGGCCGGCGGGGTAATCGCGGGGCGGGCTGATCAGCCAGGGGTCCGGGCCGTTGAGGGTGAGCACCAGGCCTTCGGCCGTGGTCACGCGCGAGGCCAGGTGATGCGGCTCGCCCCACTGGGCGTTTTGGGCGGGGTCGGTGAAGTCAAACACCGGCAAATCCGCGGCCCGTGCGGCGAACCAGGTCAGGCCGGCCGTGAGCCCCGCAAGGAGACTTCGGGAAAAAGGCGTTTGCACCCGCCCAGTCAACCCCGGCAGGGCAGGGGAGGCAATGACGGCGTGCGGGGCGGCCTGACTCCGGGCCCGGGAGTGCCATTCCGGATTGCCAGTTCCCCGACCGGCGAACCTGGATGAAGCCTGAAACCCGGTGTAGCCTGGTCCCTACCGAACCCCCGGTAGGCGCCGCTGCGCGTGCGCTGCTCTCCCGGCCACGTCGCCGCGCGGCCCTACCGGAGCCACGGGCATTCCCAGGCCCGGTCCAGATGCCGTTTGACGCTGCCGCGCGGGCCGGTTCAAACTTCGGGGCGTCGGCGATACCCGAGGCGTGCGCCCCCGTGCGCCAGCGGTCCCGCTGCGCGGGCTCTGAGCGCACGCACGTGCTGCGGACGCGGGTGAATGGCCGCCGGGGCCTCGCCGTCGGATGCGCGATCCGTCGCCGGGCGCGGGCAGGACTGTTCAAGACGTGAGCCGGATTTTGGGCAGCATTTACGCGGGGCTTGGCCTGTTGGCCGTGCTCGCCGCCCTGCTTGTCCCCGCGTACCTGCGCTCGGTGGATGCGGCCGTGGTCACGCACGCCGGGGCCCAGGGCCCCGGGCTGGTGACCGAGGCCCAGCAGGCGGCCCGGCTGGACAAGCTGGGCACGGCCGTGTTGCTGGCCCAGGCCGCCCTGGCGGCGGAAGTGCCCGAAGCCACGGCCACGCTTTACGCCGTCCAGCGGTTGCGCGGCGAACAGCCGGTGCCGGCGGTCTGGGGCGGGTCCAATTCCCTCTTGCGCCAGGTCTGTTGTCCCCCCGGGGAAGTACCGCCGGTGGGCGACTCGGTGATCGAGGTGCTCCTGCCGGAACGGGCGCGCGCCGCGGCGGCCCGCGCCCTGGGTACCTCGCGGCGGGCGGACGTGCAGGAAGTCTTGAAGGCACGCACCTGGCGGGAGACCGCCCTGTACCCGCCGGTGGGGTCGGCGTCCGGCCAGGCCTTCGAGGCGGCGGTGCTGCTGACCGGGCTGCTGTTGCAGGCCGAGGCGTTTCATCCGACCCTGCGCCAGCAGATCGAAGAATTGGCGGCCACCGCCCACCGCACCGGCGACACGGCGCGCTTCGAGTTGTGGTGCCTGAATTTGACCTCGCTGGCCAAGCGCATGAGCTGGGACCAGTTGCTGGCCTTCATGCCCGGGGTGCGCGACCTGGAGGCCGCCCGCACTCTGGCCCGGGTCATCACCGCCAAACCCGGGGACCTGCCGGTGGTTTTCGCCGCGCTGCAACTGGCCGCCCGGCCGGACGCGGTGAGCGAGTACCTGCGCCGCCTACCCCAAACCGGCGTGCGTGACCTGCGCCACGGGCTGGCCGCCGGCCGGGCCGGCCTGAACCTGCTACTGGACCGCGGGCAACCGGTGTATTACGCCGGCTGGCGCGACTGGGTCCTGGCCGTGCCCGGTGCCGACCTTGCCTACGGCTGGATCGTCGCCCTGGCGGCGCAAAGCACCTTGCTGGCGCTCTTGCTCAAATACCTGCTCTGGCTGGACGGCGCGTTTTTCATCGCGCGCGCCATTCCCCACTTCGCCCCGCCGCCGGACCCGCTCGAGCGTCCGCTCGAAGTGCGGGGCATCCGCACCCTGCGCCAACAGACCGTGGCGGGGATGGTGGTGATGCTGGCGTTGATCCTCGGCGAACCCGGTCTGGCCCGCGCCCAGACCCCCACGCCCGAACCGACCCTGTGGCTTTTCTCCAAACAGAAACCGGCGCTGGTCGCCCAGACCGCGCCCTCCGTGCCCAAAGTTATGAGTAGCAACCCTGCCAACTGGCTCGCCCTGGCCGTGTTCTTCGCGGTGCAGATGACCGTGTACCTGATCGGCCTGATCAAGCTGCGCGAGATCAAACGTCAACCCCTGCCCAGCCGGCTGAAGATCAAACTGCTCGACAACGAGGAGAACCTCTTCGACACCGGGCTGTACATCGGGCTGGGCGGCACCGGCTTCGCCCTGGTGCTGCTGGCGTTGAACCTCTTCACCGCCAGCCCGATGATCGCCTACGCCTCGACCGGGTTTGGCGTGTTGTTCGCCTCCCTGCTCAAGATCATCCACGTGCGCACCTACCGCCGCACCCTGATCCTTCAGGCCGCGCAGGAGACCGCCGCCGAGCCGGCCACGCCATGAACCGCGCCGTCCTCGTCGTCCTGGTGGACTTCCTGCTGATCAGCCTGGTCACGCTGTTCAGCTCGCAACGCACGCTGGAGATGGGCCAGCCGGGCGCCGGCGCCGAAATCGGCGTCGAGGTCAAGGCCGTCCAGGACATGCTCGAAGTGCTCCAGCAGGCCCTGCTCCAGGAAAAGTCCGCCCAGGGCGAGCTGCGCCAGCAACTGGACCGCACCCGGCAACTGGCCGAGGCGCGCCAGCAGGAGTTGACCCAGCGCGAGCAACAACTCCAGGCCGCCGAGGCCAGCCTGCGGGCGGCCGAACAAACCGCGCAGCAACTGGCCGCCGAGCGCGACCGCCTCCAACAGGCCCAGCTCCAGGCCCAGCAGCAACTGGCCCGGCTCGAGGCCCAGCGCAGCGAGGCCCAGGTGCGCATCCAGCGCCTGCAGGAGGACCTGACCAAGGTCTCCACCGAGGCCAACGCCACCCGCTCGACCACCGAGGCGTTGCAGGCCGAGCTGGCCGCCCGGCGCGCCGAGGTCCAGCGCCTCCAGGAGCAGATGGCCGCCCTCCAAAACGTCGCCCTCACCGCCCAGGCCGAGAAGGCGCGTCTGGCGTCCAACCTGGCCCAGGTGGCCACCGAGGCCGCCCAGTACCGGGAGCGGCTGGCGGAAAACCGCCAGTACCTGACCACGCTCGAACAGGACCGCGAGCGCCTCCACGAACACGCCTCCACCCTGGCCAAGGGACTCGACACCCTGGCTGCCGGCTCCCAGTTGCTCGCCGAAGAAATCCGCCAGGACCGCGAACTGGCGCCCAACACGATTTACAAGCGCTACCTGGAAAACCGCCTGGACAGCAGCTTCCGCGCGACCCGGGCCGGGCTTTTGGGGCTGCGCTCCGGCGATCAGCGCACCGAGCACGTGGTCTTGTTTCAGGACGGGGGGCGCGTCTTCGCCCTGTTCCACATCCACCACACGCCGTTGCCGACGCTGCCGGGCGGGCCGGACTGGGAAGAAATGACCTGCACGCTCGCCCGCGGGAACGCCACCGTGCCGCTGTCCGCGCTTTCCTTTGTGGCCGCTGACCCCCGCGTGCTGGTCGCGCCGCTGGACGAGGCAGCGGTGCGCGCGCTGGGTGTCGAGCCGTTTCAGGTTTCCGAGGACCCGGCCAAGTTCCAGGACGCGGTGGTGGTCGGCGCCAAGGAAGGGTACTACGGCGAGGTCGAGTTCAAGCTCGTGCCCGGGCTGCCGAGTTACTTGAAGATGCAGCGCCGGCCGTTGGGCAAGATTTTCGGCAAGTTCTCCCCCTCGCGCGGCGACCTGGCCTTCAGCAAGCAGGGCGAACTGCTCGGCATCCTGGTCAACAGCCAGTACTGTGCGCTGGTCCAGAGCCTGCCCCCCGCCCGTCTGGTCCGACTGGGCAGGGAAATCGCCCAGCAGCGCACCAGCCAGATCGGCGCCGAGGTGGCCCGCCGCTTGCAGAGCCTGCCGCTGAGCTTGCAATAAGCCGGCCGCGGACGTCGCCCGCGCACCGGGGGCGGCGGTTGTGGTGCAGGCCTCCGGCCTGCCGCGGTGGCGCGCACCCCGGCGCGCCGGGGGCGGCGACGGAAAATCTGTTTTTCCCCGCGCCCGACCGGTCTAAGCTGCCTCCCCGGTCGGCGCCGCGGTCCGGCGCCGACGGAACGGCAAAGCCTTGAATCGAAAACGACACCATGGAACCCCGCGCTGACATCGCCGTCATCGGCCTGGCCGTCATGGGCCAGAACTTGATCCTGAACATGAACGACCACGGCTTCACCGTGGTGGCCTACAACCGCACCGTCTCGAAGGTGGACGAGTTTCTGGCCCACGAAGCCCGGGGCACCAACGTCATCGGTGCCCACTCGCTCCAGGAGATGGTCGGCTGGCTCAAACGCCCCCGGCGCGTCATGCTCATGGTCAAGGCCGGAGCGCCGGTGGACGAGTTCATCGAGCAACTGCTCGGCGTGCTGGAGCCGGGCGACATCATCATTGACGGCGGCAACTCGCTCTTCGAGGACACCATCCGCCGCTGTCGCTACGTCGAGAGCAAGGGCCTGCTCTACATCGGCACGGGCGTGTCCGGCGGCGAGGAAGGCGCGCGCCACGGCCCGAGCCTGATGCCCGGCGGCAGCCCGGCCGCCTGGCCGCACGTCAAGCCCATCTTCCAGGCCATCGCCGCCAAGGTCACCGACCCCAAAACCGGCGCCGTCGAACCCTGCTGCGACTGGGTCGGCGAGGGCGGCGCGGGCCATTACGTCAAAATGGTCCACAACGGCATCGAATACGGCGACATGCAACTGATCGGCGAGGCCTACCACATCATGAAAGACGGCCTGGGCATGAGCGCCGACGAGATGAGCGCTGTCTTCGGCGAATGGAACCAGGGCGAGCTCCAGTCCTACCTCATCGAAATCACCCGCGACATCCTCGCCTTCAAGGATGCTGACGGCCAGCCGTTGGTGGACAAAATCCTCGACGCCGCCGGCCAGAAAGGCACGGGCAAATGGACCGTCATTTCCTCGGCCGAACTGGGCATTCCCATCACGCTCATTGCCGAGGCGGTCTATGCCCGCTGCGTCTCGGCCATGAAAGCCCAGCGCGTGGCGGCGTCCCGGGTCTTCAAGCCCGGCAACCCGCGTTTCGCCGGCGACCGCGCCGGGTGGCTGCACGACCTGCGCCGGGCGCTTTACGCGTCCAAGATCATCAGCTACGCCCAGGGCTACATGCTCCTGCGCGCCGCGGCCCAGCAATACGGCTGGAACTTGAACTACGGCGGCATCGCGCTGATGTGGCGCGGCGGCTGCATCATCCGCAGCGTGTTTCTGGGCGAAATCAAGAAGGCCTTCGACAAGAACCCGGACCTCGAAAACCTGCTGCTCGATCCGTTCTTCCGCCAGGCCGTCAGGGGCGCGACGCGGAGCTGGCGCAAGGTCGTGAGCACGGCGGTCAGAAAAGGCATCCCCGTGCCGGCCTTCAGCACGGCGCTGGCCTTCTTCGATGGCTTCCGCAGCGAGCGCCTGCCGGCCAACCTGCTCCAGGCCCAGCGCGATTACTTCGGCGCCCACACCTACGAGCGGGTGGACGCGCCCCGCGGCCAGTTCTTCCACACCAACTGGACCGGCACCGGCGGCCGCGTGGCCAGCGGCACGTACACCGTTTGAAGCCCGCGCGCACCCCGTCCCGGCCTCACCTCTTGTACCCGGACCTGGAGCGGGTCCTGAAGGCGGTGAACCCGTGGCGGCGGGGCGCAACGGGCGGCCGGTTAGTGGGGGGCCCGAGCCCGCTTCATGACGGTCCGCACCGCCCCGGAAACAACCGGTGTCCGACGGGCCCACGTCGGCCCGCACCCCGGGGTTGCTTCATCGCGCTGCTGACCGGACACTCCCGCCCGCGCTATGGCTGTGCGACTGGTTCAAACTCCGGCGCCGGGTGAACGCCGGGTGGCCTTTGTCGGCGACCGGCTGCGCTTCACCCTCCAGGCGGCGCATCACCGCCCACTGCCCGCGGGCTGGCGCGCCTGTCTGCGCACCAATCTCGGCCGCGGCGCCGTGTTGTGGGAGGAGCTGCTCACCGCCGTCGAATGCCGCAAACCACCCACGCTCTGCGCCTGGCGCGACATCCCCATGCGCCGCGAGGACGACGCCTGGGTGCTGGACCTGCCGCTGGCCGAGGTGGGCTGGTTCCGCGCCAAGGCCGTCGCGGTGGACGAACGCGGTTGGTTGCACTGGCCGGAGGGTCCGGACTTCGGCGTCAACGTCCAGCCCGCCTGGTGCCGCACGGCCAACACGATTTACTGCGCCTTCCCCCGCATGTTCGGGCCGTCCAAGACGGCGCGCGTCACCGAGCCGCCGGCGCAGGCTGCCGAGATTACGGCCCTGGACCGCGCCGGGTACACCGTCATCCCCCCCTCGGGCAAGCTGCGCGACCTCATTCGCGAGCTGCCGCACATCTTCGACAGCCTGGGGTGCCGCATCCTGCACCTGCTGCCCGTCAACCCGGTGCCCACCACCTACGCCCGTTTCGGCCGCTTCGGCAGCCCGTACGCCGCGCAGGATTTTCTGGCCATTGACCCGGCGCTGGTCGAGTTCGACGGCCGCACCACCGGTGTGGACCAGTTCCGCGAACTGGCCCGGGCGGTGCACGCCCGCGGGGGCCGGCTGTTTCTGGACCTGGCCATCAATCACACCGGCTGGGGCTCGACCTTCCAGGAGCGCCACCCGGAATGGTTTGTGCGCGACGCCACCGGCCGCTTCGTCAGCCCCGGCGCCTGGGGCACCATCTGGGAGGACCTCGTCGAGCTGGATCACCGCCAGGCCGCCTTGCGCCGCGAGCTGGGCGAAATCTTCGTCGAGTGGTGCCGTCGCGGCGTGGACGGCTTCCGGTGCGACGCCGGCTACAAGGTGCCCCTGCCCGTTTGGCAGTACGTCATCGCCCGCGTGCGCCGCGAGTTTCCCGAAACGGTTTTCCTGCTCGAGGGGCTGGGGGGGTCCTGGGAAGCCACCGAGGCCCTGCTCACCGAGGGCGGCATGCAATGGGCCTACTCGGAGCTGTTCCAAAATTATTCCGGGGGCGAGGTGGCCGGCTACCTGGACTACGCCCTGCGGCAGAGCGAACGGGTGGGCCTCTACGTGCATTACAGCGAGACGCACGACAACCCCCGCCTCGCCGCCCGCGGCCGCGCCTGGTCGCTGTTGCGCAACCGCCTCTGTGCGCTGACCAGCGTGTCCGGCGCCTACGGCTTCACCTGCGGCGTGGAATGGCTCGCCCCGGAGCGGGTCAACGTCCACTCCAGCCGCGGCCTGGCCTGGGGCAACCCGGACAACCTGGTGCCCGAACTGGCCGCCCTGAACCGCCTCCTGGCCGGGCACCCGTGCTTCTTCGACGGCGCGCGCCTCACCCGGCTCAGCCCGCCGCATTCTCCGGTGTACGCCCTGCTGCGCGAATCGGCCGAGGGCCGCGACGCCGTGCTGGTGCTGGTGAACACCGACCCCGACCACCCGCATCCCCTGCGACTGGAAGGCAGCCAGCTCGCCCGCGCGCACCTGCGTTTCGACGCCGGCCAGCGTCCCGCACCGGTGGACCTGCTGGGCCAGCCACTGCCCGCGTGCGAGCCCGCCGATGGCCAGGCCGTCCGCTTCCAACTGCCGCCCGGCGCGGCCTACTGCCTGGCTGCCGCGCCCACCCCGGCCGGCCTGGCGGGCGATGCCTACCGTCAACGCCGCGCCCGCGAGGCGCTGGCCCTCCAGGCGCTCAGCCTGCATCTGCCGCTGGAACAACTCGGCCAGGTCGAACTGGCGCCGCTGGCCGACTGGTTGGCGCGCGATCCGGTGGGTTGCCTCAGCGCCATTGCCGCGCTGCCGGCCGACATTCCCCCAGAACGCGTCCAGACCGCCCTCGAATCGCACCGCCCTGGCTACCCGCGCGTCGTTGAATGGCAGCCGGCCGACCGCACGCGGGTCCTGCCGGTCCCTCCGGGACACTGGTTGTTGGTACGGGAAACCGTGCCGTTCCGGGCCACGCTGGAGATTCCCGGCGTGCCCGCCCCCCTGCATGCGGTGTCCTCGCCCCTGGCGGAAGCGCACGTGGCCGTCTTCGCCCCGCGCGGCGGGGCAGGGGACGCCACGCTGACCCTGGAGCGCTACGGTCCGGGAGAAACCGAGCTGCGTGGCGCCTTGCGCCTGTTGTCCGCCCGGCCGCGGTGGGCGCCGCCGCCGTGCGGCGAAGGCCGGGTGTTGCTCACCAACGGCCGCGGCGGCATGGCCCGGCTGGCGGTGAACCTTGGCACCATCGAGTCGAAATACGACTGCCTGCTGGGCGCCAACCTGCACCCGGAGGTCCCCGTGGACCGCCACATCTTCGCCAAACGCGCCCGGGTCTGGGTCAATGCCGACGGTTTCCTGTCGCCGCTCAACGCGGACAACCTGCTCGACTTTGCCCCGGGTCCGCCCCCGCGCTGGCGCTTCCTGGCCCACGCCGGCGACGGGCGCGGCGTGGAAATTCACCTGGCTGCGGCCATGTTGCCCGGCCGCAACACCACCGTGCTGCGCTTTCACCGCCCGGCCACGCCGCCGCCGCAAGGGCGGGACCTGCCCCCCGGCGCGGACGTTCGGCTCACCGTGCGCGTGGACCTCGAGGACCGCAACTTCCACCACGAGACCAGGCACAATCCCGGCGCGGACCATCACTTCCGCAGCCACACGCGGCCGCTGGCCGGCGCGGCCGGCTTCGAGTTTGCCCCCGCGGCAGACCGCCGGCTGCGCGT
This sequence comes from Verrucomicrobiales bacterium, assembly GCA_037445715.1. Lineage (GTDB taxonomy): Bacteria > Verrucomicrobiota > Verrucomicrobiia > Limisphaerales > J093 > DSVZ01. Next base: position 32,523 of record JBBIJZ010000005.1, on the reverse strand, counting down.
GCGGGCCACGGCCGGCGACTACCACCCCCAGCCGGAATGGTCGTTCAACATCGCCCATCCCCTCGAGCAAAGCCGCGGCCTGGTAGGCAGCGGCGATGCCTACAGCCCGGGCTGGTTCGAGCTGCCCCTGGCCCGCGGCAACACGCTGGACCTGGTCGTGTGCGCCGACCCCGACGAACCCACCGCCGAGGAAATCGCCCGCGCCCTCGAGCCGGAGGCCGGTTCCACCCGGTCCGTCGCCGCCGCGACAAAGACGCCCGGCGAAACATCCGGCCCCGCCGGCGGTGAATCCGCGGACAACGAGTTCGCCGGGCACCTGCGCCGGGCGATCGAGGCCTTCGTCGTGCGCCGCGGGCGCGGATGGACGGTCATTGCCGGGTACCCGTGGTTCCTGGACTGGGGCCGGGATGCGCTGATCGCCGCGCGCGGGTTGCTGGCCGCCGGCCGGGCAGAAATCGCCCGGCAAATCCTGTTCAATTTCGCCCGCTGGGAGCGCGAGGGCACGCTGCCCAACGCCGTCTTCGGCCACGACGCCTCGAATCGCGACACCTCCGACGCGCCGCTGTGGTTCGGCGTGGTGGCCGGCGAGTACTGGGAGCAACTGCCCGACCCCGCCGCCCGCCGTGCGTTTCTGGCCACGCCCGTGAACGACGCCGGCCGCGACCTGGCCGCGGTGCTGCGGTCCATCGCCGCCGGGTATCTGCGCGGCACGCCCAACGGCATCCGCGTGGACGCCGCCTCGGGACTGGTCTTCAGCCCGGCGCACTTCACCTGGATGGACACCAACCACCCCGCCGGCACGCCGCGCGAGGGGTACCCGGTCGAAATTCAGGCCCTCTGGGTTTGCCTGTTGCGCCGCCTGGCCGCCCTGGACCTACCCCCGGTGACCGAGCCCTGGGACGCACTGGCCCTTCGGGCGGCCGAAAGCTTCGCGCACCGTTTCTGGCTCGAGGAACCCGGCTGGTGCGCGGACGTCCTGCTCGCCCGGCCCGGCCAGCCCGCCGCCGACGCGGTACCGCAAAATGCGCTGCGCGGCAACGCCCTGCTGGCCGTCACGCTCGGTCTGCTCACCGGCGAGCGCGCCCGCCGCCAGGTCGAGGCCGCCCGCCGCTGGCTGTTGGTGCCCGGTGCGGTGCGGTCGCTGGCGCCGTTGCCGGTCCGGCCTCCGCTGGAAATCCGCGGGCCCCACGGCGAGCTGCTCAACGATCCGGAGCGGCCGTACTGGGGCCGATACGAGGGCGTTGAGGACACCCGCCGCAAACCGGCCTACCACAACGGCACCGCGTGGGTCTGGCTGTTGCCGCAGTTCTGCGAAGCCCTGGCCCGCGCGTGGGACTTCGACCCCGCGGCCGTGGCTGCGGCCCGGGCCTACCTGGCCGGCACTGACCGCCTCCTGGCCGAAGGGTGCGTGGGCCAGTTGCCGGAAATTTTGGACGGCGACGCGCCGCACACCCAGCGCGGCTGCGACGCCCAGGCCTGGTCCGTCACCGAAACCCTGCGCGTGTGGACCCTGCTCGAAACCCCGCCCGCATCGGCCGCGGCCCAAGCTGCACACGCTGCGCCGCGCCGTCGCGCCGTGCCAGGGGCGTGACCCACAGGGCAGGGCAGGGGAGGGGAGAGGAAAAGGGCATTGCGCCGGCCGTACCTTGAGGCACTTTGGGCCTGAAACAACGCCCGGCCATGAAACCAGTCAAACCCGGCACATTCGCTGTTGCCACACGCCCCACCTCCCACCACCCACCGCTACCCCGCCGGTGTTTCCTGAAAACGGGCCTGGCCGCCGTCGCCGGCTTCGCGGTGGGCCGGCCCCGCCTGCGCGGGTTCGCCGCGGCGGAGGGGCCGTTGCCCGCGCGCGTGCTCGGCCGCACCGGGGCGCGGGTCAGTATTCTGGGCCTGGGCACCGCGCCCATTGGCGAAGCGCGCGTCGAGCCGGCCGAGGCGACGCGCATCTTCGGCGAGGTGCTGGACCGGGGGGTGAATTTCGTGGACACCGCCTACATTTACGGCCACGCCGAGGAGGTGCTGGGCGGGTTGGTCCCCGCCCGGCGCGACCGGCTGTTTCTGGTGACCAAGGTCTGGACCGACTCCGCCGCCCGCGCGCAGGAGATGCTCGAGACCTCGTTGCGGCGACTGCGGACCGATCACGTGGACCTGGTGCACATCCACCACATCGGCGACAAGGACCTGGACAAGGTCCGCGCCGCCGACGGGGTGCTGGCCTACCTGCTCAAGCAAAAGGCGGCCGGCAAACTCCGGTTCATCGGCCTGTCCGGGCACGCCCGGCCGGCGCGGTTTCTCGAAATGCTGCAGACCGACCAGATTGACGTGGTGATGGCGGTGATGAATTACGCCGACCGCTTCATCTACAACTTCGAGGGCACGGTCCTGCCCGAGTGCCGCAAACGCAACGTGGGCGCAGTGGCCATGAAGGTCTATGCCGGCATCAAGGGCGGGTTTCCCAACCACAAGAAGGGCTGGGTGGGCTGCGTCACGCCGCCGGAACGCCTGCCTCAGGCGCTGGCCTACGCGCTCGACCTCGAAGGGGTGAGCGTGGCCAACATCGGCCCGTTCACGCTCGAACAGGCGCTGCACAACATCGCGCTGGCCCGGAATTACCGGCCGCTCACCGGGGCCGAGCAGGAAGCGCTGCTCGCTCAGGGCCGTGCGCTGGCCGCCACGCTCGGCCCGCGCTACGGCCCGGTGGCCTGAGCCCGCGGCCCACGACGACGCGCGCCGGTCGGTCAGCGGCGCCCGTCGTACCAGATCGGGCAGGCCTCGCGGTCGCGGGCCACGCGCAGCGGCCGGCGCAGGTATTGCCAGGTGAAGGCGCGCAATTCGGCGGGCGAGTACAGGTGCAGCTTGCGCGCCGAGGTCAGCACCGGCGTGCGCAAAATCACCACCCGCCGGCCCCGGGCGCGCGCCAGGCGTTTGAGGCGGCGGCTGAAGTCAATTTCCTCGGAGACGAACAGTTCCTCGTTGAAACCGCCCAGCGCGCGAAAGGCCGCCGCGGCGCAGAAGAGGAACCCGCCCGGCGCCCAGCGGGTGAGCCGGCTGAGGCCGTTCCAGAGCGCGGTGAGCCAGCGGCCCGGACCGGGGGCGTCTTCCAGCGCCACGCGGGCGCCCCCGCCCAGGATCCGGGCGTCGCCGAGAGCCCGGGCCAGTTCGGCCAACAGCGCCCGCGAGGGGGCGCAGTCCGCATCCAGGAACAGCAGCCAGTCTCCCGTGGCGACGCGCGCGCCGGTATTTCGGGCCCGGGCAATCTGGTTGACCGGCTCGAAGACCACGCGCGCTCCGGCCGCCCGCGCCACCTCGGCCGTGCGGTCGGTCGAGTTGTTGTCACAAACGATGACCTCGTGGTCCCACCCGCAGCAGGTCAACTCGGCCGACGCGCTGGCCAAGGCCTCGAGGCAACGGCCCAGCAGCTTTTCCTCGTTGAAGGCGGGGATGACGATGGACAGACGCACGCGCGGGTAAACCGGAGCGCCTCACGTTCGCGCGGCGCGGCGACAGGCGCGCCGGTTATTTCCGGGGTTTCAACAAATCGCCCACGCCCTTGAGCGCCTTGCCGGCCGCCTCACCGGCTGCTTTTTCGGCGGCGCCGGCGGCGGACCTGGCAGCGTCGGTGGCGACACCGCTCGCGCCATCCACAATGGCCTTGCCGGCGTTGGCCGCGGCCCCGGCCACGGCGGCCAGGGTCCGGGTGGTGATCTGGCGGATGAGTTGGCGGGTGAGGTCCCCGGCCGTGATGCCTTCCGGTCCCTGACCCAAGTTGCTCAGTTCAATGTCCGGCAGGGTCAGGTTCAGCGTCGGGACGCCGGGCACGTTCAGATCGGCACGCACCCGGGCTCCGCGCAGGACGAGGGAGTCGAGCTGGATTTTTTTCTGCGCGGCCGCGGTCTCGGTTTGGTTGGTGGCCGGGCCGCCGGTGAACGCCTCGACGTTGGCCAAAATCTTGGTGAGATTGTTTTCCTTGAGGCCGCCCTCGACCGTGATTTCCGGCGCCAGGATGGCCACGGATTTGATGTGGATTTTGTCGGCGAAGACCGACCGGGGCTTGACCTCCACGCTGACCTCGCCCAGCGTCATGGCGGTGGCACTCTTGTAGCCGGGCGGGTTGCCCACCACCAGGCCCTTGAGCGAGCCGTGACCGCTCAACAAGCCCACCCGGGCGCTGTCCAGTTTCACGTCCACCTGGGTGACCAGCGGGCCCACGGTTTCGACGCCTTTTTTGACCAACGGGCCGAGGTACAGCAGCGCGAGCCCCAGTCCCGCCACGACCAGGACCGCCAGCACAAGGACCGCCCACAGGAGTTTCTTCTTCATGGGCGGACTGTGTCAGTTGGTCCCGGGCTTGTAAAGCCGCCCGCCGCCCGGAGGCAGGGCCGGGGAGGGCACCGGAAACGGTCCGGCGTTTTACAGCGCTCGAGGGGGCGGACGGAGGACCGCGGCGGCTTTCACAAAGCTCGGCGCGCGCAGGTGAATCGGCGCCAGACCTTCCGGCGCCACTACGGCCGCCGTTCGGGCCGCCAGCCGGGCCAGCACGGCGGCCTCCGGGAACGCATCGCGCGCCCCCGGCAGGGCGGCCGCAACGTCCGGTCCCAGCACCGTCCGGCCGGCGCGAATCCGCGCCGCCATTGCTTCGTGGGAGACCAACCGGAGTGGTTCGCGCAAAAGGGGTCCGGCCGGTTCCAGGGCGTAGCCCGCCACGTGCCATTCGCCCCGCTGGGCGTCACAGGCCAAATCCACCCACCCGCGTTGTCCTGCGGCGTGCAGCCCGGCGGCCAGGACCTCCAGGCTGTTCAAGCCCACCACGGTCACGCCGCGCGCCAAACACCAGCCCTGGGCCACGGCAATCGCCGCCCGAATGCCCATCGCACTGCCCGGCCCCAGTCCCACGGCGATCCGTTCGATGTCTGCACGCTCCAAGCCGGCTTCGCGGAGCGCCGTCTCGATGAGCGAAAAAACCGGCGTCGCCCGTGCCTCGCTTTCGCGAGCCAACCCGGGCGGGCGCGCCCCGGGCCCTTCCGCATTCCACGCCGCCACGCTCCGGACGCGGCTCGAAAATTCAAGCGCCAGAATCCTCATAGACAATCCGTCGCTCGGTCTCGGACACCGCTTCGATCCAAACGCGCCGTAACGGACCGGTCACGGAGGGCAGGCCGGCTGACAGCCACCGGTCGAACCACTCGACCACCACCACGCCCGCGGGTGCCAACAGGTATTCCTCGATCCCGGCACTCCACAGAGCGGCGGCATCGGCCAGACGGTACAAGTCCAGATGTACCAGGGGCAAACGCCCGCCCGGATACTCATGGACCAGCGCGAAGGTCGGCGAATGCACCCGGGCCGGACAACCCAGCCCAAGCGCCAAGCCCTTGACCAGTTGGGTCTTGCCGCTGCCCAGATCGCCCACCAGGCCGATCACCCAGCCGGGGCGGGCCATTTCTCCCCACAGCCGGCCCAGGGCCCGGGTCTCCTCAGGACTCCGCGAAATGAACGTAGCCATGCAGCGTCAAGGGATGCAGGCCGCGCCGGTCCCGCAGGCGCAAGCCGGGCTCGGCCGTGATCCGCCCGATGCAGGTCAGGCGCACGCCGGGAAATCGTTCGTGCCAGGCGTCCCGCAGGCGCACCGCGTCCCGCGCGGCCACGCAGAAGAGCAACTCGAAGTCCTCGCCGTCCGTGAGGGCCGCTTGGAGCGCGGAACCGCCGGCGTGCCCCGCGCGCGCCAGTTGGCGGGCGGCGCGGCTGAGGGGAATACTGTCCGCGCGCAATTCCGCCCCCACACCGCCCGCCGCCAGCAGGTGGCGCAAATCCCCGGCCAGGCCGTCGCTGAGATCAATCATGGCGTGGATGGAGAAATGCTCGGCCAGCCAGCGGGCCTCGGCCAGGCGCGGCTCGAAGTCCAGGTGCCGGCCCGCGCGTGAGCCGCCCAACTCGCCCGTCACAAACAGGGCATCGCCCGGTTGCGCGCCGGCGCGGCGCACCGCGCGGTCCCGGGCCACCAGGCCGAGCACGGCCACCGACACCAGGAGTCGCTCGGGATTTGCGGTGGTTTCGCCGCCCACCACCGCCACGCCGTACCGGGCGGCCAGGGTGTTCAAACCCGCATAGACTTTCTCCACAAAAACGGCGTCGAAACGCGCCGGCAGCGCCAGCGTGACCAGCGCGCTCGAGGGCTCGCCGGCCATCGCGGCGATGTCGCTCAACGGACGGGCCAGCGCCTTGTGACCGATTTGCTCGGGTCGGGCGGTGGCGTCGAAATGCACCCCCTCGACCACCGTGTCGGTCTTGAACAAGACCCACCGCCCGGGCAGGCCGAGGTCCAGCACCGCGCAGTCGTCGCCCGCGCCGGCAATGACCGTGGCATTGCCCGGCAAACCGGGCGTCAGGCGGGCGATGAGTTCAAATTCGTTCACCGGCAGTCCAGTCGGTCTCCCGGCCTTTTACGACCCCGGCCCCCCCAGCACCACCCAGAAAAAGTTGGTCGCATTGAACACCGCGTGGGCGGTGATGGGGCCGATCAAGCTGCCGGTGCGCAGGTACAAGACATTCAGCACCGCCGCAAACATCACCAACGGCAACAAAGTCATCAGGTTCATGTGCGTCAGGCCGAAGAAAATGGCCGTGCCCCAAAACGCCAGCCTCGGGTAGCCGGCCTGGCGCAGCGACACCAGCAGTACCCCGCGAAAAACCAGTTCCTCGAACACCGGCGCCAGCACAATGGCCGTGAGCGCCACGACCCACCGCCGGGCCGGGTCGGGCGAAGTTTGCAGGGCCTCGATGGCGCGCTGCGGCTGCGGGGTCAGATGGACCTCCCGCATCAACCACTGACTCACCAACATCAGCCCCAGCGCCAGCCCGAAGACCACGGCCGCCGTCGCCACCCCCAGGGCCAGATGACGAACTGCTCCGGCCCGTCGCAGGCCAAACGCCGCCTCCCAGCTCAACGCGTTCTCCCGTAAAAAACGCCCGATCAAAACCAGCCCGCCCAGTTGCACGGCGATTCCGGACACGGCCGAGGTCCAGAAACGCCGGGGCTCCGGCTCGCCAGCGGACCAATACTGCTCGACCGCCACGGCCACCAACCCGGTGATCCCGAGCAACAAAAACAGCCGCAGCAACAGCCGCAGGAGCGATTCGGCGGTCCAGGGTTTGTCCCACTGCATCGCGGCGAACCTAACCGGGACCTCGTTGGCAAACGAAGCAAAACCGGCTGGTCGGCAAGACCCATCTGCAACCAACCACCGGCGCGGCGCGAAATATTCGCACAATCATTGTTATATTCAAAAGCCATCCTCTGGAACTTACCCCAGAGCAGGTCGCTGCGCCGTTACAGGCTCTCCTAGTGCGAGCCGTCTTTTCCCCTGCCCGGCCGTGCGGTTGGGCACGCAGGAGCTTGGTCGTGGCATATCGTGAACGTGACCTCACCGATCGGCACCGGGTTCGTGGTGGTTTGTCGCGTCCGGGCCCCGTGCCGGCTCGACAGTTCGCTCAACTCACTTTCGCAACGATCAGGGTCCAATCATCCTTTTGCGGTTGGCCCGCCCGGAACTGCTCGGCTGCTTTCCAGATGGCGCGCAGAATGTCCCCCGCGGGCAGGTGTTGGTGGGCGCGCACCTCGCTCAGGAGGCGTTCGGTCCCGAAAATCTCGCCCGCGGGTGATTCGGTTTCCTCGATGCCATCGGTCAGAAGCAGGAGTACGTCGCCCCGGTCCAGCGGGAATGGGGGGCTTTCGCGATATTCGGTTTCCGCCATCACGCCCAGCGGCGGCCCCTGGCGGGTGAGTTGCAGGCGGACGGCGCCGTCGGCGCCAAGCACGTAACCGGCGGTGTGCCCGGCGTTGGCGAAGGCCATCACGCGTTCGCTCGGGACCAGACGAACCAGGAGGCTGGTCACGAACCGAGTGCCATCCTCGAGGTCCTCGGCCAGGACGAGATTGGCTCCGGTGAGCACCAGGCCGGCATCGCGGCGGTTGTGGGCGGCCAGGCGCAGGTAGGCGCGGGTCTCGGCCATGATGAGGGCCGGGCCCATGCCGTGGCCGCTGACGTCACTGACCACCAGGCCCACGTCGCCTTCGGGCATGGTGAGGAAGTCGTAGTAATCGCCGCCGGTTTGCACGGCGGGGTAGGTTTTGCCGGCAATGTCCAGGCCGGGAACCTGGGGCGCCCGGCGCGGGAACAGTCGCTGTTGAATATCCCGGGCCAGCCCGAACTCCTCCTCGGCCGCGCGCAGGGCCCGTTCGGCCGCGCGGCGGGCGGTGATGTCGCGCACAAAAGCGATGTGGTAGCGCTGGTCGGGCAATTCCATCTCGCTGAAGGCCACTTCCAGGGTGACCTCTTCCCCGCTGGCGCGCCGGCCGACCATTTCGATGACCCGCTCCCCCCGTTTTGCCAGGGACTCTGGGGGGGCTGCGCTGGTTTCAGCGGGGGTAACCAGGGCTTCAAAGGGCTGTCCCACCAGTTCGGTGGCCGGGCGGCCAAACAGCGTCTCGGCGGCCGGATTCACGAACGCCACGCGGCCGCGCTCGTCCACCATCAGGATCGCGTCCGGCGAGCTTTCCCAGAGCCGGCGCAGGCGCAACTCGCCGGTGCGCCGTTCGGCGCGGTTGCGGGCCTCGCGCAGCTCGCGTTCGACCACGGGCACCAGGCGGCTCAGATTTCCCTTGCGCAGCGAATCGTGGGCCCCGGCCTTCATCAGGGCCACGGCGGTCTCCTCGCCGATGCCGCCGGACACCACGATGAACGGCACATCCTGGCCGGACTCTTTGACCAGCCGCAGAGCCTGGGCGGCATCCAGTCCGGGCATTTGATGGTCGGCCAGGACCAGGTCCCAGCGCTCCCGCTTCAGGGCGTCCTGCAGGTCGGGGACGTTGTCCACGCGGCGGCTGGTGACCTCGTACCCGGCGGTCTGCAACAGCCCGACCACCAGTCGGGCGTCGAACTCCGAGTCCTCTACGATCAACACGCGCAGCGGCATCCGAGGATTGGCGACGGCGGCAGACATGTCAGCAGCGTAGGCAGTCGCCCAAAAGCGTGGCCAGCCCAAAGCGCGGGCGCGCGCCCCTCGGCCGCCCGCCCCCGGGCCCGGCCCGCATTGCGGCTCGCGTGCGCGGGAGCGGCCGCTACGTTGTCGGGGTGCGGACACGCGCCCTGCAAGTGCGCTCGGGCCACACGCCCCAAAGTTTGGCCGCCGGATTACGCCCGGCGGACGGGTTGCTGCTGCTGGAAAGCGCCGGGCCGTGGGCGGCGCCGGGGCATTTCTCATTTGTGGCGGTGGCGCCCGCGCTGGTGGTCCGCGGGACGGGCGCGCACGGCACGGCCCGGCACGCCTGTGGGCGGGTGGAGCAAGCGCACGGCAATCCCTGGCGCTGGTTGGAGGCCTGGCTGGCCCGCTGGGACCTGGGCGCGGAAATTGACCTGCCCCTGCCCGCCGGCTTTTGCGCGGGGTACTGGGGCTACGAACTGCGGCAGTTTGTCGAGCCCAAGTTGCGTCCGCACCCCGGGGCGGACCTCCCCCTGCCGGATTACTGGCTGGCGTTTTACGACAGCCTGGTGGCCTTTGACCACGAAAGCGGCGGGGTGTGGATTGTCTCGACCGGCCTGCACCCGGACGGCTCGCGCTCGGCGCGGCTTCGGGACGAGCGGGTGAACTTCTGGCGGCGCCGGCTCGAGGGCGACCGACCCGCGCCGCTCCCCTCCCCTGCCCTGCCCCGCGTTCCGGCCCTGTACGCGGAGCAGGATGAGGCCGCGTTTGCCCGGCGCGTGCGCCAGGCCCAGCGGTACATCCGCCAGGGCGACATTTACCAGGTGAACCTGGCCCGCCGGTGGACCGTGCCCGGCGGGGTGGACGCCTGGGCGCTGTATCGCACGCTCAGCCGGCATTCGCCGGCGCCGTACGCCGCGTACCTCGAGACGGCGGACTTCGCCGTGGTTTCGTCCTCGCCGGAGTTGTTTCTGCGGATGGACGGCGTGGCGGTCCGCACGCGGCCCATCAAGGGCACCCGGCCGCGCGGGGCCACGCCGGCGGAGGACGGGGCGCTGGCGCGGGAATTGTGGGACAGCGCCAAGGAGCGCGCCGAGCTGACGATGATCACCGACCTGCTGCGCAACGACCTGGGCAAGGTGTGCAGCTTCGGTTCGGTGCGCGTGCCGGAATTGATGCGCCTGGAGGCGTTCGGGCAGGTGCAGCATCTGGTCTCCACGGTTGAAGGCCGACTCCGGGCCGGGGTGACGCATCTGGCGGCGCTGGAGGCGTGTTTTCCGGGCGGCAGTATCACCGGCGCGCCCAAGTTCCGGGCGATGCAGGTCATTGATGCACTGGAGCCGGTGGGCCGCGGGCCGTACACCGGCGCGTTGGGGTACCTGGGCTTCAACCGCCAGAGCCAGCTCAGCCTCATCATTCGCGCCGCCTTTTGCGCGCCGGACGCGGCCTGGTACTGGGCCGGCGCGGGCATCGTGGCGGATTCGGACCCCGCGGCCGAGAGCGCGGAGACACTGGCCAAGGCCCGCGGGTTCCTCGAATGCCTTGACAACGCCGGGCGGGAAAGCCACAGCTTGGAGCAAGCCGCGCCGAGCGGTCGGCCGGCAAAGGAAGCAGGCAAGGAATCCGCATGGTCGTGTACGTAAATGGCGCACTGGTTCCCGAGGCCGAGGCCCGGCTCTCGGTGTTCGACCGCGCCTTTCTTTACGGCGACAGCCTGTTCGAGACGCTGCGGGTGTGCAACGGACGGGTCTTCCGCTGGAACCAGCACCTGGACCGCCTCCAGCGCAGCGCCGCCGCGCTGGGCTTTCAACTCCCCACCCCGCCCGCCGAGTTGCGCCACGCGGCTCGCCTGCTCATCGAACAGAATCACTGCACCGACGCGCTGTTGCGGCTGACCCTCACCCGCGGCGTGGGCCCACGCGGCTACTCGCCCCGTGGGGCGCACTCGCCGTCGGTGGTCATGAGCTTACACGAGGCCCCCGCGCTCGAGCCCGAGCCGGTGCCGGCCTGGCGCGTGGTGACCAGCCAGATGCGCCTGGCGCCGGGCGACCGCCTGGCCCTGCACAAGACCGGCAGCAAGCTTTTCCAGGTGCTCGCCCGCCAGGAGGCCGAGGCCGCCGGGGCGGACGAAGCCCTGCTGGTGAACACCAACGGCGAGGTGGCCGAGGGCGCCAGCGCCAACCTGTTTTGGGTGCGCGGCGGGGTGATTTACACCTCCCCCACGGCGGTGGGCATGTTGCCCGGCGTCACCCGCGCGGTGGTACTGGAGATTTGCGCCCAGCAGGGTCTCACGGTCAAAAAGCGCCTGCTCCAGTTGGGTCAACTCCTCCACTCGGACGCGCTGATCTTCACCAACAGCGCCCACGGCGTGGTCGAGGGCCGCGTGCTTGACGGTCACACCTTTCCCGGCTCCGAACTGGTCGGCCAACTGCGCCGGCTCTATGTCGAATTGGTTCGCAAAGAGTGCGGGGTAACCGCCGCCGCGCCACAGAACCCTCAACCGGCCAGCGTCGCGTGAACGCCCCTGTCCCGGACTCCCCTGCCCCACCGCCCCCACCGCGCCTGCGCGACCTGAAAGCCGCCGCCCAGTTGCTCAAGCCGCTCCTGCTCGTGGGCCGGGCCGGCGTCACCCCCGCCTTCATCGCCGCGCTGGACGAGGCACTGCACGCCCGCGAGCTGGTGAAAATCCGCTTCCGCGAGCGCAAAACGGAGAAGCGAACGCTCGCCCCGGCGCTGGCCGAGGCCACCAACAGCCGGTTGGTCATGCAGGTGGGGCACGTGGCGGTGTTTTACCGGCCGCGCCCCCCGACCGCGGCGCCGGAGGCGCCGCCCGCCGGAAGGTCCACGGCGGGCCGGCCGGGGTTCACGGGCCGATCCGTTCGATGACCACCTGGTTGAACCAGTGCGCCGTGGTCCCCGGCGGACAGGTACGCACCGTGACCTGCTCGTTCGGGCCCAGGTCCACCATTTCTACCGGCGACCCGGCATCTGCCGCGGGCGCCCACAGGCGCAGGTCGGACGAACCCAGGATGCGCACGCGGGCATCGGCCAGGCCCTTGGGCCGGGTAAAACGCAGCCTCAGGCACGGTGCATTCGCACCGACGGTTTCGGCCGCCCACGTCAGCAGGTCGCCCGGCCGTATGGGAGTCCGGGGCGACGCGGCCAACGCGTACTTCACAAAATTCGGAACGCCGTCGCCGGCGGGCGTGGCGTCCGGGCCGCTGACGGCCGGGTCGGCGAGCTCCGCGGGGGTGAAATGCTCCTGTTGCCAGCGCTCAAAACCGGTGAGGGCCGGGGCGGTGACCTCGATCTCGTACCACAGCGTCGCGGCGTTGGTGGGCGCGCTCAGGCGGGTGAAGTCCGCCCCGTCGGCCTGCGGGGTCATCGGCTGACGGCGCTGGCCGCGCTCGTCGAGAATCCACGCGCGGACGCGTTCGGCAGGCACGGGCAGGCGCAGCGTCCACGGCACCACCTCGACGCGCGTGGGCGCGCTGCCCCACTGGTTGCCCACCGAGTCCTTGTTGGCGTTTTTCCAGACCATGCCGGTGTTTTCAATCCAGCCGCTGGCGATGACCAGGAAGGTGCCGTTGGTGAACGACTCCCCGTGCACCACGGTCAGGCCCACCGAGGCCCACGGGAGTTCGACCGGAGACGCGGTCAGTTCCAGCCCGCCCAGGGCAAGAGCGCGCCCGGCGATGTAGCCCACGGCGGCCTTGGTGCGCGGCGTATCCACCAGCACGTAGCCGCGGCCGGGGCCGTTGTTGAGCCAGCGCACAGCCAGCGGGCCGGCCGGTGGCGGGGGTGCGGCGGGTGAATTTGTGAGGCCCGGCGGATTCTCGCCCACCGCCACACTCAGCCGGGTGGTGAACGCCCACGCGGCGGGCACGCCAAGCTGCCCGCTGTTGAAGACCGACCACGCGCCGGCGCGGGTCAGCAGCAGGTCCAGCTCCCGCTCCGGGGTGAGCGCCAGGACCAGTTCATTGCCCAGCGGCGCCAGGTCGCCGCGCCGGAACAGGTGCGCGGCCAGGAGCAGGTTGGCCATTTTGGACGGATGCTGGGCGGTGTCGAAGAAGCCGCGGATGCGCCCCATCGTCACGCCGTCGTGGCCGGGGCCGTAGTCGAAGAGCCAGAGGCCGTCCCAGTCCTGGAGCGCGGCCTGGGCGGCGAGCATGACCGGCCCCTCGGCGCCGTAGTACATGGGCGAGGGGTGCTGGTATTCGGTGACGGTGAACGGCTTGCCGTGGAGGCGCTGGCGGCTGAGGCCGGTCAGGGTGTTGTCGCTGTTGGTCGTGGTGACCATCGAGGCGTTGGGCACGATCCAGTTCACCGGGTCCCACGGTTGGCCGGGGAACTGCGGGTGCTGCCAGTAGGCGTGGGCGTCCACCACGTCCAGGCGCGCCTGCACGCTGGCCGGGCTGTTGGCCAGGATGGTGCCGAAGATCAGGCCCGGGTAACCGCACTGGTTCCGCAGGTGGGCCACCATCGCGTCGTAGTACGCCACCTCGCGGTCGCGCAGAAAGGCCAGCCAGTCGCGTCGCGCGGCCAGCGTGCCGGTGAAGCCCTCGCCGCTTTGCCGGACGTTGGGCAGATTGCGGGCGGCGAGGGAGGCGCCGGCCGGCAGGGTGCCCACCGCGCCGCCGGCATGGAAGCGGACTTCCGCCAGCCACACGCTGCCCGGGCGCGTGCCCAGGCCGCCGAAGTTGACCCGCGTGTTGGTGTCCCGCGTGCCGGAGGGCAGGACGGCGATGAAAGAGTTGGTGAAGGTCTGCCACTCGGTGCCCAGCCGCATCGTGCGGGCCAGCCCCACGGCCTGCCAGGGGTCGTGCGCCTGCATGACCGCCACCTCCAGGTCTGCCGCCGCGTCCGCGCGCGCGGAAAAGATCAGCGTGTACACCTGGGCGTTCGAGACGGTCAGGCCGGGCTGGTTGAACTGTACGTGCCAGCCGGCTGTGCCGGTGCGGGTGGTGGTGATTTTGGCCGCCGGCGCGCCGTGGAAGTCGGTGGTGCGGGTGAAGGTGGCGGTGGCGCCCTGGTGCTGTTCGAGCACCCAGCCGGTGCTGCCGGAGGCGAACGTGCCGTTGCGCAGCAGGTTGGTTCCCAGCGGCACCTCGACCAATTGCCACGCGGCCCGCAGCGCGGCGTCGTCGGCGTAGCGGGCGGCCAGCCAGGTGTTCCACCGCGCTTGGAGGTCCGCCGCGTACCGGGCCGGCAAGCGGTCCAGGCCGCCGTCGTACCATTTCTGGAGGAGGCCGTTTTCGTTGATGATCTCGACAAAGGCCACGGCCGGATCGCGTGCCAGGGGCAGGCCGGTGAAGCGGTTGGTGGGGGTGAGCAGACGCGTGGCGTACTCCTGGTGCAGGGCCAGGGCGGTGTCGTTGAAAAAGCCCAGGATGTGCTGGTCCTTCCAGTCCATGCTCGTGACCTCGGGGCCCAGGCCGTCCCCGGAACGGTATTCGCGCCCGACCAGCAGATTGAGGTTGGCGTAGATGCCGTGGGCCTTGAGGCGGGCGATCAGGAAGTGCAGGCGCTCGAGCTGGGCGGGATTGACGTTGCGGCTGCTGGTGGCGGTGTAGCTGAGCAACCCGCCACCCGTGGCCCAGGGCGCGTCCATGTGGTGGAAGCGGACGTTGTTGATGCCAAACTTCGCCAGCCGGGCCGCCACCCGCTCGGCCTTGTTGGTGGGCATGAAGGGTGAGTCGCCGGCGAAGTTCATGCCCAGGAACCGGACGCGTTCGCCCCGGACAACAAAGTGGCCCGCCGCATCTACGCCCACACGGTCTTCGGGGCCGATGGGCCGGTTCAGGCCGGACAAGTCGGTCACGCCCGGCGAGGCGTCGTCCCAGGGCAGCACAAACGGAGCGATGTCGGCCCGGGCCGCGCCGCACCAAGTGGCGGCGGCCCCCAGAGCAATTAGAACGCAGCGTTTCATAACGGTTAAATCAGCCCTTCCCGTCCCGGCGGCACCGCCCGGGTCACATCAAGGGGTGCCGGCCCGGCTTCGCGGATGTCTCGGCCGGGGCCGTGCACGCCGCCCCGGCCGGCTCGGGGGGCGTCTTTGCCGGGGACGGGACCAGCAGCCGCTCGATCTCCGCGAACGTGTCCACGACATGCGTGGCGCCGGCCAGTTGCTCGCGCGGGAGGGAGTGGGTGATGGCGATGACGTCCATGCCCGCCGCCCGTGCCGCGGTCACACCGGCCGCCGAGTCTTCGATGACGCAACACCGCATCGGCGGCACGCCCAGCAGGCGCGCGGCGTGCAGGAACACGTCCGGCGCGGGCTTGGTCTTGCCCACGTCCTGCGTGCTGGCCACGGCGGAGAAAAACCGGCGGAGCTGCTTCATGGCCAGCACCTCGTCAATGACCGGGTGGTTCGAGCCCGAGGCCACGGCCAGCCGGTAATGCGGCGCCAGTCGTTCCAGCAGTTCCGGCAGGCCGGGGAAGATGGGTTGCTCGCGGCGGAGGATTTCGATGAGCCGGTTTTGCTTGGCGGCCAGGAGTTCCTCCAGCGGCTGCGGCGGCCGGTGTTTTTCGATGAAATCCAGCCACAGGGCGCGATCCGAGCGGCCGATGTAGTCCGGGAAGTGGATGCCGTGGTTTTCGCCGTAGCCCAGCTCGCGGAAAATCTCGCGGAAGGCGCGCTCGTGCCACGGCTCGCTGTCCACGATCACGCCGTCCATGTCGAAGATGATGGCGTCGAAACGCTTCATGGCAGAGTCACACCGCGCGGCCCGGCTCAGGCAAAGGTGGTCAGCGGCCGCTCGACCAGGTGCAGCAGGTTGCCCTCCGGGTCGCGGAAAAACAGCACCCGCCCGCCGCCGCCGGCCGGTTTGATGGGCTCGGGAAACGCCACACCGCGCGCGGCCAGGGCCTCCCGCGCGGCGTCGAGCGAGTCCACGCGCAGGGCCACGTGCCGCCAGCCGGCGAGGGCGTTGTCGCCAGTGTCCGCCACCGCGCGGCCCGCCGCGTACAATTCCAGCAGCGGTCCCCCGCCCGGCAGGGCCAGGAAATACACCGGCGGCGGTCCCTCACGAGCGAGCACCACCCACGCATCCAGCACGTGCACGTACCAATCCTTCAGCGCCTTCGGATCGCGCGCCGGCAGCCCGAGGTGCTCGATGCGGGCGTTGATCACGTGGGCCTCCGGGACGCGCGCGCGGTCCGCGGCGCGGTGGCGCGGGGCGACGGTTGTTCCGCCAGGGCGAGCAAACGGCGGAACTCGGGTTCGCCCACCGGCATCACCGAAAGCCGGGACTGCCGAATCAAGGGCAGGGCTTTGAGCGCCGGGTCGGCCTTGACCTCGGCAAGGCTGACCGGTCGCGGCAGGGCGCGGACCGGCTGCAAATCCACCGCCACCCAGTCGCCCTCGTGGGCCGTGGGGTCCGGGTAGGCGGCGCGGGAGACGCGGGCCAGCCCCACCACGGCCTTTTCCGCGCCGCTGTGGTAATACAGGACCGGGTCGCCGGGTTGCATGGCGCGGAGGTGGTTTCGCGCCTGAAAATTGCGCACGCCGGTCCACGCGGTGCCGCCCTCGGCGACCAACTGCGACCACGGATAATCGGCAGGCTCTTGCTTCACCAGCCAGCAGCGTTGCGGCATGGGCACAACGTAGCCCGGGTCGGGACCGCCTTGAAGCAGAAACCGGCGGCGCCGCGCCCACCGATGAACGTTCAGGCGGCGCTGGAGGTCGCGCCGGACCGCCCGTTCAACGCGGCCAGGGTGCGCGCGAAGATTTCCTCCGGCGAGCCCTCGGCCGACACGGGAATCAGGAGGCCGAGCCGGCGATAATAATCGGTCAGGGGCGCGGTGCTTTTCTGGTAGGCCTCCAGGCGCACGCGGATGGCGTCCGGGCGGTCATCCTCGCGTTGGAAGAGCGGGCCGCCGCAGTGGTCGCACACCCCGGGGACCCGGGGCGGGCGGGTGGTGACGTGGTACACCGCCTTGCATTGAGCACAGGTGCGCCGCCCGCTGAGCCGTGCGACAATCGCCTCCAGGGGCAGTTCGTAGTTGATCACCCCGTCCAGGGTCATTTGCTCCTCCTCCAGCAGGCGGGTGAGCGCCTCGGCCTGGGCCACCGTGCGGGGAAAGCCGTCCAGGAGAAACCCGCCCCGGCAGCGGAGGCAATCCTTGCGCTCGCGGACCATGGCCAGGACGGTGGCATCGGGTACCAGTTCGCCGCGCCGCATGTATTCGAGGGCCTCGCTCAGGGCGGGCGAGCGCTCGGCGGGCCCGAGCGCTTTGGCGGCCCGAAAGACATCGCCGGTCGAGAGGTGGCAGGCGCCGAGCCGTTCGTGCAGCAGCTCGGCCTGGGTCCCCTTGCCCACCCCGGGCGCGCCCAGCAGGATCAGTCGCCAGGGACGGATAAAGTCGGCCGGCGGCGCCGAACATTGGGCAGAGCCGCCCGTGAGCCAGGCGGCGCGGTCGTTGGAGTGTGTCATGGCCAATTTCGCCAGGTTTGTCTGCACCAAGCGCGGCGGGGTGTGCCGGCGCCGGCTTGGCGGTCCAGAAACTGGCATTCAGCCCGCGGGCCGGCTACACCCGGGTTGGCCAGGGTTGGTCTTTTTTTGTGCCCGAGCACCGGCTGGTTCCGGAAGCGGGTAACGAAAAGGAGGGCCCGCGGGCCCTCCCGTTGCACGGCACGCGGTGGCCGAGATATCGCGCGGGCCTCGTGCCCTGACCCGCACGCAGCGGCCTGCTGGTTAACTCACGGCTGCACCACGCGGAAGTAACCGGTCTCGCCCTCCATCGGCACCCTGTAGGTCCTGGCACTGGTGGTGGCGAGGTCCGTCCACTCGGCGTCGGTCAGGCTGGTTTTCTTCTGCACCCGGTAACTGGTGCCGGTACCGGTCCAGGTGAGGACCAGATCGTTTCCATCACGTACCGCGGTCAGCACCACTTCTTCGCCCGGCGCCGGCAGGAAGCCTTTTTGCGAGAGGAAGGTCCAGCCCTGGAGCCAAAGGTCGTTGGCATCGAAGGCGCCCTGGTAGGCGACGGGGGTGTAGAAGCCGTCGGCGGGGGCAGTGCGGGGGCTGGTCAGGGCCGGGCTGTCGGGAGCCGGGCGGGGGTCCAGCCCGCCGTTGGGCTCGCGGCTGATGCCCCGCAGGCGCGGGTCCAGTTCCCGGTTGTTCCGGCTGGCGTCGGTGAAGAGCACCTCGGCGTTGGCGTTTTCGGCCAGCGGGCCGGTAAAGCCGAAGAACAGGTTGTCGCGCAGGTCCAGCAGCCCGCTGGCCAGGTGAACCGCCGACTTGTCGTCCACGCGCACGGCGCTGCCGCCGAAGTCGGTGAACACGCAGTTGTAGAATTTGGGCGCGGCGTACTCGCGGATGGTCATGCCCCGGTTGCCGGTGGTGTCGCGGCCGGCCCCGATCCAGGTGGCGTTGTACACCTGGTAGGCCGCCACCGGGGCCGCGTTGACCGCCGCCCCGTTGGGCTCGCCGTTGAGTTCGCCGCCGTTGTCCTTCTTGCCCGGCTCCTGGATGCCGAACCAGAACTGGTTCTTGCCCCGCCAGCCCTGGTCGGTGTCGAACATGTCGTCGTCCACGAAGGCGCTGACCAGATACTTGGTGTTGACGGTGCCGCCGAAGAACTCGAAGCCGTCATCGGCGATGGCGTAGCACTCGATGAACTCCAGCACCGTGCCCCGGCCCACCCCGCCCAGGCTCAGGCCGTTGAGTTCCTTGTTGGGCTGGAACTGGGTGCCGGCATGGCGGATGGAGACGTAACGCATCACCCCGGAGCTGTCATCGTCGTCGGCGCCGCCAAAGCGGTGGACGAACTGGCCGGCCACCTGGGTGTCGGGCAGGCCCTCGAAGACGTCGTACTTGGGGCTGGCGGCGTTGCCGGCGGTGTCCAGGGAGGTGTTGATCGAGGCCCGGCCCAGCAGGACCACCCCGCCCCAGAGGCCCCGCTCGAAGAGGGGCAGGTCGTCGGGGTCGGCCACGTCGTCGGCCTCGGCGGTGAAGATGATCGGGCTGGTGGGGGTACCCTCGGCGTAGATTTTGCCCCCCTGGGTGACGATCAGGGCCGAGGCGTCGTTCTGGGTGCCGGGCCTGGCCTTGACCACCGTGCCCGCCTCGATGTGCAGCTCGCCCCCCGCCAGCACGTAAATGAACCCGTTGAGCACGTACTCGTTGTCCCGCGTCCACTCCACCCGCCCCGTGATGTTCTCCGTGACCTGGATGGTGTCCGTGAGGGCGATCAGGCCCCCGCACAAGGCAGTCGCCAAGAGCAGGGACCGCTGGATAGGTTTCATCGTTCGTTTGCGCATGGTTGTTGCGTCGTTCATGACGCCGCCCAGAACATCAAACCAGCGTGACAGGTCGGCGTGGAAACGGTGACAAATCGGTCAAGACTGGCGTCGCCCGGCGGGCGCACGGCGCGGTGGGTGGGCGAAGACCGCGCCCGGCGCGACCGCGTGGCCTTCAAAGCTCGTAGTTGAGCCCGAGCGCGAAGGTCAGGCCGCGCCGGTACGAGGAGTACAGCAGCCCGCTGTTTTCGCCGTAGGTGCGCTCGATGGCCGGGTCGAGCAGGTTCTTGGCGGAGAACTTCAGGCTGAGCTTGCGGCTCAACCGCTGCCGCAGCACCAGGTCCAGGACCGGCGCGGGCTGCTCGAAGACGTCCTCGGTGGTCAGGCTGGCGATGGTGATGCGCGGGCCGAAGAGATTGAAACCCAGGGTCAGGCTGGTGCCGGTTTGCGGCAGGTCGTAGGTGAGGTCCGCGTTCAGGACGTACGGGGACTGGTCGTACAGGGAGCGGGTGGCCGGGGCGTCGGGCAGGACTTCCCGCTTGGCGGCCAGCTCGGCCGGCGTCAGGCCGACCTCGGACTGGATCAGCGCCAGGTTCAGCCCCAGGGTCAGCGTGCCGTACTCGGCAGGCAGGAGGAAGTCCAGCGCCCGCCGCGCCTCGAACTCGACGCCGCAGGTCTCGGCCTGGTCGCGGTTGGAGAAGGAGACGATTTCCGCGTCGCGGGTGACGAAGTTCCGCTCGATGGCGTTGCGCAGGTCCTTGTAGAACAGGCTGACCGAGAACACCTCGCCCGGGCGGGGGAACCATTCCCAGCGCAGGTCGTAGTTCTGGATGTCGCTCAGGCGCAGACGCGGGTTGCCGTCCAGCAATTCGTCGAGGATGGGATCGTAGCCGCGGTAGGCCGCCAGTTCGCGGAAGGTCGGCCGGGCGAGGGTCTGGGCGTAGTTCAGGCGCACGGCCATGTCCGGGCGGGGATTCCAGATCAGGCCCACGCCGGGCAGCCAGTCGGTCCGCGCCAGGTCGCTGCGGTTGGTGGTGACGCCGGTGATCGAGTTGGCGAGGTAGCTTTCCGAGGCCACGGCGAGGTCGGTGGTCTCGAGGCGGACGCCGCCGATGACCTTCCAGCGCGGGTGCAGCGGCAGCTCGGTCATGAGGTAGCCGGCCAGAATCTGCTGCTGGCCCTCGTAGCGGCTGCGGCGGAGCTGCAGGTAGCGGTCCCAGGTGTAGGTGATGGCGCCGGTCGTGGCGTTGGTGCTGGCACGGTAACCGAGATTCTCGGCGGTCAGGTAGGTGTTGGGGTCGCCGGTGAAGGGGTGGCGCGCGGTCTCGCCCGACTGGCCCTGGTAGTAAAACTCGCGGTCGAGGAAGTCGCGCCGGGCATCCGTGATGAAGAAGCCACCGCGCAGCCGCGCCTCGAGGCCGGACCACTGGGTCACGGGCAGGGAGAGGTCCACCTTGCCGCCGGCCTGGTCCTCGTTCAGTTCCCGGAAGTAGCGCGTGGGGGCGCGGGGCTCGGGAAAGCCGCTGCGGTCCAGCACGGGCTGACCGCCTTCCCACCCGAAGTTGAAAAACCGCGCATCCGGCTCATCCTGGGTGGTGGTGGCCAGCGAACCCAGCCAGTCCACGCGCAGGTCGGCCAGGGCGGGCAACTCGTGCCGGCCGCGCCATTGGAAGGTGTCCAGCGCCCGCTCGGTGAAAATGAGCCGGTTGAGGTCGAAGTCCGTGCCGGGGTCGTCGCTGATCACCCCGAGCTGGCGGCGCACCAGGTCTTCGGTGGACTGGTTGTGCATGTAGTTGAAGCCGACCTCGTGCGCTTCGTTGAACACGTAGGCCAGATTCACCAACGCCCCCCAGGTCACCTCCTCGACGCTGCGCCAGTCGCGGAAATCCTTGCGGACCACGAAGGTGTTCTCGCCCAGCCCGGGCGCGTAGCGGCGGGCCACGCCGTCGTCGTAGAAGCTGTAACGCCGGTCGTAGGGCAGGCCGACGAAATAACCGAGCGAGCCGCCGAACAACTTGACGGTGTCGCCAAAGGCCAGAGACCCCTTGTGATTGGGCGGCGGCGCTTGGGAGCGGCCCTGAAACTCCGTAGCCCCCATCTGTCGGGTTAGCTCCGCCAGGAGTTCCGCGTCGGCCTTGCGCTGCGCGTAGGTCGGCGAGGTGGGCCGGCCGGTGCTGAAGGGCGGGAAGGGCACCCGCAGGTCCGGCGCCGCCAGCGCCGACGGCAGCGCGCGGGTGCCGTCGTCAATGCCCAGCCAATCCAGACTACCGCCGCGGTAGCTCAGGAAACGGTCGTTGCCGGTGGCCCGGGTGTTGTAGCCCGCCTCGCCCGAGAGCTGAAACACGAACGCCTCGGGCAGCGACCGTGTAACGAGGTTCACCCCGCCGCCGGTGAAGTTGCCCGGCTGGTCCGGCGTGAAGCTCTTTTGCACCGTCACGCTCTGGATCAGCACCGCGGGAAACAGGTCTAGGTTGACTGTTTTCTTGTACGGGTCCGGTGACGGTACCTCGGCGCCGTTCAAGGTCAGGCCCACGTAGCGCTCGTTGAGCCCGCGCACCACCGGCGTCTTGCCCTCGGCGACCGTCACCCCCGCCACGCGGCTCACGATGTCCGCCGCGTCGCTGGCGCCGACACGCGAGAACTGGTCGGCCCCGATGACGTCCAGCAACGCCACCGCCTCGCGCCGCTCGGCCAGGAGCTGCTCGGTGACCGACTCGAGCTCCGGGGCAGTGACGACGTACTCCTCCAACTCGTAAAACTCCGGCCGCAGGCTGAAGCTGACCGTGGAGAGCTGGTCCGGCGCCACCAGCACCTCCCCCACCACTGCCGGGCTGTAGCCGGGTGCGGCGAACTGCACGGCGTACACCCCCGGCGGCACGCCCGTCAGTTGGAAGCGCCCCTGGGCATCGGTGGTCACCGCCAGCGTGGTGCCGCGCACCACCACCGTGGCCCCGACCAGCGGCCGGCCCTCCCAGCTTTC
>JBBIJZ010000005.1:0-10218 GCA_037445715.1 Verrucomicrobiales bacterium | reverse complement strand
GTCCACCTTCCTTCTTGTTGGCCTTCCCGATTCACCATTCAGCTCTTCCTGCTTTTCATCTTTTCGTGGCTTTGCCGCGTCGCCGCTTCGGCTTGCTTGAGGCGCCGGTGGTCAGCTTCGACTCCGCGCCGCCACCTGCTCGACCTTCTCGAGGTAGCGCTGGACGTGCTCGCGCGGCCGGAGCCGCTGCGCCCGCCGCAGCAGTTCCACCGCCTGCGGATAGCGCCGACCCTCGACCAGAAGCTGCGCGTGCTTGACCAGCGCGTCGGCCTCGAAGCCCTCGATCTTGGCCGCGGCGTCGTAGCGGAAGGCGGCCCGTTCGGGGTCGCCCGCCTGCTTGTAGTAATCGCCCGCCAGCAGCAGGGCCTCGCCGTCCAGCGGGTTGAGGGTCAGCAGCCGCTCGAGGGTCTGGATGGCGCGTTCGCCCTCGCCCGCGCCCAGGGCCACGCGCGCTTCCAACCGCAGCAACTTCAGTTCGTCGGCGCGGGGCGGGTTCGCGCCGGCCAGCTCGCGGGTCCGGGTCAGGAGTTGGCGGGCCTCCGACCAGGCGCCGCGCGAGGCCAGCAGCTCGGTCGCGCGCAGCGCGCGGGCGAGGTTGGTGCCGCCGTCCAGCCGCGCGGCCTCGAGATAGGCGGACAGGGCCAGGTCCGGCACGCCTTCAGCGAGGTGAAGATCGCCCAGCAAACTCAGTTGCGCCGGGCTGGCCTTGCCCAGGCGGCGGAGGGCCTCGAAGTTCACGGCGGCGCGCGCGAGCTGGTTTTGCTGGATAAAGATGTTGGCCTGGAGGGTCCAGAGCACCTCGCGATCGGGGTGGCGCGCCAGCAGGTCCTCGAGCAGGGCCAGTGCGGCCGGGTACTGGGCGGTGGCCGCGTGGCATTGGACCAGGCCCAGGAGGTAATCCCAGTTCTCCGGCTCGAACAGCAGCGCCTGCTGGTACGCCGCGGTGGCGGCGAGGTGGCGGCCGAGTTGGACCTGGGCAAAAGCCAGCAGGCCGTAGAGCCGGCCATCGGCGCCGCCCAGGGCCAGGGCGCGGCTGAGCGCCGGCACGGCCTCGGCGTAACGGCCTTCGCGCACGAGAGCCAGGGCCAGGTTGCGCTGCGCTCGCAGGAAGTCGGGAAACTTGGCCAGCGCCGCTTCGAAGTGCCGGATGGCTGGCGCAAAGTCCCCGCGCTGGAAATGGACCGTGCCGAGGGTGTAGTCGAACAGTGCGCTGGCGTCCGGCTTCACCGCCGTCTCCAGGGCCGGGATGGCCTTCTCCGGGTCTTCACGCAGCAGCGGCAGGATGGTGTCGCGGTACAACGCCTGTTCCTCGGCGCTGAGTCGCGGCTCGCGGTCGGCCAAAAACCCGAAGCTGCCCCAGAGTCGCCGGCTCATCTCCGGGTCATTCCACAAGCCGGCCAGGGGATGGTCCGCCGGCACCGGCGCGAAGGGCGGCAGGGCCGCGGCAGGCCGGGTGGTTACGGGCGCTTCGGCGGCGTCCGTTGCGGTTTTTCGCGGGCGCCGGGATGCGGCCTCGGCGGGCAGGACCAGACCCGCGAGGACGAGGACAACCAGCCACCTGCCCGCGCGCAACCCGGTCCAGGCCGGGCGCGGCCGGGCGGCGCGCGGAACAAGGTTTCGGGGGACGAACAGCTCGGGTTTCATGGAAGCGACTTCAACGGGCGGCGACCTCGGGCAGTCGGAAGCGAATGGTCTGGCGCAGGTAGGCACGGACGGGCTGGCCGTCCTTCTGGCCGGGTTTGAACTTCCAGCGCCGAACCGCGTCGAGCGCCGGCGCCTCGAATTCCTTGTGGGTTGAAGATTCCACGCGGAGGTCCTCGACCCGGCCGGTATCGTCCACCACCAGGGCCAGGGTCACCGCGCCCTCGATGCGGGCGCGGCGCAGGGGCTCCGGGTACGCCGGCGGCACGCTGCTCAACAGTTCGGGACGTCGCTCGAGGTCGGCCACGCTGAAGGCCTCGGGACCGCCGGCCTGGGCGACCGCTTCGCGGAGCCAGTCGGCCGTGCCCGCCAGCGCCCCGCCCGAGCCGAAGGCCACGTCAAGGCTGACGCTGAGGTTCAGCGGCGGGGCGGATTCCGCGAGTTGCGGGGGCGGCTCGGGCGGCGGTTCCGGTTCGGTGGGTGGCGGCGGGGGCGGGGCCTCGGCCTCGGGCGGTTGTTCCGGCTCGGCCATTTCCACCGCACGGACCGCCAGCACGGCCTGGCGTCGCGCGGAGACCATCTGGGTCAATGGCAGCACCAGAAAGACCGCCAGCGTCAGCAAGGCCGCGCCCAACCACACGCCGAGGAGGCCGGCGCGGCTGGGGGCGGGGCGGTACAGCGGACGCATGGCCGGCAGACGCGCGGCGGGTCAGTTGGCCGCGGGGTCGGTGGCGATGCTGACGTTTTTCGCCTTGCCGAGCTTGGCCTCGTCAATCACCCGCACCAGCAGGCCGGCGCTGGCCTTTTGGTCCACCTGGACAATCACCGGCAGGGGGTCGCCCTGGCAAAGGCGGCTGACCAGCGGGCGCACGCCGCCCAGACCGATTTCCTTGCCGCCGTAAACCACCTCCCCCTTGGCGGTGAGGGCCAGCAGGATGCTGTTTTTCTCGAGCTGGCTGGCGGTGACCGCCTGTGGCTTGTCCACCTCCGTGCCGGTCTCCTCGACGAAGACCGTAGTGACGATGAAGAAGATCAGGAGGATGAAAACCATGTCAATGAGCGGCGAGACGTTGATGTCGGTTGTCTCGTCCGCCTCGACCAGGGCGCGGCGGTATCTCATGCGGGCAACGGGCGCGATTGGAGGACCGCCGTCGGCACGGCGACCGACGCGGGGGTGGCCGAGCGGTCCGGCGGCGGCAGGGTTTTGCGGAAGTGCTGGATGGTGTAGCTCTCCAGCCGGGCCAGAAAGGCCTCGAACTCCTGCCGCTGACGGCGGATCAGATGGGTCAACAACAAGCCGGGCAGCGCGATGCACAGGCCGACCTCCGGCGGAAAGAGCGCCTGTGAAATGCCGTCGGCCATCGCCTCGGTCACCCGGCCGCCGCCGCCCGCGGCCAGGGCCTGGAAGGTGACCAACATGCCGAACACCGTGCCGAGCAACCCCACGAGGGGCGCCGCGGCCACGAGCGCGCCCAGCGTGCCCAGCCGCCGGTCAATTGCCGGCAGCTCCGCCGCGCTCACCTCAGCGAACCGCTGGCTGATTTCCTCGGCGGTCCGCCCGACTGTGGTGAAGCGGATGATTTCGCCCACCTCGCCCTCGGCCAGTTCGGGTTGACGGACCCAGCGCTGCCACTCGTCCTCGCGCAGCCGCCGGTGTTGTCGTCGCGCCAGGTCCAGCCACAAGCGCAGGCCCACGACAAACAGCATCAGACACACGCCCAACAGCGGCCACATGACCCAGCCGCCGTCGGCCCAGATTTGGAGGATGTGTTCACGCATGGCTCAGGGAGGAGGATCGAGGGTGGAAGTTTTCCGCCGCCGGTGCGGGCAGGGCATTGATGAAAGCGGTGGCGGTCTGCTCCATGCTGCCCAGCACGCCCTTGACCTTACGGGAAAGCGCCGCGTGCAGCAGCAGCGACGGGATGGCCACGATGAGGCCAAATTCGGTGGTGATCAGCGCCTCGGAGATGCCGCCGGCCAAGGTCTTCGGGTCGCCGGTGCCGAAGACGGTGATCATGTTGAAGGTGTTGATCATGCCGGTCACGGTGCCGAGCAGGCCGAGCAGGGGCGCCGCCGCGGCGGCCAGGGCCAGAAACGGTACCAGCCGCTCGAGCCGCGGCCGGGTCTCGAGCATTTTTTCGTACATCACTTCCTCGATGTACTCCTTGGGCTCGCGATGGTGCTGGATGGCCATCGCCAGCATCTCGCCCACCGGGCCGGAGATTTCCCGGGCCTGGCGCTCGGCGCGGGCCGGCTGGCCGGCGGCTAGGGCTTCCACGATGGCGCGCAGCTCGGTCGGCCGCGCCACGCGCACTCGGCGGATTTGCAGCCATTTCACCCCGAAGACCAGCAGGGCAAAGGCGCCCAACGCCAGGATGGGCACCATCACCGGCCCGCCCTTGGCGATGTGGACGGTCAAGGGGTCTTGCGTGGCGCGCAGACGCAGGGCGTTGCCGCCGGTGGCGTCCAGCGGCAAATCCCCCGTACCCCGGGCGATGACTAGGCGGAGCGCTTCCGACTGGTTGTTGGGCAGGGTGACAACGTTGGGTTCGGCCGAGTTCAGCCGCTGTTCCACCACACCGGCCACGCCGCCGTCATCGCTCGCGAAATACGCCGCCGGGCCGAGCTGAAGGAACCGCCCCTTGAGCACCAGGCCGTCCGGCGCCAGGGCCTGGCCAGGGAAGCGGTCGCCGCCGCGCGCGGCCTCGAGGCGGGTCAGCGCAGCGGCAACGAAATCGAGCTGACGGGCGAGCTTGTCGGCCGGGGGCAGGTCGGGCGAATCGGCGGCGGCGGCCGAGTCGCGAAGAAGGTCGCGGTAACGCGGCAATTCGGCCACGGGCAGGCGCGTTTCGACCGCGCGGCGGTATTCGTTGAACAGGCTTTCGAGCGTGCGAACTTCGTTGCTCAGTCGCAGGACCTCGTTGCGCTGAACGCCGAGCAGGACCATCTGGTTGGCCTCCTCGCGCTGGGCGCGCTGCAGGGCGGCGCGCTCGTCCAGGACGGCTTGTTCGAGGCCGGCCAGCTTTTGCGCGAGGGGCAGACGCTCGGCCTCGATTTGGGCGCGCAGCGCCGCCAGTTCGTCCAGGGTTTGGCGCAGGTCCGCGGCCGCGACCTCGGCCAGGGTCGCGACCGGGGCGAGGTTCGTTTGGGCCGCGGCGGAGAAAACCGCCCCCCAGCCGGTCAGAAATAGAAGGAAAGGCCAGCGCTTCATGGCAGTTGGACCGGCAGGGACACGAACTCGGCCGGCAGTTCGTTGCGGTACATGCGCAGGGCGCGCGCGATCAGCGGCGCGAGCTCATTGCGCGCGGTCCATTGCCAGCCGTCCGCCGTGGGCACCCCCACCCCGGCGAAATCGCCCGCCTTGTTGACGAACCAGGCCTGGGCGAGCCCGGCGTACAAAACCTCAACCGCCAGCTCGCGCCCGTCCGGCCCCGGACGCGTCTCCTCGGCCACGCTGAAGGCGAGGTGAAACTTGTCCACCTCGTTGAGCAAGGTGACCAGCGCCTGCACGCGCGGAAGCAGGGCCACGTTGGTGGCGGCGGGGTCCGCCGGAAGGCGATTGAGCAGCGGCTGCACCGTGCTCTTGAGGGCGGGCGGGTAGAGCGGTTCCAGCCGCCGGACCCGGGCCTCCAGCTCCGTCACCCGCGCGCGAACTGCATCGAGGCCCGCTTGATAAAGGACCTGCTGTTCCGCCAGCGCCTGGCGCTGGGCTTCCACGGAGGCATGGTTGGTCTGGACCTGGGCCTGTTGCTCGCGGATGCCGGCCAGCTCGCGCTCGAGCAGGGCGGCCGTCTGTTCCAGCGTGGCCTTGTCCGCGGCCCAATCGGCGCGGGTGGCCGCGAGGGTTTTGCGGGCCCGGACCCATTCTCCGAGGGTCGAGCGCGCGCGTGACAACGGCGATTCGGCGGCGCTGGCAATCCATGCCCCCACGAGCAAGGTCGCCAACAAGCCGGGCAAGCGTGCGTTCCGCATACGCGGGGGCAGGCTGGTCCGGGCGTGTCACAAACGGGCGACGGAATAGTAACGACTGGGGAAAAACCCGGGTCCGGCGTGTGCGGTGGCTTCTGCCGAAGGCAACAACGACAACCTAAGGATGAACCCCGGGCTTCCCGACACCCCAGCGCGGCGAATTTGGAGGCGGACCAAAGAAAAAAGCCAACTCGGCTTCGAGTTGGCTTTGGCAAAGCGGTGACCGCTCCCCCCTCTGCCCCCCACCACCGATTTCCTCCTTCTCCGCCAGGCTTGGCGGTCTTCGTCGCATCCCTTGGACTCTCCAGCCATGTGTGGAGGAAACAGCTATTGTGCCAACGCCCACGAACCGCTTGTTTGCACCAAGCAACCCTTTCACGAACAGGCACTTCGAAGTCATTCGAGATTTCGAGAACAGTCCGCCTGGAACCCTGCCGAATGTAACCGGCCCCGACACTTTGGCCTGGCGGCATCCCGATTGGGCTGTTTCCGGCATGCAACCGACTGGTTTACAGCCGATTGCACACGCTCCCAGAACCGGCCAAGAGCTTGTAAGCTGGGCCGACAGCGGCCGACACTGCTCCACGCCCGGCGGACCCGGTGCCACCCACGTCAACCACCAGCTCGCCCGGTGTCCACGCCAGGCCGGAACGGACGCGCCTTGCCACGCCGACGGCAGTTGGAGTCATTGCGTCGTCGCAGGAGGGAGTGCGGGTGCCAGGGCCCTGACGATGGTCTGGCAAACCACTTCGTGCCCGCGCCGATTGAGGTGACCGTCGAAAGGATGGTAAAGCCGCTGCCCACTGCGTTGATATTCCGCCGCCAGTTCTGCCGCCAAGTGATACGCCGGCACCGCTGCTGCCCGGCACCCTTGCAACACGGATTCAGCAAAGAATTGCTGGTACTGGGCCGACAGCGAGCCGGGCTCTTCGACGAATGACCGGCCGGCCAGGACGAGAACCCGCAGTTCCACGCCTGCCCGACGGGTGCCTTCCCGGATTCGCGCCAGCAAAGCCGTGAAAAGCTCCGCGGCCGGTTGCAAATGCGCTTCGAGCCGGGCGCGATAATCCGTCCTGCCGGCCAGTAGATTCCGGAACATCCGCGCCAGCGCCCAGCGCCGAACCGATCGCGCGCCCCAACTTAGGCGAGCAGCATCCTCTCCGAGAACGGCGGTTTCCAGGTCCGGCGGCGGGGCGCGGAGCGGTCGGGAGGCCAGCGGCACCGGCACATTCTGCAAGACCAGTCCCGTCGGCCCCCGCTCGAAGTACGGCTTGGCGGCATTGAACTGAAGCGGGCGGGCAAACTGGTTGTCGAGCAGGTCGTTCCCCACGTACACCACCAACCACAACTCGTCCGGCCGGTACTCGGGCAACACGGACTCGATCAGCAGCGCCTGCTGGTCGGTGCTGTACCCGGGCACGGACAGGTTGAGGTAGGTGTTGCTCCACCCGCGATTGAGCAGGCTGGTAAACGTCTCCTCGTCGTTGACCCCCAGCCCGAAGGCAAAGCTGTCCCCCACCACCGCCACCACGCGACCCCGCCGGTGCGCCGGTTGCGCGGGGTCGAGGCGAAACCCCCGCTCGTTGATGCGGTACCGCACCGTGAAATCACGGTGACGGTGCGTCCCGGTCCATCCCGGCATCAGGCGCCAGCCCCACTGCGGGTCGTACCGGATCATGCCCGGGTCCGGGCGGTCGCTCGCCCGGATCGCCGCCTCCCGCCAACGCAACACCCCTTCGGCCACGAGCAGTCCCAGCCCGAGCATGAGTGCCAGCGCGAGCGCCCGGAAAAGCCATCGCTTCTTCAAGCGGCGCAAACTTGGACCGGATTCCCGCGTGCAAGCAATGCCAAAGCCCGGGCCTTCGTCACCTTGATGCCCGGGCAATCAACCCGTGCGTTCTCCGGCCGCCTGTCGTTGCCGCCGGGGCTTCGTTCCCGCTACGTTCGGCGCGTGATCAAACCGGTGCTGCAAGACGAGGCCCTCCTGGCGGACATCCGGGCTGCGCAAAGCCAGCCTGACCACCTTCACCTCTGGTGGCTGGGCCAGAGCGGCTACCTGGTCCAATGGGCCGGACGCCAGGTCCTGCTGGACCCGTACCTCTCCAACTCGCTCACCCGCAAGTACGCCGGCACGGACAAGCCGCACGTCCGCATCTCCGAGCGCGTGGTTGCCCCCGAGCGGCTGGATTGCGTGGACGTCCTCACCTCCAGCCACAACCACACCGACCACCTGGACCCCGACACCTTGCGGCCGCTGGCGAGCGTCAACGTGGGCTTGCGCCTGATCTGCGCCCGCACCAATCGGGACGAAGCGGTCCGCCGCTCGGGTCTGGACCCCGCGCAGGTCATCGGTTTGGACCCGGACCAGCCGCCGCGCGCGGTGGCAGTGGGTGACTTTGAATTTCTCGCCGTGCCCGCCGCGCACGAAACCCTCGAACGCGACGACACCGGACTGTACCGCTTTGTGGGTTTTGTCCTGAAGGCCGGGCCGTTTGTCCTGTACCACGCCGGGGACACGGTGCTTTACGAGGGCATGATCGAGCGGCTGCGGCCGTTCTTGATCCAGGTGGCCCTGCTGCCGATCAACGGCCGCTCGCCCGAGCGGCGCGTGGCGGGGAACCTGTGGGGCCGCGAGGCGGCCGCCCTGGCGCGGCAAATCGGGGCGCGTCTGGCCGTGCCCTGCCACTACGATCTGTTCGCCTTCAACACCGCCAGCCCGGAGGAATTCGCCGCGGAATGCCACCGACTCGGCCAACCTTTCCGCGTGTTGAAGCTGGGGGAAAGGCTCAGCCTGCCGCCGCCGGCGTAACGGCCCTCAACCGGCCGTGCCAGTCGCGGTGCCGCCCGCCAGGTAGGGAATGGTCAACGGCCCTTGCGGTAACACCGCCAGCCGGGCATCCGGTCCGTGGCGGTCCAGTTCCCGGCTGACCCACTCGGCGATGTCCGCGCACGGCTCGAGGTGACAGGCGCGGACCGCCTCCGGCGACAGCGTGCTGTAAAGCGCCAGGCGGGAGCGCTGGCGCACCTGGGCGAGGATTTGCACCTGCCACTGCTCGGGTTCGACCTGCCGACTGGCGGTCAGTCGCGTCAGCCAGGTGTCCAAATCCGGCGTTTGGACCAGCAAACGCTCGAACGGACTGCCCGCCGGCACTCCTTCGCGGCATTCGCAGGCCAGCAGGATCGAACCGCCGGGCTTGACGATGCGAGCCGCTGCGGCCAGGCCCTTCACGCCCTGGTAGAGATTCAGGTCCAGCGGCGCGCCGCTGTTGGTCGTCACCACCACGTCGAACGGCGCCGGCACGACGCGCATGGCCGTGCGGCGCACGAACTCGCATCCCGCCCGGTGTGCCGCGATCGGGTCGCCGGCAAAAACGCCGGTGATCTCGCGCCGTTCGTTGAGGGCCACGTTCAGCAGGAAACTCGGTCCCGCGCGCAGCGCCACCTCGCGCAGTTCCTCCCAGAGCGGGTTGCCCTCGGTGACGCCAAAGGTCGCCTGCGGGCTGGCCAGGTTTTCCGGGCGGTGGTTGGCCATCACGCTGGCCAACCCCGCGCAGCCGGGCATGAGGCCCTTGGGCCCGCCACTGAACCCGGCGAAAAAATGCGGCTCGATGAAGCCGGTTACCACACGCACGTTCGCCTCGACCACGTGCCGGTTCAGCAGCGCCGGCGTGCCGTCGCGCATCCGGCCGACCTCCACCAGCGCGGCCGCGTCGTGGCCATCGTGGTTCAGTACGCGGTACCGGGCAGTGACCTCCGGCGTCAGCATCCGGGTCAGTTCCACGGACGTGTTCGCGCGGTGCGTACCGGTCGAGTTGAGCAACGTGATGTGGGCGGCGGGTACGTGCGCCAACTCCTCGAGCAACCAGGGAATCAACCGCTCGTTGGGCGTGGCGCGGGTGCTGTCGGTGAACACCACGCACACGCGGTCGCTCGGCCGGACCATTTGCCGCAGGGGCAAAGCCCCGACGGGCTGGCGCAACGCCGCCAGGACCGCCGCCTTTTCATCCGGCAGGCCCGCGCGATGCTCCGGCTCAATCACGGTAGTGACCGCGGCAGGCAGTTCCACCACCACGCCCTGCTCGCCGTAAGCCAACCGAACCGACAGACTTTTCACCCCGCCGGTTTAACCGTCCGCCCTTCCCGCTGACAACCCCGGAAAGCGCGGCGACGCGCGGTCATCGTGCTTGTCACCTGGCTGGATTCCCGCCGGGCAAATGCCAGGCGCGGTCCTCCCGCGCGAGAGGCAACATCTGTTGACTGCTTGCGAATCAGCCAGTGGTTTACGGCCGTACCCAAGACCAAGGCGGGGTAGGGGAGTCAAGCCGGCTCAAAAGCGGAAAGAGATATTGGCGATGAGGGTGTAGTCGGCGAAGGCCGCGTCTCCAGGCACCGTGCCCAGGCCGGTGATCCGGCCATAGCGCTCGTCGGCCACACTGGCTTGTCGGTTCCGGTACAACGCCACCGGCGCCAGCAGTTGGGCCGACCAGCGTCCGTGCATCCATCCCAGCCCCGGCTCAAAGGAAACGGTGTAGCCCGGGCGCCGGAAACCATCCGTGTCGCCCGGCCGCCATTCCAGGTGCAGGCACAGCCGGGTGCGCGCCGCCACGC
>JBBIJZ010000004.1:18193-81929 GCA_037445715.1 Verrucomicrobiales bacterium | reverse complement strand
ACCTCCGGATTCGGCAGGGCCGCGCTACCGTGCGGTCGTTTCCCCCGGAAAGCGCCAGCAAGCTGGCGCACTCCAAACGCTCCGCGCGCCCGCGGCGCCACCATCCCGGGCGCCCCTGTCAGGCGTGGGGCAACCCGGCGTCGGGGTTGGACTTGGCAGGACGATGCCGCCGACCTACCTTGCGCGCGCCATGGTTACCCGACTCTTGCACACCCGCTACCGCGTGAACGACCTCGAACGCAGCGTGCGCTTTTACAAGGAAGTGCTCGGCCTCCAGGAAGTCCGCCGCCACAAATCCCCCCGCGGCTCCGAGCTGGTTTTCCTGAAGGCCCCGCTGAGCGAGGAAACGATCGAACTGTGCTGCTACCCCGCCAGCGGGCCGGTGCAGGTGCAACCGGACCTCACCCACCTGGCCTTCGAGGTCGAAAGCCTCGAGGCCTTCGCCCGGCACCTCGAGAAGTTCGGTCTGAAGTACTCGGACGGTCCCACGCTGCGACCCGACGGCAGCGGCTTCGCCTTCATTGACGCCCCGGAGGGCTACGAGATCGAGCTGATGCAAAAGCCCCGGCAGTTCATGGACAGCCTGGGCGGGGGCGCCTGAGCCGGGTCGGAGCGCGGGAACGCGCCCCGCATCATTTGCTCCGCCGCTGCCGGCGTTTCAACCGCGCCAGGATGGGTGCCAGCAACGATTCGTCCTTTGGCTGGCTGAGGGCCTTGGTCAGCCGCAAGTAGTCAGTCACCAAAACCTCCATGACCGGCGCATGGGCCTCCGGCAGCGCGAGGAAATGGGATCGCAGCACCTGGATGCCTTCGTGGAAGCAGGACAACGCGTCTGCGGGACGTTCGAGCTTCTCGAACACATGACCCAGCGTGCCCAGGGACCGGGCCAGTTTAGGTGAGAACGGATTGGGGTTCTGCCGGGCCAACGCCCGTCGAATCTTCACCGCCTCCTGGGCGGCAGCCAGGGCCTCCTCCGGCCGGCCCAGGTCGCTCAACCACTATCGCCAGATTACTGGCCAGTCGGGCAACCTCGGGCTTGAGTACTTTTTGACCCGCAGCGTATGCCCCCTTGAACCGCCGGTAGAGCGTCCGGGTAATCTCCGCCGCCCGGGCGCGAAGGGTGAGGGTTGATTCCGGGAGGGCTTGCTCGATGCCCATCAGCAGGGTGGGGTCCCGATCGTTCAGGCCGGTCTGGATGAGGCGGTCGGTGGCCGCCAGCAGGGCGTCACCGTATTCGGAGTGACCGCCGTAGTTTTGGAAGGCGTGCAGCACCGTGGCGGGTGTGGCCAGGGGGTCACGGCCGGCGCAGCGCTCCACCGTGGCGCACCAACTGGTCCAACGCTGCGGTCCGGCGGGGCAGTCGGGACGGGCCAGCGCAGTCAAGACCAGCGCCTCGCCGATGAAGTCCGGCTCGACCGGTGCCACGGGCAGGAATTCGCCGGGCAGGGCCTGCTTGAGTACGGCTTCGAGGTCACCCGTTCCACCTGGCCATGCCAGGCCCAGAGCCGGCAGTTCCTCCTCGAGGGCCCGCCGCAGTTCCGCAACGGTGAAGCCGTGCTCGAGGGTCGCGCAGCCGGCCAGGTGTTCGAGGATGCGTTGCCGGGCCGGGTCATCGGCCACGGGCGCGAACCGGGCCAGGCGGCGGACTTCCTTGCGGGCGAGGTCCACGGCCAGATCCACCCGCTCCCGCCGCAGGGCGGCCGTCAGCCCGCTCTCCGGGGCGGCCAGCGCGGCCAACATGAGGTTGAGCGGGTTCGCAAAGTCCGCGCGGTGGAGCGACTCGCTGAAGGCGGCGTCGGTTTCAGGGGGCAACGCTGGCGGGGGCGTCCTGCCGAGGTGGGCCGCTTGGGCGAGGGTGTCGGCCAGCAGTTGGCGGCGCAGCGGCCCCGGCGGGATTGGCGTCAGCTCGACCGGCCGGGGCGGGTGGAACAGGAGGCGGACGGGGCCGGGGCCGTCGCTGTCCTCCGTCCGAAGCAGGTCCTCGAACCAGTCGCCGGCGACGCGTTCCAACAACAGCAGTCGCAGCGGGGGCCGGCCGGCCCGACATTGGCGGAACAGGGTGCGGAACAGCGCGGCCAGCGGGCGGGCCAGGGTTTGGGCATAATCCACCACCAGCAGGGTGGGAACGTGCCAGACCCAATCCAGCGGGGCGGCGGAACCGGCCCGGCGCCGCGACGCATCGGCCCGGAGCCGGTCGCGCCCCTCGGGGGTGAGGAAGCCGGCGCGCCAGTTCTTCCGCTTCGCCTGCGCGCGCCGCAACAGTTCGATCGCCAGGCGGGTCTTGCCGGCGCCGGCGCCGCCCACCAACAACCGCGCGGAAATCGGCTCGCGCGATGTGAGCCATTTCCAAAGGTCGGCCAGGTCGGAGTCGCGGCCGACGAGACGGGTGACGCGATGCCTGGCCTTGAGCAGGTCCAACTCCTGGCCGGGCGGCGGGGTCCGCCGGGGGCCGGAGCAGGCTTTCGAGGGTGGGAGCACACACCTGGCGCAGGGCCGCGGCGCTGTCCCCGGTGAGGCGGTCGCGCTGCTTGTCGAAGGTGATCCTGACCTGCTTCCGGCCGGTCTGGAGGAGGTCCGGGTGCAGCGCGGCGCAGGTCTTCAGGTCTTCCCACCAGGCGAGGTCGGCCTCGGGGTCGCAAACGATGAGGATGGCGGGGTTGGTGGCCTCGGTCCAGTAACGGAAATGGTCCGCGTCGGCCAGGAAAACGAAGCGGTCCGCGGTTTCACTGCGGCGGTAGGATCGGCCCGCCTTGATCTGGACCTTGATGATTTGGGCGGTGGCGTGGTTACCGCGGGTCAGCTCGATCTCGCCGTCGAAGCCGGTGTCGGACGCGCTGGTCTCCCGCCAGATCACGCCCATCTGCGAACAGAGTCGCGCCACCAGGTGAACGCCGGCGCGGCCGGTCTGGTCGGTTTGGGTGAACCGGGGCATGACGCTGACAAAGGAGCGGCGGGGTCGGGGCGGCCAAGCCGGAATCGCCGGCGGCGGCGCGGCGACTCAAGGGGCCAGGCGTTCCGGCGGCGGACAGTCGGCGACGAGGTGGAGGGCTTCGCGGACGTAAATCTCGCCGGTCAGTTCGCCCAGGCAGGTGCGGGTGATGTAGTCGTAGCGCTTGAAGCTGCCCCAGTCTTCCTTGGTGAGGATGTAGCCGAAGGCGTCGTTGGTCAGCCCCAGCAGCAGGTTGTGTTCGCCGGCCATCTTGCGCTTGAGGTAGTAGCCGATGTTGGGCAGGGCCTCGCCGGGGATGGTGAGCAACTGGGCGTTGCCGAGGTTGACCAGATTCAGCATCGTGGCCACGTGACGCTCACGCACGGGCCGGAAGCCCAGCGGCGAGGCCCGCATCACCGCCAGCAACAGCGGCGAGTCCACGGGAAACTCGAGGGTGCGCGCGAAGCACTGGAGGCGGGGGTTTTTCTGAACCGGGGCGTCGGCCACGAGGCGCAGGGCTTCGTCGGCCAGCAGGCGGCCGATGCGCTCGCACTCGGACCAGTCGTTGACCTCGCGGCCGTCGGGGCGGCGGTTGTCGGCGGTGACCATGCCGCCCTGGGCGCTGTTGAGGAAGATGCCGGTGCCGCCGCCGGCCTCGGCCAGCCGGTCGTACAACGGTCCCACCAGGTCGGGGCTGAGGATGCCCTGGCGGGAGCCGAGCACTTCGGGGTGGATGGCGTAGTTGACCAGCGTGGCCACGGGTCGGCCGGCGGGGTCCAGGACCTGGATGACGTGGCAGCGGGGGTCGTAGAGCTGCTCGGCGTAGTAGTTGTAGGCGATGCGGCCCCGCGCCTCGCCGGTGGCGATCTTCACCGCCGCGGGCGCCAGGCGGGCGACCGCCTCGTTGATGGCCTCGGCCGTCCGGGCACAGACCCACTCCAGGTACTTCAAATCGGCGCCGGTCCGGCCGGTCTCGTCCGGGAAGCCGTAGCAGTCCGGCGCGCTGTGGGTGTGGGTGGCGCCGATGAGGATGTTCGTGGCCGGGATGCCGGACACGCGGGCGCGGACCTTGTCGCCCAGCACGGCGGGGAAGCCGAGGAAGTCCACGCTGACGAGGGCGACGCGGGTGCCGTCGTTTTCGAGCACCAGCGCGCGCGCGGTCAGCTCGCCCGCCTTGCGGGTGGTCGGATGCGAGGGGCCGACGCCGCCGGAGACCGGCAGGAGGGGATCGGGGGTGACGTTGCGGACGGCGATGGCGGCGCGGAACTCGGCCCGCGCGGGGAGCGCCAGGGCCAGCAGGCCGAGCAGGCCCGCGAGCACGCGGAGTCCACGGGCGAAACGGAGCAAGGGGTGTTTCATGGCGGGTGAGAAGTTGTGGGCGTCCGGTTCGGGCGTCGAGTCCAAAGCGTGCCGGGCACCGGGGCGTGGCGGGTGGCGGTGAGCGCCGGACTTTTCCGCCGGCCGGTGTTCTCGCCGGTGCGGTGCCGACGTCCCGCCGGGGGTCCCGCGCCTCAGAGATGCCACGGGGGACGCAGCGGCCGTGTGATAAAGCGGTCGGCCTCGGGGTCGTTCACGAAGCGTTCGCGGCGCGGGTCCCACTTCAACGGGCGACCCAGGTCCTCGGCCAGGTTGCCCAGGTGCGCCACGGTGATCGAGCGGCAGGCCACTTCGGCGTTGGCCCCGGGCGGGCGGCGGGAGCGCACGCTGTCGAGGAAATCGGTGTGGTGATTGTACGCCTCGTGCAGGCGGAGGTCGTTGGGCCCGAGTCGGACCTTCTTGAGGCTGGCCGGCTCGGTCTCGAACAACTCGCGGCTGACCTTCACCACCCCCCGGGTACCCTGGAACATGATGCCCTTGCTGTGGCCCGGCACGCGGTCGCGCACGCAGCGGACGCCGTTCGGGTAGATGTAGGTCAGCCGTTTCACGTCCCGGCCGTCGGGCGGGAGGATTTCCACCGGCCCGCTGTCGTCCATCCCCAGGCCCCACTGGACGATGTCGAAGACGTGCGCGCCCCAGTTGGTCATGTCGCCCCCGGAGTAATCGCGCCAGGCCATCCAACTGCCGGGGATTTTTGAGTGGTACGGCCGCCAGGGCGAGGGCCCCAGCCAGAGGTCCCAGTGAAAAACCGCCGGGTCGGGCGCGGGCTCGCCGGGCAGCGTGCAATGCGCGGCGTTGCCGTCCACGTCCGCCGTGACCCGGCGCACCTCGCCGAGGTAGCCGTTGCGGACCAGCTCGCAGGCGAACCGAAACTCGTACCAGGACCGCTGCTGCGTGCCGATCTGGAAGATGCGCCCGTACCGCCGCACGGCGTCGGCCACCGCCCGCGCCTCGCCGATGGACAGCGACAGCGGCTTCTCCGAGTACACGTCCTTGCCGGCCTTGACCGCCTCAATGGCAATGAGCGGATGCCACCGTTCGCCGGTGGCGGAGAGGATGGCGTCAATATCCGGCCGGGCCAGCAACTCGCGGAAGTCCACGTACGCGGCGCAATCCTGGTTGCCGTACTTCTCGTTGACGATGTCGCGGGCGCGCTGGCGGTTGGCCGCGTTCACGTCGCACACCGCCACGATTTGCACACCCGGCTGGCTGATGAAGCCGCCCGCCGGCGACCAGATGCCGCCGGCCATTTGCCGCGTCCCCTGTCCGCCCACGCCGATGCACCCCATGACGATGCGTTCGCTGGGCGCGACCCGTCCGCCCCGGCCCAGCGCCGTGGCCGGAATGACCAGGGGCGCGGCGAGCGCCGCCGCGGTGCCCAGGAACTGGCGGCGGGAGAGCGGCGCGCGCGACGTCCGGGACGGCGGGGTGCGATGTGTGTGGTTCACGACCGGGTTTTGGCGGGCGCCGGCGCGGGCGTCAAGCCGGCGCTGGAGGGCGGCGCGGGTGAACAGGTCGGAAGCCCGAGCCCAAAGGAAAAAAGCCGAAGTCCGAAGGCCGAAGTCGAGGACCTGCGCCGGCGCGGTCCGCGGAGGGTACAATCAACTTCCGGGACGGCGGCGGTGCGGCGTGGCCGGGCCGGCCTGCGGTTTACAGAAAACTCAGGGCGCCCAACGCGGCGGCCAGGAGCCAGATCAGGAGCACGGCGGTGGTGGGACGCAGGCCGCGCCGGACCAGCAGGTGCGAGAGGTGGTTGGTGTCGCCCACGTACACCGGCCGGCCGTGTCGCCAGCGCCAGAGCACCACTCGCACCAGGTCGCCCAGGGGCACGGCGAGGATGAGCAGCGGGTTGAGCACGGCGGTGCGCACCGGGTGCGCGGGCGAGTAGTAGTCCGGCAAAATGGCCAGCACCGCGAGCAGGTACCCCACCAGGTGACTGCCGGCATCGCCCAGGAAGACCGTGGCGCGGGGGAAATTGTACGGCAGGAAACCGACCAGCGCGGCCGTCACCAACAGGGCCAGCGCCGCCACCAGGTATTGTCCGCCCACCGCCGCCTTGAGCGCGAAACAGCCCGCGCCGATGGCTCCCACGCCCGCGCACAGGCCGTTCATGTTGTCGAGGAAGTTGAAGGCGTTGGTCACGGTCACGATCCAGAGCGTGGTCACCATCAGGCTGAACCCCAGGCTGGGCACGAACAGCGTGGCGCGCACGCCGGCGGCCGCCACCGCCAGCGCGAGGAGGACCTGCCCGAGGAACTTGGCGGCGGGGCGCAACTCGTAACGGTCATCCCACCACCCCAGCCCCACCATGCCCAGCGCGCCGGCCAGAATGGCCAGCAGTTGCGGCGCGCGCCGGGCGTAACCGTGACCGAGGGCGCCGCGGGTGGGCAGGTCCAGCCAACCCAGGTGCAGGGCCAGCGCGCCCAGCGCCAGCGGCACCGCCAGGCCGGTCAGCACCGCCAACCCGCCGGCCAGGGGCACGGGGGTGTGGTGGATTTTGCGGTGACCGGGCTCATCCACCCAGCCGGCGCGCCGACACCACGCCCGCCACACCGGCACGGCGGCCAGGGTGGCGAAAAAACCACCGGCCAGGGCCAGGGCATAGACGTTGAGGGGAAAACCCATGTCCCGTTCCGCGCGCGCAGCCTACGGCAACGGACCACCGGCCGAACAGACCGGAGTCCGGCAACGCCGCCCGAACAGCTTGGCCGCGGCTTTCACCAGGTAGGACCGCGCTGCGACGCGGCCGCCGGGGCCACGTACAGCGCCGGCAAGCCGGCGCACTCCAGACGCTTCGCGCCGCCTCGGGCGCTGCATCTTCGCGCAGCGTTTGGAGTGCGGCCACCGGCGGCTGGTGTTGTCCCGGGCAGCAGGTTCGAGTCGAGTGACGTCGGCGGTTTAGCCGATCGCCACGCGGCTCCCCGCCGCCGGGCGCGACGCCCTGCCTCGACCTGGCCGCCCACGGCCGTCCACGGCGCCGGCGCCGCGGCACCCTACCGGGTTTCGCGGCGGACGCGCCCCGCTGCCGCGGCCAGGCGCAGGTAGAGTTGGTACAGGTCCTCGATCATGCGCTCCAACGGGAACCAGTCGCGCACCAGCGCCTGCCCCTGCCGGCCCAACTGGTGGCGGCGGCGCGGGTCGGCGGCCAGTTCGAGCAGGCGCCGTTGCAGCGAGGCCAGGTCTCCCGGCGCGATGAGGAAACCGGTCTCGCCATTGCGGCAGACCTCGCCGGCGCCGTCGCATGCGTAAGCGATCACGGGCCGGCCGGCGGCCAGGGCCTGGGGCAGGGCCCGCGCCAGGCCTTCGCGACGGGACAGGTGCACCACCACGTCCATCACGCCCACCAGCTCGGGGATTTGCGCGGGCGGAACCAGGCCGGTGAAGACCACGTGGCGTGCGAGGCCCAGGTCACGGACCCGGGCCTCCAGGCGCGCCCGCCAGGGGCCGTCGCCCACCAGCAGGAATTTCATCCACGGGCATTGCCGGACCAGGTGGGGCGCGGCGGTGAGGAGCTCGTCATGGCCCTTGAGCTTGAAGAGGCGGGCGATCTTGCCCACGACGAAATCGTCCGGCGCCAGCCCCCAGCGGGCGCGCACGTCCGGGTCGTGGCGGGCGGCGAGAAACGGTTCGAGGGGGAAGCCGCTGACGATGCGCGTGTACTGTTCGGGGCGGCCGATGCCGGCGGCGAGGTACTGCTCGGCCATGGCTTGCGCCACGACCACGAAGTGCGTGGTCACCCGACCCGCCCGGCGCTCCGCCGCCTTGAACAGGGCGTTGGCCAGGAACCCCTGGAACGGACCAAACGACGGTCCGTGGATGGTGTGGACGATGAGGGGTACGCCGGCCGCGCGGGCCGCCAGGCGCCCCAGCACCCCCGCCTTGCCGCTGTGGGTGTGCACCAGGTCCGGCCGCCGCTGACGGAAGAGCCGGCGCAGGGCCAGGTACGCGCGCGCGTCCAGCCAGGGGTTGACCGCGCGCACCAGCGAAGGCACGCGCGTGAACAGGCCGGGCTCGCCCGCGACCAGGGCTTCGAGCGAGCCCTCCGCGCCGGTGGTGGGCCCGGCCACCAGGTCCACCTCCAGTCCGGGGCGGCGGCGCAGGCCGAGGACCGAGGCGATGGTGTTTTCCTGCGCCCCACCCACCACGAGGCGGGTGATGACGTGGGTCACGCGCATGACCGGCTAGGCGCCGCCGGCCTTCAGGCGGCGGATCCGTTCTTCCACGCTCTTGTACTCCTCGGAGCCGCGGATGCCGTACTTGAGGTAGGTCTCGAAATGCTGCAACGCCGCCGCCTTGTCCTGCTGGCGCAGGGCGATCTCGCCCAGGCCGAAATACACCGCGTAGGACTCGGGCACCAGCGCGCGGAGGGCCTCGTAGTCCTGGCGGGCCGCGTCCAACCGCCCGGCCTGGAGGTGGGCAATGGCGCGGTTGAGCAGGGCGGCGGTGTTCTTCGGGTTGTTCCTGAGCAGGGTGTTGAGCGGGGGCAGCGCGGCGTCGTAATTCTTCATCTGGATGTGCAGCGCGGCCAGGTTGAGCAGGGCCCGGGCGTTGTCCGGTTCGAGTTCGATCTGGGCGCGCAGGGTCTCCAGCGCGTTGGTGAGGCGGCCGGTGGCCTGGTAAATCTGGTTGAGTGCCTCGAGCACGTTCACGTTGCGCGGATGCCGGGCGCGCAATTCGAGCACCTGCGCCTCCGCCTCCGCCACCTCGCCGCGGGTGAACCGGCTCAGGGCGATCATGACCTGCTCCCAGATGCCCACCTCGGGGTGGTCGGGCAGCAGCGCGCGCACACGCTGAAACTCGGTCAGCGCCTGGCGGAAGTAGGCGCTTTCCACAAAGAGCAGCCCCAGGCGATAGGAGAACTGCACGTGGTCAAAGAGCCCGTCCTCGACGACCAGTTGGTCCCAGCCGCGACGCTCCTCGGACAAGTCCGGCTGGGTGGGGCCGTCCAGCGCGGGGAGGCGGCCGGCGCGGAGGGCGTCGTTGAAGGCCAGGGTGATCCGGGCGGCGGTGTTGGCCGGGTTCAGGCGCAGGGCCAGCTCCAGCCAGCGGCGGGCGCGGTCCGGCTGGCCGGCGCGTTGGACGGCGGCGCCCCAGGAGGCCAGCCCGCGCGCGTAAAAGGCGTTTACGTAGCGGCGCTCGAGCGGGGAGGTGGGTTCGGCCGCCGGCAGGGCCTCGAGGGCGGGCCGCAAAGCCTCCCAGGCCGCCTCGCCGCGGGCGAGCTCCTCGCCGGTCAACGCCGGACGCGGCGTCAACTCGTCCGGGCGGGGCCGGACCTGAAACACCAGGCCGGTCGGCACCTGTTCGACCTGCTCGAAGTAGTACCCCAGGCTGGGGTGGAGGTAGAACAGTTGGTTCGAGGCGGCCACGTTGCGCACCAGAATGGCCAGCCCCGCGGGCGCGATCACTTCCGGCAAATCCTTCTCCGCGCCCCAGCGCCAGCGCGCCCCGTAGCGGCGGTGCAGTTGCTGCTGGTAAAGCCGGTAGGGCATCAGGCGCGACCACAGCAGCACATGCGCGCCCGCCGCGCCCCGCCGCGCCAGACCGGCTTCCAACAGCAGCAGGTTGGTCTGGTCGTCGCTCAGCACGTAGGCGTCCCGGGCCGGCAGCGCGTCCACCAACCGGTCCGCCAGGCGGGCCAGTTCCCGGCCGTTGAGCGCCGCCACGGCGGGGCCGTTGCGCGCGGCCAGTGTCACGGGCAGCGCCACCGCCGCCAGCAACGCCGCCGCCGCCAGCGCCCGGCCCAGCAGCCGGCCCCCGGAGGTGACCAGGTACGCGGCGCGGCCGACCGGGTCGCGCGCCAGCAACAGCAGGTAGCCGGTGTAATAACCCGCCGCCAGCGCGGCCAGGAAGTAAAACGGCAGCATCGCCCGCCCGAAGCCCAGCGCGCGCGGGCTCCAGACCGGGTCCAGAAACACCGACACCGCCGCCGCGAGCATGACCACGTGCACGAAGCGCGTGAAGAAATCGGCCATTACCGCGCCCGCGCGGCTGGTGTCCTCGGCGGTGCGGCGCCAGCGGAGGGCCAGCACAAACACCGGGAGCACCGTGCTCAGGCTGATGAGCAGCACGGCAAAGGGCGGCACCGCGGCCAGGGCCGCCTTCTGGGCCGCCAGTTGCGTGCGCAGGTAGGTGCCGAAGCTAGCGTCGGCGGCGTGCGGCGAGAGCGCGGCCAGCGCCGGCAACAACAGGTACAGGAGCAACCCCGCGACCCCGGCCCCGGCCAGACGCGCCATCAGGCGCAGCCGGAAGAAGTCGAAGCCCATGATCCAAACCAGGGCGACGACAAAGGCCGGGAAGAAGGCGATCATCGCGTAGTTGTTCGTGACCGCCAGGCCGTAACCGAACGCCAGCGCCGTGAGCCAGGTCTCGTTCCGGGACAGGCGGTATTCGAGCAGGCACCCGACCGCCGCGGCGAAGAGCAGCAGGTCCAGCATTTCGCCCGTGGCCACGGTGGCATGTTCCCAAAAGGTGCGTTGCAGGCCGCAGAGCAGCACCGCGAAGGCCGGTCCCACCCAGGCCAGCGGAAGGCTCAGCAGCCCCTGCGCGTCCCGCTCGCGCAGGCGCGCCTCGCGGGTGCGGTCAAAGGGCAGCAGCGCCACCGCGCGGGCCAGCAGGCCGAGGGTCAGCGCGGCCATCAGGGCGGTCAGGACGTTCAGGGCCACCGGCAGGAGGCTGCCCGGCAGCCAGCGCACCGGGAGGGTGACCAGGTACAGCAACGGCGCGCTGAGGTTGGGCGAGGGGTCCCAGCCGGCCACGCGCGCCACCAGCGGCAGGCTGGTGAGCTGCAGCCAGCGGTTCAAGGTCACCAGGTAAAGTACCAGCGCCGCGGCGGCGACCAGCCACGGCAGCCGGGACCGGGCGAAGGCCGGGGGCGGACGATTGTTGGCATCCATAGCAGTGGGTTGGAGGTCAAAGGTCGGCTGAGTTGAAACGAACCGCCGCCGGCTGGCAAGGCCGCATTGGCCGGCCGCACGGGCCGGGGGCTGGGCGACCTCGGTTGGCCGGCGACCCTTCCCGGGGGTGGAGGCGGTCGGTTACCCCAGTCGTTCCGGGTTCAAGCCCTGCAGGTCCTCCGGCACGAACCGGCCGTCGCGCCGGATCAGCACGTCGTCGAACCACACCTCGCCCCCGCCGTACTCGGGCCGCTGGATGAGCACCAGGTCCCAGTGGACGGCCGAGCGGTTGCCGTTGCCGCACTCGGCGTAGGCCTGGCCGGGGGTGAAGTGCAGCGAGCCGGCGATCTTTTCGTCGAAGAGCGTGTCGCACATCGGCTCGCGGATGTGCGGGTTCAAGCCCAGGGAGAACTCGCCGATGTACCGCGCGCCGGGGTCGGTATCCAGGATTTGGTTGAGCCGTTGTTCGTGGGACCCGGTGGCCTTCACGATGCGCCCCGCGCGCAATTCGAGCCGCACGTTCTCGAAGCGGGTGCCGGCATAGAGGCTGGGGGTGTTGAACTGGATGACCCCGTGGGCCGACTTGAGCGTGGGACAGGTGAAAACCTCGCCGTCGGGCAGGTTGCGCCGGCCGCAGCACGGCACGGCGCCGATGCCCCGGATGCTGAAGGTCAGGTCCGTGCCCGGGCCGGTGATGCGCACGCGGTCGGCCCGCCGCATCCGGCGCACCAGGGGCGTCATGGCGCGGGCCATCTTGCGGTAATCCAGCGTGCAGACGCGGAAGAAAAAGTCCTCGAACGCCTCGGTGCTCATGCCCGCGGCCTGGGCCATCGAGGGGGTGGGCCAGCGCAGCACCACCCAGCGGGTGTGGTTGATGCGGCGGTCCAGCACCGGCCGCAGGGTGCGGGTGAACAGGGCCAGGCGGTCGGCCGGCACGTCGGCGGCCTCGTTGGCGTTGTGGGCGCCGCGCAGCGCGATGTAGGCCTGCACCTTTTTCATGCGGTGCAGCTCGAGGTCGCGCACCAGCGCGGCGTGGCGGGCGTCGGTCTCGCGCATGATCTCGCGCGTGATCCGCGTGTGGCGCACCTCGACCACCGGCACGGCGCCGGCGGCCCGCACCGCGCGGATGAGCGCCACGCCGAACTCATCCGGCACCTCGATCAGGTCCAGCAACACGTGATCGCCGCGGCGCAATGCGGTGGAATA
Organism: Verrucomicrobiales bacterium; assembly: GCA_037445715.1. GTDB lineage: Bacteria > Verrucomicrobiota > Verrucomicrobiia > Limisphaerales > J093 > DSVZ01. The sequence continues at coordinate 69,524 of JBBIJZ010000004.1, read as the reverse complement.
TTCCACCAGCAGGCGGGCCAGCTTTGGATAGCGCGGGTCCATCCGGGCGGCAGGCTAGACGGCGCCGGCCGGGGCGTCGAGTATTTCGCCGCGCGGGCGCCCGGGACGGGCGCGGCGCCGGCAGGCCGGCATTGCCAAACCCGCCGCGCCCGGCAAGGCTCGCCCCGTGATTGCGCCCTGGCCCACCCTGGCCGCCGAGACCCTGGCCGACTACCGCGTCTTCCGCGTGCGCCGCGTGCGGCGGCGCTCGCCCCGCACCGGCCGCACGCACGACTTTTACGTGTTGGACACCCCCGGCTGGGTGAACATCGTCGCGCTCACGCCCGACGACCGGATGGTGCTGGTCGAGCAGTTCCGCCATGGCACCGAGGCGGTCGAGCTCGAGGTGCCGGGCGGGGTGATGGACGCCACGGACGCCTCGCCGGAGGCGACCGCCGTGCGGGAGTTGCGCGAGGAAACCGGCTACGCGGGCGAGCGGGCGCGGGTGATCGGCACCGTGCGCCCCAACCCGGCCATCATGAGCAACACCTGCCACGTGGTGTTGATCGAGCAGTGCGTGCCCCGGCACGAGCGCGCATTCGATCACAGCGAGGACCTGGCCACGCACCTGGTGCCCGTGGCCGAGGTGCCCGGGCTGGTGGCCCGCGGCCGCATCCGGCACTCGCTCGTGGTGGCGGCGCTGTACCACTTCGAGTTGTGGCGGCGCGGCGCGCACGGGGTCTGAGCGCCGGCGGCGTGCGGGCGGCCCCGCCGGGTGGTTCAGGCCCCGGGACGGTCGGCCCCCGCGGAGCGCCCCGGGCTTCAACGGAGGGAACGGGCCGGGGGGCGTTCCAGGCGGGACTGCCCGGGGCGTGCCGCTTCAAAGCCCGGCGGTGCGCCGGATGATCTCGTCCAGCGGCGTGGCGGGGCGAAAGCCGGTGAACCGCTCCAGCTTGTCCACCGCGGGCCGGCGGCGGCGCAGGTCCTCGAACCCCGGCGCGTAGGCGGCGTCGTACGGCACCAGCTCGATGGGCGCGGTCGAACCCAGCGCGGCAATCACCCGGCGGGCCAGTTCGAGGATGCTGACCTCCTCGGTGCTGCCCACGTTGAAGACCTCGCCGCGGGCGGCCGGGCAGCGCATCAGGCGGGCGAGCGCCTCGACCGTGTCGGCCACGTAGCAGAAGCAGCGCGTCTGCGCACCGTCGCCGTACACCCGGAGCGGCCGGCCGGCGCGGGCGGCCGCGATAAAGCGCGGCAGCACCATGCCGTACTGCCCGGTCTGGCGCGGGCCGACGGTGTTGAAAATCCGGGCCACGATCACCGGCAGGCCGCGCTCGCGCGCGTAGGCCAGGGCGAGGAACTCGTCCATCAACTTCGAGCAGGCGTAGCTCCAGCGGCCCAGGTGCGGCGGGCCGATGAGCAGGTCGTCTTCCTCGCGAAACTCCTCGCGCTGGCTTTTGCCGTACACCTCGGAGGTCGAGGCCAGCAACACCGGCACGCCCCGGCCGGCGGCGGCCTCGAGGACGGCCTCGGTCTCGTCCAGGTTGGTCCGGATGGTCCGGATGGGCGACCGCACCACCAACTCCACCCCCACCGCCGCCGCCAGGTGGTAGATCGCGTCGGCCTCGCCCGCCAACCGGTCCAACCCGGCCCAGGCGGAGACGCGGGCCTCGATCACGCGCAGGCGCGGGTCGGTCCGGACCGCGGCGAGGTTTTCGGGCCGGCCGGTCGAGAAGTCGTCCATCACCGTCACGCGGCATCCCTCGGCGAGAAGCCGCTCGACCAGGTGCGAGCCGATGAACCCGGCGCCGCCGGTGACCAGGATGTGTGCGCCGGGGGACATGAACGCGGGGCCGGGGCAGGGGCGGTTCAATACATGATGGTGCGGGCCACCTCGCGGGTGCGGGCGTCATCAAACAGGCGCCGGACCAGCGCCAGGCCGAACGCGAGTGCCGTGCCCGCGCCGCGCGAGGTGATCAGCGGTCCGTCCTCGACCACCGGTTCGTCGGCCCGGGCCGCGGGCAGTTCGTCGTGCACCGAGAAATGCGCGGTGTACCGGCGTCCGGCCAGCAGGCCGGCGTCGGCCAGCACGGTGGGCGCGGCGCAAATGGCGGCCACGGGGCGGCCGGCCTCGACGAACCGCCGGGCCAGCGCGGCGGCGCGGCCCTCGGCGCGGACGGCCTTCACGCCGGGACCGCCGGGCAGGAGCAACAGGTCAAAGGGCTCGTTGGCCACGGCGGAAAGCGCGGCGTCCGCCTGCACCGTGATCCGGCCGCGGCCGGGCACGAGCGGCTCGCCGGTGAGCGAGGCGAGCACGACCGTGGCGCCGGCGCGGCGGAGGAGGTCCACCGGGGCGATCGTTTCGATTTCCTCGAACCCGGGAAACAACAGGCAGAGCACGCGCGGTTGCATGGCGGGAGTATAGGCGCGGGGCGGCGGCTGACCAGCGGCGCGGGGTCAGGCGGGGGGCCGGTCGGCGCGTTCGGCCACGGCTTGGAGCATGGCTTCCCAGTAGGGCCGCAGGAAGGGCGGGTCGCGGAGGCTGTCGAGGGCGTATTGGCGGTCGGCCCGGGCCAGGTCGAGCACGGCGGTGATCATTTCCTCCTGGTACCAGCCCGCCTCGGCCAGGGGCAGGCCGTCGGGGTTGCGGATGAAGGACTGGCCGCTGGAGCTCTGGCGGCCGTCGGGGGACTGGCCGACGGTGTTGGCCACGCAGTGGAAGATGCGGGTGGTGGGGCCGGCGGGCAGTTGGGCGCGGCCGGAGGTGCGTTTCCAGACCACCGCCTCGGGTTCGTCCGAACTGCACGAGGGGTGGAAGAAGATTTGCGCGCCGAGCATGGCCGGCAGCCGGTACACCTCCGGATGCCGGCCGTCGCGGCAGATGGCCAGCGTGCAGCGGATGCCGTCCAGCTCGAAGAGGGAGAGCTTGTCGCCGGCGCGGCAGTACTGGCGCTCGTCGCGGCCGGCGAGGTGGACCTTGGCGTATTCGTGCACGATTTCGCCGCGCGGGGAGATGACGTGGGCGAGGTTCAGGTAGCGGTCGGCGGTCGGGCGCAGCGTGCCGGCGATGACCCACAGGCCGGCCTCGGCGGCGGCGCGGCGGGTGCGGTCCAGCGCCGCCAGCACCTCGCGCGGGTCCAGCCGGATCACGTCGGGAAAGTAGTAGCCGGTGAGACTGGCCTCGGGGAAGAGCACCACGCGACTGCCCGCGGCGGCCGCGGCGCGGATGTAGTGGAGGGTGCGTTCGAGGTTGAAGGCCAGCGGGCGGGCCCAGTGAAGCTGGACGCAGGAGACCTGCAGGGTGGCGGGGGCGCTCATCGCGCCAAGCATGGCCGGGACCGGCGCGCGGGCGAAGCAGAAAAAGTCGCGCCCGGCCGGCTTGCGGCCCGGGGCGGGCGGGCCCACGCTGGGGGCATGGATGAATTTGCGCCTCCCGGCGACACTTCTCAACTGGACGAACTGCTGGTCTGCAAACTCGACGCCGGCCGCGCGCCGTTGAGCCCGTGCACGCTGGTCATCTTCGGCGCCAGCGGGGACCTGACCGCGCGCAAGCTGGTGCCCGCACTCTACCATCTGCACCGGGAGCGGGCCCTGCCCGAACCGTTCCGCGTGGTGGGCGTGGCCCGCCGCGCCCGGAGCGATGCGGCCTGGCGCGAGGAGCTTTACGCGGCGCTGCAGCAGTTTTCCCGCACGCGACCGGTGGACCGCGCGCGCTGGGAGGAGTTCGCAGTCAACCTCCATTACCTGACCGGCGACGGCACCGAACCGGAAACGCTCCGCCGCCTGGCGGAGCGGCTGGCCGGGTTCGCGCCCGAACCGCTGCGGCGCAACCGGCTGTTCTACCTGGCCACCTCGCCCAGCCGGTTTGCCGACATCGTGGCCGGGTTGAGCGCCGCCGGGCTGCTGCGGCGCGAGGAGACGCCGCCGTACTGGCAACGGGTGGTCATCGAAAAACCCTTTGGCCACGACCTGGCCTCGGCCCGGGCGCTCAACGCCGCGCTGACCCGCCACGCGCACGAGCACCAGCTTTTCCGCATTGACCACTACCTGGGCAAGGAGACCGTCCAGAACATCCTCACCTTCCGCTTTGCCAACGCGCTGTTCGAGCCCCTCTGGAGCCGGCAGACGGTGGACCACGTGCAGATCACCGTGAGCGAGCGGTCGGGGGTGGGCACGCGCGGCGCCTTTTACGAGGAGGTCGGCGCGTTGCGGGACATGGTGCAAAACCACCTGCTCCAGGTGCTGGCCCTGATGGCCATGGAGCCGCCGGTGGCCCTGGAGGCCGAGGCCATCCGCGACGAGAAGGTCAAGCTGCTGCGCTCGCTGCGGCCCATCCCGCCGGACGAGGTGAGCCGGCACGTGGTGCGCGGACAGTACACGGCGGGGCCCGACGCGGGGGAACCGCGCCGGGCCTATCGGGAAGAACCCGGGGTGCGGCCGGACTCGAACGTGGAAACCTGCGTCGCGTTGCGGCTCTGGGTGGACAACTGGCGCTGGGCCGGGGTGCCGTTTTACCTGCGCACCGGCAAGAGTCTGCCCGTGAGCGCCAGCGAGGTGCGCCTGCAGTTCCGCCGCCCGCCCCACGTGCTCTTTGCCGCGCGCTGCGGCCCGCGTCTGGACGCCAATTCGCTCACCCTGCGCCTGCAGCCCGACGAGGGCATCACGCTGCACATCAACGGCAAGGTGCCCGGCACCGAACTGACCCTGCGCCCGGTGCGGATGCACTTCCGGTACGACGCCGAGTTTGGCGCGTACACGCCCGAGGCGTATGAACGGCTGCTGCTTGATGCGCTGGAGGGCGACCCCACACTGTTCATTCGCCGGGACGAGGTCGAGGCGGCCTGGGCCTGGGTGGACCCCATCCGCGCCGGCTGGGGCGACGCGCCGCTGAGCGAGGCGGAGTTTTACCCCGCCGGCACCTGGGGACCGCCCGCGGCGGATGAATTGCTCCGCGCCGCCGGCCACGCCTGGCGCCATCCGCAGTCGGGGGCCTGAGTCCGGCCCGGCATGATTTGCCGGGGCGCCACCGGGGCCGAATGGCGCTGAGGGGTGAACGACGGCACGCAGATGGGGCGTTACCGGGTGCGGGTGAGCAACCCGGCGCGCGAAGTGGTCAGGGACCGCGCGCTGGTGCACCGGGTGCCGCTGGTCACAGTTTGGGCGACCACCAGGAAGGGCAGCTCGCCGTGCCGCCCGGCCTGACCCACGTGGTGGCCAACGCGGCCGGGGGCCGTACCGCGTGTGGCAGGCGTGGGACTTGAAGCCGGACCGGTGGACGCCCTGGGGCGGGTGGCGTCCGGTGCCCTGGGCGGCGTTGCCGGCCGAGCCGGACCATCAATTCCTGCGGGTGGAAAGCCGGTGATCCCGCTACGCCCCGGAGAGCGCCATCGGTTGCCGGGCGCGGCGGCGGGTGTGGCCGGCGGAGGTGGCTGCGCGCCTACCGTCGCAGCCCGGTTACACGTACAACACCGCCTGGAGGTCGCGCACCACCACACTCATGAAGGGGTAGCGGCGGGCGGGGTCGGCCTCGAGGCATTTGAGGATCACCCGTTCCAGGGCCGGGGGGATGGCCTCGTTCAGTTCCCGGGGCGGGACGAAGTCCGGCGTGCGGTTCAACTGGCGGGTGAGGATTTCGGTGGGACTTTCGCCGGGGAAAGGTTTCTGGAAGGTGAGCAGCTCGTAGGCGGTGACGCCGAAGGCGAAGATGTCCGCGCGATGGTCCACCGGCTCGCGCTGCAACTGCTCGGGCGCCATGTAGGCCGGGGTGCCGGGGTTCTCGGGCAGTTTCTCGGGAAACTCGGGTCGGGGCCGGGCCAGGTCAAAGTCCACCAGCCGCACGCTCCCGTTGCGGGTGATCATGAGGTTCTCCGGCTTGAAATCCAGGTGCATGTAGCCGCGGTCGTGCACGTGCTCGAGCGCGCGGGCGGAGTCAATGAGTACGTTGCCGGCAAACTCCTCGAGCTGCGGGTCGTGGTGGGCCATGAGCACCTTGAGGTTGGAGCCCTCGACGTATTCCAGGGCCACGTACCAGGTGCCGTCAATTTTGCCGTGCTCGAGGTAGCCGATGATGGCGTCGTGGTCGTGGATGGCGGCCAGGATTTCGCAGCCGCGCTGGAAGCGCTTGCGGGCGGCGAAATCAAACCGGCCGCTCTCGCGCAGGCAGCGGATGGCACAGGTCATGTGGTGCTCGTCGGTCGCCAACCAGAGGTCGGCCATGCCGCCGCTGTTGATCAACTCGCGCAGGTAAAACCGGCCAAACGGCCCCGGCAGACGCCGGCCGGCGCTGTCCACCCTGGCTCTGGTTCCGAAACCCAGCATGAATCTCACCGCTGATGTAACACCGGCGCGCGCCCCTGCCAAGCCGGGGCACCCGCTCCGGCCCCGGTCGTTTGGACGCACAGGCCGCGTCCGCCAGTCCAGCAGCCCCCGCCGACACGCCCCCGGTGCTCCCGGCCCGCAAGCGCGGAGGAAACGGTTGCTCCATGGGCGACGCCGGCGCGGTCCGGCAGGCCTTCGCCCGGCCGGGATAAAAAAAAAGGCCGGCGGGCCCTCTCCCGCCGGCCAACAGCGCACCGCGCCGGATTACTTTTGCAGGCGATAGAATTGCTGGCTGCCGGTGGGCGCGATCGTCACGGTCAGACGGTCGCCCGACGGCGTGGCTGCCACCGGCACTTCCGTCCACGCGGCCCCCGCGCCCAGCGCCGGTGCGCTGAACAGTTTGTACCCCGTGGCGGCCGCGGGCCAGGCGAGGACGATGTTGCTGCCGCTGCGTTGAACGGTCAGCGACGGGGCGAGTCCCAGGGGCAGGGCGCCCACGCGCAGGTTGTCCACGCGCAGGCCGGTGTAGCCGGTCACCAGGTCGGCGTTGTTGAGGTGGAATTCGAGCGTGTTGACGCCCGTCACGAAGCCGGTGGTGAGGGTGAACGGGGTCAGGCTGCCGAATTGACTGCCGTTTTGGAGGCCGGTGCTGACACCATTGAGTTTGATGTCCGTGCCCAGGTTGTCCGTCGCCCAGGCGCCCAGCAGGACGGCCGTGGCGGGGTCGTAGCCGGTCAGGTCAAACGTGGTGTGGTAGGCGTAATCGCCGCCGGCGGCCTCGACGGAGTTGACCAGGGGGGCGATCCACTTCGAGCGGTCGGTGTTGGCCACCCAGGGGCCGGTCACGATGGGGAAGATGGTCGAGTCATGGACGAAGGCGTCGCGGGAATTCGGGTCGGTGGCGTTGAGGACCAGTTGGTAATGCGGGTCCACCGCCCCGTCCTGAAGGACCGCTCCCGCGGCGTCCACTCCGGTACTGAAAACCCCGGGCACGCGCTCGAGCACGGTCACGGTGGCCACGGTGCTGGTGATCGAGCCGGCAAAATTGCTCACCACCACGGTGTAATCGCCCGCGTCGGCGAGGCCGACCCCGGTGAGCGCAAGGCGGGTGCCGGTCTGGCCGGACAGGTCGGCGCCGTTTTTCCGCCACTGGTAGGCCAGGGGCCGGGCGCCGTCGGCCAGCACGGACAGGTCGAGGCTTTCTCCGGTGAGCAACAGCCCGCCCAAGGGCTGGGAGATGATCCGCGGGGCGTCTCCGGACGATCCTTTCCGGGCGCCGCCGCGCAGGGCCTGGACGCGCAGGCCGGTGAACCCCGTGCCGGCATTGTTGACCTTGAACTGGAGTTTGTTTTTGCCGCTCAAGAACAGGCCCTCGAGCCGGAAGGGTGAGAGGGTGTCAAAGTTGCCGGTGTTGGCGATGCCGGTGGTGCCGCCATCCAGTAAAAGTTGCGCGGCGTTATCGGTGGCCCAGAGCCCTTCGATGAAGGCCGTGCGCGGGTCGAAACCGGTCAGGTCCACCTCCAGTTCGTACACGTAATCCCCGCCCGCGGCGCCGCTGGTCTCGAGCCGCGGCCCGATCCAGACCGAGGTGTCCGAGTTGGCCACCCAGGGACCCGCCACGATGGGAAACGCCGTGGAGTCCTGGACCACCGGAACGGTCACCGCCGGGTCGTCGGGGTTGACCACCAGCTTGTAGTGCGGGTCCTCCGCGCCGTCCCAGAGCACGTTGCGGTCGTCGTCCACGCCCGTGTTGTACAGGCCGGGCAGCGGGTCCAGCACCGTCACCCGCACGGCCGGGCTGGTGATTTCGCCCACGTCGTTGCGGATCACCACCGTGTACTCGCCCTCCTGGGCGGTGGAAACATTGTCCAGGGTCAACGTGGCGTCGTTGGCCGCCGGCAGGTCCGCCCCGTTGCGTTTCCACTGGTAGCGCAACGGCGGCGTACCGTCCGCCAGAACGCTCAAGGTGACCGTGTCCCCCACGAGGTAGGTGCCGCCGACCGGCGCGCTGACGATGCGGGGCGGTTCGCCGGCCGCCTCGACGGTGCCGATCATTTCCACCCGCAGGCCGATGGGATTCGCCGCCTCGCCGGCGTTGAAGACCAGGAAATCCAGGGTGTTGGTGCCCGCCACAAAGCCGAATTCGATGGTGAACTCGCTGAACACCCCGAAATTGCCGGGCTGGCTGATCCCGAGCGAATTGCCGTTCAGCACGAGGTCCATGCCCGTGTTGTCCGAGGTCCAGCGGCCGGTGATCCGCGCCCGGGCGGGATCAAAGCCGGTGAGGTCGAAGGTGGTGCGGAAGGTGTAGCTGCCCGCGGCGTTGCCCACGCTCTGGCGCGCGCGGGGCGCGATCCAGCGCGAGACCGCGCTGTCCGCGACCCAGGGTCCGTCCGGTGCCACGGGCCAGCCGGGTTCGAGGGTGAAGGTGTTCGGCCCGGGGTATTCGGGGTCCGGACTTTCAAGGAGGGTGTAGTGCGGGTCCACCGTGGCGTTGGGCAGGGGGTTGCCCGCGTCGTCCACGCCCGTGTTGTAGAGCTTGGGAATGGGGGCGGATAACGCGAGGCCGGTGGCCAGGAGGCTCAACACACCGGCGGCCCGGAGCAAGGTGCGGAGGGAGGCGGTCAGCGGTCGTTTCATGGGGAGTGTTGTTTCACGGGTTGTTGCCAGGACCCCCTGCCCGCGATCTCCCGGTTCAGGCGGACTTCGCGGGAGGGTGGAACTGCGGCAATTTGACGCGGGCGGGCTGATTGTCAACAAAGCTGCCCCCGCCGGCCGCCAAAATTTCGGCCCCCGGTGCCCCGAGCACCATCCGAAGCGCGCCCGCTCAATACTCGAACTGCAGCGCCCGCCGCCGACCCCAGCGCCACGGCAGCCAGCCCAAGAGGCCGGAGCTCAACAGGAAAATCCCCCAGGCCACGTAGGTCCCGGTCCGATAGGCCGTCGCCGGATGCCAGGGCGAGGAAAAGGCCAGCAGCAGCACCGAGCCCACGATGTACACAAAGCTCAGCACCAGACAAAACGTGCCCCCGAAGCCGCTGACGATCTTGCTGGGGTTGTCCTCCCGCAGGTTCGGGTACACCGCGCCCAGCCCGATGGCCAGCCCGTTCAGGGTAAAGGCCATGACCGTGATCGCCGCGGCGTAGAGCAGCGTGCGGTTCCAGGGCAGCTCCAGCAGCCGACAGGACAGCACGATCAACCCCAGACTCAGGCCCAGCGAAACGGTCACCCCCAGGGCCAACTTGGCCAGCATCACCCGCGGCAGGCCCAGCGGCGCCAGGCCCACGATCCAGAGCCGTTTGCCCTCGAGCGAGAACTGCGGGTACACGAAGCGCGTGGTCAGCGTGGCCAGGTTCAGCGCGCAGGCGCCCAGGTTCAAATACGCCACCACCGTCACCCAGAAGGTGTTCGTGAGCTGGGTGCTGAAATGCCGCAGGTTCAGGATGTACACCCCCAGCAGGCCAAAGAGCACCAGCGTCTGCGCCCACTGCGTGGTGTCGCGCCAGAACAGCCGGATGTCCTTGACCAGGAGCGCCCGCACGTCCGACGGCAGGCCGGGCAGCCAACCCAGTACCACCTCCACCGGCCCGCGCCGCGCCCGGACCTGCCGGCGCAGCGCCTGCCAGCGGCGAAACCAGCCCCAACGGCCCAGCACACTGCCGCGACTCTGCACCGCCGACACCGCCCGGTAAAAGGCCCCGCCCATGCGGGTGAACAGCAGCGTCCCGAAAAACAGCACGTGACTCAGCAGCACCCCGGCAAAAAACAGCGCCGCCGCCAGCGCGCCCTCGGCCCACTGCTGCACGCCTGCCGACAGCCAGTAACTGGGCAGCAGCGGGAACAGGGCAAAGCGCGTGCGTGCCAGCAAACTGTCCAGCACCACCAGCACGCGGGTCTCCAGCGCCTCCTCGCTCACCTGCACCGGCCGCAGGTACACCGCCGCCAGCGCGAGCAGCCCGCCGGCCAGCCCCAGCGCCGCCACCTGGAAGGTGCGCCGGTCCAGCCAGCGGGCCACGTTCACCGCCAGCCACGCGCCCCCCGCCGCCGGCAGCACGATGAACAGGGCGATGAAGCCCAGCGTGGCCGGGTAAAAATGCCAGGGCACCCGCGCGTGCAGGCCGTAGGCCGCCAGCAGGGGCGCCACCAGAAACACAAACGCCCAGGACGCCAGCAGCAGGGACTCGAGGAACTTCCACCGGAAGATCACCTCGAAGGGCACCGGCAACGGCAGGAGGAAGGTCGTCTCGCGGTTGCGAAACAGGTTCGCGTAGCTGATCACCAGATTGCTCAGCAACAGCAGCACGAACAGAAACGCAAAGAGCAAAAACACCATCCGCTCGATGAGCACCGGCCCCAGCCCGGGGAAGCTCCCGGCAAAGCGCAGGCCGATCTGAAACAGCTTGAAGGCCAGCGCCGCGTACCCGACCAGGAACAGCCCGATCAGCGCGGTGAGCAGCCGCGATTGCTCGCGCAGGCTGCGCAGCCGCCGCCAGGCCTGGCGCAGGTTGGTCCGCACCAGCAGGCGCAGCAACGAGGGAGATTCCACGGGCGGGGCGGGCATACTCGCTTCAACCGGCGCGGGCGGCCGCGGCCTCGTTCAGGTTGGCCTCCTGGGCGGTCAGGGTCAGGAAGGTCTCCTCCAGCGGCCCGCGGGTGCCGGCGCGGGCGCGCAGTTCCTCGCCCGTGCCCACCGCGATCAGGCGGCCCTGGTGCATGATGCCGATGCGGTCGGCCATTTCCTCGGCCACGCTCAGTTGGTGGGTCGAGACCAGCACGGTGGTGCCGGCCCGGGAGTGTTCCTTGAGCACGTCCTTGAGCACGCGCGCGTGGTGCGGGTCCAGCCCCACCATCGGCTCGTCCAGGATGAACACCTCCGGCTGGTGCAGCAGCGCGGAGACGATGGCCACGCGCTGGCGGGTGCCGTGCGAGAGGCCCTCGATGGGCAGGTCCAGGTAGTCCTCGAGGTTGAACCGCGCGCCCAGCGCGGCGGCGCGGCGCTCCGCCGCCGCCGGGTCCAGGCGGAACAACTCGGCGGTGAAGCGCAGAAACTCGCGCGGCGTGAGCTTGTCGTACAGGAAGGGAAAATCGGGCACGTAGGCGAGGCGGCGGCGGGCCTCGAGCGGCGCGGCCTGCACGTCGTAGCCGGCCACGCGCGCCGTGCCGGCGGTGGGTTTCATCAGGCCCGCCAAAATTTTAATGGTGGTGGTCTTGCCGGCCGCGTTGGGCCCCAGCAGGGCGAAGAACTCGCCGCGGGGAATGGTGAGCGAGACGTCGTTGACGGCAACCAGCTCGCCGAAGCGTTTGACCAGGTGGATCAATTCGATCATGGGCGCAAGGGGAAGTCCGCCAGCGCATCGCTCACCAGCGTGATCTGGTCGGGCAGTTCGACCCGGAGGATTTCGCCCACGCGGCTGAGGACCAGGCGCACTTCATACTTGTCCAGCAGCCGGGCGGTGACCCGGTAGGCGCGGGCGCGGGCACTGCCGATCTGGAGCCAGTCGCTGCGCGCGTCCCACTGCAGGCCCAGCGCCAGCCGGCGCGGGCCCCCGGCCAGCGCCGGCGGCAGGAGGGATTGCAAGGCGCCGGGGGGCACGGGCAGGCCGAGCGCACCCAGCAGGGCTTCGGGTTGGGCCAGCTCGGCGAAGGTGAACCGGAACTCCGCGGCGCGGGCCTCCTCGCCCACCTGGAAGGTCACGGTCTGACGCCGCGCGTCCGCCCGCAACTCCCAGACCTGCGGGCGCAAGGTCACGCGCAGTTGCAGCGACTGCCAGTGCTTGTCGGCGTCGAATTCAAGCTGGCCGCTGAAGCGGTAACGCGGCACCCCATCCCGCGGCGCCAGGTTGCCGTCCAGCACCACGGTGTAGCCGGTGATGCGCCGGACGCGGCCCTCAAGGCCGTCACTGGCGGTCGTCCCGGCCTCCGGGGCCGCGGCTTCGGGGGCTTCCTCGACGCGCGGTACCCAGCGCACCCAGCCGAGCTTGCGGTCGCGGTGGCGGATTTCGAGCGTCGAGTCGTCCGGCGCGGTGAGCATCCGTTCCCAGACCAGGTCGGGCGAAACCGGGCTGCCGCCGGCGGGCCGGGACATCATTTCGGCGCGCCAGAGCAGGACATTCATGGCCACCCAGAACAGGGCGACCAGGGGGAACCAGACCCGTTTCAGCACGGGCAGAAGCTAGCGTGCGGCGCGGCCGCTCTCAACGAAAACGCCCGCCGCCGGGGCTCAGGCGGCGCTGGCCGCGCCGGCCAGCACGGGCAGGTCGGTGCCGCCCTCGAAGGTTTCCTCGGGGGCCGCCGCCTCGGGGGTCTCCGGCGCGCGGCGGAATTTGACGCTGACGACCTTGCTGACGCCGTGCTCCTGCATGGTGATGCCGTAGAGCACGTCGGCCATGGCGATGGTGCGCTTGTTGTGGGTGATGATGAGGAACTGGGAGTCCTTCACGAACCGCTGGAGAATCTGCACGAAGCGGTTGATGTTCGACTCGTCCAGCGGCGCGTCCAGCTCGTCCAGCACGCAGAAGGGGCTGGGCCGGACCCGGTAGATGGCAAAGAGCAGGGCCACGGCGGTCATGGTCTGCTCCCCGCCGGAGAGCAGCGAGATGCTGCGCAGTTGCTTGCCCGGCGGGCGGGCCAGGATTTCGATGCCGCTTTCCAGCACGTCGCCCTCGTCCACCAGGTGCAGGTCCGCGGTGCCGCCGCCGAAGATTTCCTCGAAGAGGCTGCGGAAGTTCTCGCGGATGCGCTGGAAGGTGTCGGTGAACATCTCGCGGGTCTGGGCGTTGACGCGGTTGATGACCTCGACCAACTGGCGGCGGGCCTCGACCAGGTCGTCGTGCTGGGTGGCGAGATGCTGGTGGCGCTGCTCGGCCTCCTCGAACTCCTCGATGGCCACGAGGTTCACCGGCCCCAGCTCGTCCAGGCGCTGTTGCAGCGCGGCGATCTGCGCGGCCACCGCCTCCCAGTCCGTGGCCACGCCGGCCTGCGCCATTTCCTCGGGGGTGACCACCACCACCTTGGCCGGGCCTTCATCGGCGAAGGTGATGCGGATGCACTCGCTCTGCACCGTTTCGAGGCGGACCTGGTATTTTTGCTGGAGGCGCTCGCAGAGGTTTTGCAGCGAGAGCCGGCGCTCGGCCAGGGCCACCTCCTCGGCGCCGCGCTGTTCCTGCAGGCCGTCCAGCTCGCGGCGCAGGGCGCGCAGGGCCTCTTCGCGGGCGGCCAGTTCCGCCGCGTGGACCGCGCGCTGGTTTTCCAGGTCGGCCAGGCGGCGGCCCAGGTGCTCGCGTTCCTGGGTCAGGGTCTCGCCGCGGAGGCGCGATTCGTTGATCTCGGCCTCGGCGCGGCGGCGGCGCTCGAAGAGGCCGTCCAGTTCGCGCTGGCGTTGCTCGACCAGTTGCCGCAATTCGCGGATGCGTTGTTCGAGCGGCCGTTGCTGCTGGCGCAGCGCGGTGTTGCGCTGCTCCTCGGCGGCCACGGCCACCCGGGCCTCGGTGAGGGCGGCGTGGGCCTCCTCGCGGCGCTGGCGCTCCTGCTCGATGGCCGTGGTGTGGTCGGCCAGCTCGCGCTGGAGGGCGGCCTCGCGGGTTTCCAGTGCGGCCAGTTGTTGCGTCAGCTCGGTCCGGCGGGTTTCCGCCTCCTGCTGCTGGCCGGCCAGGCTCTGAATCTCGAAGACGACCGTGTCAATTTTCTGGTGCAGGACCTGCCGGGCATGGGTCAGGGCCTTGTGCTCGCCCTGGCGGGTGGCCAGGGCCACTTCTTGGGCGCGCAGTTCGGTCTGCGCCTCCTGGAGGCCGGCCTGGAGCACGGTGAGTTCGCCCTGGAGGGCGCCCTTGTCGCGGTTGAGGGCCTCGAGGCGGGCCTGGAGGCCGGCCAGTTCGGCGTCGAGGGCGGCGATTTCGTTTTTGCGGGCCAGGATCGAGGCGGCGGGGCCGCCGCGGCCGTGGGTGCGCCCGCCGGTGAACACGCCGTGGCGGCTGAGCAGTTCGCCGGCGGGGGTCACGAAGTCAAACTGGCCCGGCAACTCGGCCCAGGCGGCGGTGGCGGCCGCCAGGTCGGGCACCAGTTGGGTGCGGCCCAGCAGGCCCTGCACGAGCGCGGTGACGGAGCTTTCCACCTCGACCACGCCCAGCAGGGGTTGGCACTGATGGGCGTGGAGGCGTTCGGCCACGGCGGGTTCGAGGTCGGCCGCGCTGACAAAGCCGTTGCGCAAGTTGAGGGAGGCGACGCTGGCCCGGCCTTTGCCGCTGGCGGCCAGGTCGGCCAGAATCTGGTGGGCCTGGGCGGGATCGCCGGTCAGGACCACCTGGAGGTGATGGCCGAGGGCCGCCTCGACGGCGGGGACATGGGCATCCGGCACGCGCAGGCGGTCGGCCAGCGTACCCAGCACGCCGTGGGCGCTTTGCAGGGCGGCCTGGGCGCCGGCGCTGAAGCCCTCGCGGCTGGCCTCCAGTTGCGCGAGCACCTGGCGACGGGACTGGCGGTCGGCCAGCGTGCGGTGCAGGGCCTCGAGTTCCTGACCCACGCGGGCCAGTTGGGCCTGGACCTGGCGCAGGCGGGCCTGGCGTTCCTCGACGCCGAGCCGGCGGGCGTCCAGGTCCTGTTGCTGGGCCTGGCTGGTCTGCTCGAATTCGACCAGCCGGTTTTCGAGCCGGGCGCGCTCTTCTTCGAGCTGGGCCTTTTCCCCGGAGAGTTTTTCCAGGCGGGCGAGCGCGGCCTGTTTTTGGAGGTCCAAGGCGGCGAGTTCGTTGCGGGCGCGGGCCAGGCGCTGGGCCTCGGCGAAGAGGGTGGTTTGCAGGCGCTGGGCCTCGTCCTGACGCGCCCGCAGGGCGGCCTCGATTTGCGCGAGGGCCTGCTGGCGTTGCTCCAGCACGGCGCGCAATTCGGCCAGGTGGGTGGCGGAGGCGGTGACCTGCGTGCTGACGTCGGCCAGTTCCTGTTCGGCGGCCAGGCGTCGTTCCTCGGCCCGGGCGATGTCGTCCCGGGCGGCGGTGTGCTGGGCGGCGAATTCGCGGAGGCGTTCCTCGTTGAAGCGGACGCGGCTGGCGTGTTGCTCGGCCTCGGCCTTGAGGCCGAGGTCCTGTTGCTGGACGCCGGCGATTTCGCGTTCAAGTTCGGCCGCCAGGCTGCGCAGTTCGGCGAGTTGGTTTTCCGCCTCGAGGATGCGGCGGGTGGTGTCTTCGATGCGGCTGCGCAGGTGTTCCCAGCGGGCCTGGCGGGTGGCGATTTCGGCCTGGAGGACGTCGTACTGGTGGCGGGCGTACTGGGTTTCGAGGTGCTGCAACTCGGCCGCGTACTGCCGGTAGCGGCGGGCTTTGCCGGCCTGGCGTTGCAGGGAGATGATCTGGCGTTTGACCTCGCGGATGAGGTCGGCCACGCGCAGCAGGTTTTGCTCGGTCAATTCGAGCTTGCGCAGGGCCTCGCGTTTTTGGGCCTTGAAGCGGGTGATCCCGGCGGCCTCCTCGAAGATGGCCCGGCGGTCTTCGGGTTTGCTGGAAAGCACCTGGGTGATGTTGCCCTGGGCCATGATGCTGTAACTGGCGCGGCCCACGCCCGTGCCCGCGAACAACTGCTGGATGTCCTTGAGCCGGCAGGGCGTCTTGTTGATGAAGTAGTCGCTGCTGCCGTCCCGGCAGACCCGTCGGGTGATGGTGATTTCGTCGTAGCTCAGCTCGACCCCGGCCGCTTTGAGATTTTCCTGGTCCACCCCACCCAAGGTCAGGGAGACCTCGGCCAGACCCAGTTGTTTGCGGCGATCGGTGCCGTTAAAGATAACGTCCGCCATCTCGCCCCCGCGCAGGGCCTTGGCCGATTGTTCGCCCAATACCCAGCGGATGGCGTCGGCGATGTTGGACTTGCCGCATCCGTTGGGGCCGACAATGGCCGTAATGCCAGGCAGAAAGTCCAGCGAGGTCCGGTCGGCAAAGGACTTAAAGCCCAGCAAGGTCAGGTTCTTCAGATGCATTCGAGGGGACAGATAGGCCTCGACGTTTTCCCTGTAAAGCCAAAACCACAACAAACTGTGGGGCAGAAGCTCGCCGGCCACAATCTGTGGAGGTCCCGTAAGCACGCTGACAAGCCATTTCTGAGCCTCTGCCAGGCCGCCAAGCGAACGCCCGCAAAGGTCTGTCGGTTGACCCGGAGATGGCCCGACAGGCCGTACACGTGGCCGTCCGGGGCATCCTCCAGTCGCCCCCATTGAACCGATCATCCCCCGCAAAGGCCGGAGGAGTAGGCCGGCGCTCCGAGGGAGCCTGGGGATAATCAGATCAACATGCCCGACGCGAACAGGCCTGACGCACCTCTTCGATTGCGCCCGTGGGCCCGCCGTACGCGGTGGGCCAGGCCGCGAGCGGCGAAAACTTTTGACCCCGCTCCGTCCCGCACCTAGGCTGCCGGGCAAGCAAGCACACGACCATGAAATTCGGCATCAACACCTTCCTGTTCACCTTCCCGTTCACCAACGAGAGCACCAAGTGGTTCAAGACCTTCAAAAAATGGGGGTTCGATTCGGTCGAAATCGCCATTGACGACCCGGCGGCCATAGACCCCGCCCACATCCGGTCCGAGCTGGACAAGGCGGGGCTGAGCTGCTGCTCGGTGTGCGGCGCTTTCGGGCCGGACCGGGACCTGCGCGGCACGCCCGAGGCGCAGGCCAATTCCAGCGCCTACATCACCGCCTTGATTGACCAGGCCGTGGTGCTGGGCGCTCCGGTCGTGGCCGGGCCGGTTTATTCGGCCGTGGGGCGCCGCAACGCCGAGGAACCCAGGGCCAAGCGCGAGCAGTGGCGCACCGTGGTCAAGAACCTCAAACCGCTCTGCAAACACGCCCAAAACAAAGGCGTCGAAATCTGCGTCGAGCCGCTCAACCGCTTCGAGACCGACTTCATCAACACCGTGGACCAGGTGCTCGAGCTCATCGCCGACGTGGGCAGCCCCGCCCTGAAGGTGCACCTGGACACCTTCCACATGAACATCGAGGAGAAACACCAGGCCGCCGCCATCAAAAAGGCCGGCCGGCTCCTTCGGCACTTCCATGCCTGCGGCTGCGACCGCGGCACCCCCGGCAACGACCACGTCGCCTGGGACGAAATCGCGGCCGCGCTCAAGAAAGTGAAGTACGACGGCGCGGTGGTCATCGAGTCCTTCACGCAGGACGTGAAGATTATCGCGGCCGCCGCGGCCATCTGGCGGCAGATCGAACCCAGTCGCGAAGAGATCGCGACCAAGGGCCTCAAATTCCTGCGCAAAGTGCTGGCCTGAACGGCCGGGTCCACTTGAAGCCGCAAACCCGCCGGGCAACTCACCCGACGGGATTTTCCTCCCAACGCCCGCGCCCCCGTCAGCGCGCCCGGGGCGATTCCGTTCTTGGAAGTTCCCCGGGGGCTAAAGCAGGCTGAACGCATGACGGCATCTGTGCTGGCAGTTTATCTGGTGTTGCTGGTGGCGGGTGGGCTGATCGGCTGGCTCAAGGCCGGCAGCCGGGTGTCACTCTTCACGGCGCTGGCCTTTGCGGCGGTGCTGGCGGTGTGCGGGTACGGGCCCGTGCCGCACGGGCCGGTACTGGTGCCGGTGCTGCTGGGCGTCCTGCTGGCCGTGTTTGTGGCCCGCTGGCTCAAGACGCGCAAGTTCATGCCCGCCGGGCTGATGGTCATGGCCACCGCCGTGGCCCTCGCGTTGGAGGTGTTGCTGCGCGGGGGGTGAAACGGCGCCGCGCCCGGCGGTCGGCTCGCGGCGGACCTGGCCGCCTGCGACCGGCACGGCCTTGCCTCGGCGTCCGTCCGCCGCTTATTGTCCGCCTGGACCACCGCCCGCCGCCCGCATGAGTGAATGCCACATCCGCCCGGCCCGGCCCGGTGACGAACCCGGGGCTTATTACGTGTGCCTGAAGACCGGCAACTACGGCGAGGACGGCGAGCCGTTTTACCGCGAGGACCCGGACGCGCTGGGCCGAATTTTTGTGGGCCCGTACCTGGCGTTTGAGCCGGAGTTCAGCCTGATCCTTGAGGACGCGCAAGGGATCTGCGGCTACGCGCTGGCCGCCCCGGATTCCCGGGCCTTTTACGCCCGCTACGAGCGCGAGTGGCGGCCGCGCCTGGGTGCGCAGTTCCCCGACCCGGGTGGGGACCCGGCCCGGTGGACGCGCGTGCAACAGGTCTATCACGCCTACCACCACCCGGACTACTTCTGCCCGGAACCCTACGCGGCGTATCCCGCGCACCTGCACATTGACCTCTTGCCCCGCGCGCAGGGCCGGGGCTACGGACGGCGGATGATTCACGCGTTGCTGGAACTCCTGCGCGGCCGGGGCGTGCCGGGCGTGCACCTGGGCGTGAGCGTGTTCAACCGGCGCGCGCAGGGATTTTACGAGCGGCTGGGTTTCCGGGAACTGACCCGGGCCGGCACCGGCCCCGACGCCTGCATATACATGGGGCGTTCGCTGCGTGACTAGCCGCCCGGAGTCGTGCCCGGTCCCGTCCCCCATGACCGCCCTGACCGCCTGGTTGAACCGGTACCTGGTGCCCGCGTTGACGGGCCTGAGCGAAAATCCCTACCTCTCCGCCATCCGCGCCGGCATGGTGGCGGTGGTGCCGCTGACCATCATCGGCGGCTTGTTCATGGTGGTGGCGTTCCTGCCGGTGAGCGGCTGGGACCGGGTGGTGGCCCCGTGGCTGGACCTGCTGCAAATCCCGGTCACCGCCACCTTCGGCCTGTTGTCCGTGTTTGTGTGCTTCGCCATCGGCTACGAGCTGGCGCGGCTCAGGGGCCGGGAACCGGCCGTGAGCGCCTCGATGGCCGCGCTGGTGTTTCTGCTGATCCAGATGCAGCCGGGCGAGCCAAAGCTGGTCATGGAGAACCTGGGCTCGAAGGGGCTGTTCACCGCCATCCTGATCGCCCTGGTGGTGGTGCGGGTGCAGCAGTTTTTTGCCGACCGCCACTGGGTGATCCGTCTGCCGGCCAGCGTGCCGCGGGTGGTGCAGGACTCGTTTCTCTCGCTGGTGCCGATGCTCGCGCTGGTGCTGGCGTTCTGGGGGGTGCGCTTTGTGCTGGGGGTGGACATTGACCGGGGCGTGCAACGGGCGCTGAGCCCGCTGGTGTTTGCCCTGAACACCCTGCCGGGCATCCTGGCGTACGCCTTTTGCGTCACGCTGCTCTGGTCGGTGGGCATCAACGGCGACAACGCCATGGACGCCCTGGTGGCGCCGGTCTTCCTGCAATACCTGGCGGCCAACGTCGAGGCCCTGACCGCCGGTCAGCCGTTGCCCTACGTCACGGCCTACGGGTTTTTTACCGTCTTCGTAAACGTGGGCGGCACGGGGGCCACGCTGGGGCTGGCGCTGGTGATGCTCAACTCGCGCGAGCCCGGTTACCGGCAGGTGAGCCGGTTGTCCCTGCCCACGCAGGTCTTCCAGATCAACGAACCGATTTTCTTCGGGATGCCGATCGTGCTGAACCCGGTCTTCATGGTGCCCTACGTGCTCAACGCCCTGTGCCTGACGGCCGCCACCTACCTGCTCATGGACTGGGGCCTCATCCGCAAGCCGTTCGTCAACGTGCCCTGGACCACCCCGCCGGTCATCGGGCACTACCTGGTCACCGGCGGCGACTGGCGGGCGGCCGTGTGGGGCGTGCTCTCGATCGGCCTGGCCATGCTCGTGTACTACCCCTTCGCGCGCGCGGCTGAACGCCAGCGCCTGCGGGCGTCGTCTCCCGAGCCGCCCGCCGGTTCGAATGGGCCGGCCCCGAACACGCCGCCCTGAGCGGGCCGTTCGATCCGGTCACCTCGGACGCCGCGCCGGACCGGGCCGGCGCCGCCGCGCCGCCCTTCGGGCCCGGCCAATTGGGCTTGCCGCAAGACCGGCCGGGCGCAGAATGCCCCGCGTGCGTTCTGCGCACGGACGGGGAAAGTGTTCGGGAGTGCCGGCGTGGCGGAATTGGCAGACGCGCCAGACTCAAAATCTGGTGGCCGCGAGGCCGTGTGGGTTCGACCCCCTCCGCCGGCACCAAACCAACCGAACCGCCGGCGCGTCCCCGACCGGTGCCCGGCACCTCCCGGCCCGATCCCCGCGGGCCTGGATTGTCGGCCGGCGCAACCCGCGCGTATTCAAACCGGGCGTGGTGGACGCCGCCACCGCGCGGCGGTTGTTCGAGGTGGGCATGGCTGCACCTCGGCCGTGGCAAAAAATCGTTTTGCCCCGTCGTCCGGGGAACCGCAGCAAGCCGGCAACCGACGGTTTTTCTCGCAGAATCGGGGCCCGGTTGGCCCTCGGCGGTTCCCCGCGGCGCCGGGAGACGCGCCGGTTCAGGGCGCCGGCGCCGGGCGCGCAAACGTCTCGGCCAGGGCCACGGCCGCGCGCATGGCGCGGGATTTGTTGACCGTCTCCTGGTATTCGGTCTCGGGCACCGAATCGCTCACCCAGCCGCCGCCGGCCTGCACATGGGCCCGGCCGTCCTGCAGCACCGCGGTGCGGATGGTGATGCAGGTGTCCAGGTTGCCATTGAAGCTGAAGTACCCCACGCACCCGGCGTACGGGCCGCGGGTGGTGCCCTCCAGTTCGGCAATGATCTGCATGGCCCGTATCTTCGGCGCGCCGCTGACCGTGCCGGCCGGGAACGTGGCCCGGAGCAGGTCGAAGGGCGTTTTGTCCGCGGCCAGCCGGCCCTCGACGTGCGAGACGATGTGCATCACGTGGCTGTAACGCTCGATGACCATCAGGTCCCGAACCTGCACGCTCCCGTACTCGCACACCCGCCCCAGGTCGTTGCGGGCCAGGTCCACCAGCATCACGTGCTCGGCCCGTTCCTTCGGGTCGGCCAGCAATTCGCGCTCCAGCGCCTGGTCCTCGGCCGGGGTGCGCCCGCGCGCGCGCGTGCCGGCGATGGGACGGATTTCCACCCGGCGGTCCTCGCAGCGGACGTGGATTTCCGGCGAGGCGCCCACCAGGGCGAAGCCGTCCAGCTCCAGCAGGAACATGTACGGCGAGGGGTTGATGGTGCGGGCGGCCCGGTAAATGTCCAGCGGCGCGGCCTGCACGCGGGCCGAAAAACGCTGCGAACCCACCACCTGGATGACGTCCCCGGCCGTGATGTACTCCTTGGCCTGGCGCACGTTGGCGTAAAAGCGCTCCGGCGTCTGGTTCGACTCGAAGGGCACCGGCGGCACCTCCGACGGCACGGCCACGGGCGGATGCGCGACCGGCTGGCGCAACAGTTCCAGCAGCCGCTCGATCTCCGCCACCGCGGCGTCGTAGGCCGACTCCGGGCTGCCGCTTTCGTCAAGCGCCGCGTTCACCAGCACCGTCAGGGTCTGGTCCGCGCGGTCAAAGATCAGCAACTGGTCGGCGATCAAAAAATACAGCGTGGGCGTGCCCAGTTCGTCCCGCGGGGGCCGGGGCACCACCGGCTCGATGTCGTGAATGAACTCGTAGCCGAGGTAACCCACCGCGCCGCCGGTAAACCGCGGCAGGCCGGGCACGGGCACGGGGCGGTACCGGGCCAGCACGCGCTCGACCACCTCCAGCCCGTCGCGCACCCGCTGCCGCGCGTAGGCCTGGCCGGCCGCCGGCGTGTGAAACACCTCGGTCACCCGCCCGCCCCGCAACACCTCGACCCGCGCCCCGGTCTGGCGGATGACCGCGCGCGGGTGGCAGCCCAGAAACGAGTACCGGCCCACGTGTTCGCCGCCTTCGACCGATTCGAGCAGGAACGACTGTCCCCGGCCCCGCAACTTCTGGTAGGCCGAGAGCGGCGTTTCAAAATCCGCCAGCAGCCGGCAACCGACCGGGATCAGGTTGCCCGCGGCGGCCAGCTCCAAAAAGGCCTCCTTGGTGGGAAAACAGGGCAGGGTCATGTGCGGGCGCGGGTTTCCCGCCAGAGGCGGCGGGCGCCCGCCAGGGGAAAGATGAGCACCGCCAGCGCGTAACTGAGCACGCCCAGCCCCACGGCGGCGGCCAGCGATTCGAGCGGGTTGGTCCAGACCAGCGCCAGGCCCACCAGCGCGACCAGCGCGGCCTGGGCAATGATGCAGGCCAGGTACACGCCCCGCCCCGCGCTGGCCAGCCGCTCGCCCAGCCACTGGCGGTAGGCCTCCTCGCCCATGCTGCGGGCCAGCCAGGCGGACTGGAAGTTGCGCGCGGCCACCAGCAGGCTGGCCGTGGCCAGAATGACGGCCGGCAACAGCCAGCAGGCCACCAGTGCGGCCAGGGCGACGTTGAAGGCCAGGCCCCAGCGCCACCCCAGCGCGCGGGCCAGCGGATTGGCCTCCAGCAGCAACTGCGGGCTGGCCACCCAGGTGCTCAGAAAATCCGCCCCGCGGGCCAGTGTCACGATGCCCAGCACGCCCAGGTAGGCCGGGCTGCCGAAGGGGAGCAACCAGTCGTTCATGGCTTGCCGTACACTTGTTCGGGCGCCACCAGCCGCGGCTCGGTCACCCGCACTCCCGGCGGCTCGGGACTCGCCGAACGGAAGAAGCACGAGCGATAGCCCTCGTGACAGGCGGCGCCGGTCTGCTCGACCTGGATCAGCAGCGTGTCGCCGTCGCAGTCGCAGGCGATGTCTTTGACCACCTGCACGTGGCCGCTGGTCTCGCCCTTCATCCAGTACTTCTGGCGCGAGCGGCTCCAAAACCAGGTGCGCCCGGTCTCGAGGGTCTTTTCCAGCGACGCCCGGTTCATCCACGCCATCATCAACACGCGGCCGGTGGCCCGGTCCTGGATGATGGCCGGGATCAGGCCCTCGGCGTTGAACTTCAGTTGTTCGATGAAACTCATGTTGGTGCGCCCAGTGTGCCGCGACGGCCACGCCCGGCCAATGCAATTCCCCGCCCCCGCGGTCAGGTCCCCGGCGGCAGGCGCACCGGGAGGCCGGCCGCGCGCAGGTGCCGCTTCACCTGGCCCACCGTGTAGGTGCCCTCGTGGAAGATGCTCGCCGCCAGCACGGCGTCGGCCCGGCCCGCGCGGAGCACTTCGACCAGGTGGTCCAGGTGGCCGGCGCCGCCGCTGGCCACCACCGGCACGTGCACCGCCTCGCTGATGCGCCGGGTGATCTCCAGGTCATAGCCCTGCTTGGTGCCGTCGGCGTCAATGCTGTTGAGCACGATCTCGCCCGCGCCCAGTTCGACCGCCCGGCGCGCCCAGGCCACCGCCTCCCAGCCGGTCGCGCGCCGGCCGCCGTGCGAGAAAACCGTCCACGTCTCCGGTCCGGTGCGCCGGGTGTCAATCGAGACCACGATGCACTGGCTGCCATACTTTTCGGCCCCGGCGCGGATCAGGTCGGGCTCGGCCAGCGCGGCGGTGTTGAGGCTCACCTTGTCGGCCCCGGCGTGGAGCATCACGCCCATGTCCTCGACCGTGCGGATGCCCCCGCCCACGGTCAGGGGCATGAAACATTGCGCGGCGACCTGCTCGATGACGCTGACCATCGTGGCCCGGCCGTGGGCGCTGGCGGTGATGTCGAAGAACACCAGCTCGTCCGCGCCCTGGGCGTTGTAGGCCAGGGCCAGTAGCACCGGGTCCCCCAGATTGCGCAACTCGCCCAGCTCGGCGCGGCCGAACTGGACGCCGCGGGTGACCTGGCCGGCGTGGACGTCGAGGCAGGGAATGACCCGTTTGGCCAACACGCCGCGAGTTATGCCAGCCGGGCCGGGGGCTGACAATCCCGCCGGCCTCCGCATGGCCCAGCCGCCGTCGGGTGCCGCGGCGCCGGCGCCGTTGTCCCGGCCGCGACACAGCGCGGCCCTACCGGAATTTCGCGCGCCGGGGCTACTCTTCCCGGGAGCGGGGACACATCACCGGAAGCTTCACCCCGGGGGTCACGAGCTGCCTTTCCCGGCGACGGCCGGGAAGGGCATTGAAACCCCGGTCCTGCCGTCCATGATGGGCCCGCCGCATGAACGCTGCCTACCTTCATCTGCTCACCTCTCATGCGCCGGTTTGTGCCGTGGGGTTCGGCCTGTTGCTCGGGGTCCTGGGTTGGTGCTGGCGCGGCCCGGACTTTCGCCGCGCGGCACTGGTGTTGTTCCTCCTGGCCGGATTGCTCAGCGGGCCGGCCTACCTCTCGGGCGCTCCGGCCCGGCGGGCGCTGGCCGCGCGGACCGACTGGGACCCGCGCGCCGCCGATCAGCATGAAGAAGTGGCGGCGCTGGCCCTGGGCACCACGCTCGCCCTCGCGGCCGCGGCCGGGTTTGCCCTGTTTCGATTAAGCCGGCCCGCCCCATGTCCCCGCGGCCTGGGCGGCCTGTTGCTGGGGCTGGCCCTGCTGAGTGGCGCCACGCTGGTCTGGACCTCCGGCCTGGGCGGGCGCGTGCGTCACCTGGAAATCCGCCAGCCGATGCGCTGACGCCCCCGTTTTTCACCTGCCGCTCACGCCGTCGCCCCGGGTGCTGCGCCCGAGGGCGGGCCGGCCGCGGTGCCGGAAGTCCCGGCCGGCCCTTCCGTGGGGGACGTTGCCTCCGCCCAGGACGCGGCCCCGCGCTCGAGGAACACGCCGAAGACGCGGCGCAGGCTTTGCTGGTCCCGGGCCAGGCCCCACGCCAGGGCCGGCGGCAAAAGCAGCAGCGCCCAGGCCCCGGGGTGCCGCGCGGCCCACGCCAGCACGCCGAGCACGGACAGCAGCGTCACCGCGCCCCAGGCCACCCGCGCGGGCAGGGTCCAGCAGGTCTGCAGCCGGCACCAGAGGCGCGGGCCTTCCGGGGCGTGTTCGGCGAGGGTGGTGAGCCGGAGTTTGCTCCAGCGGCGCCCGTACACCTCGAGGTCGAACTCGCGCCAGCCGGTGTCCACCCGGAACTGCCAGCCCGCGCTCTCGAGGCGCGCCAGCAACATTTCCAAAAAGGCCGTGCGCCCGCGTCGGGCCGGGTCCGGCACCACCACCTCCCGCGGGGCCAGGTGTTGCTGCTGGCGGCTGAGCGAGTCCAGGTTTTCCAGGCGGGCCAGCGGCGAACGCACCCCCACCAGCCGGTGCCGGTACCGGGCCCAGCCGCGCACCACCGGTTGCAGGAAGTGCAGCAACGCCACCAGCGGGCGGGACCAAACATGCCGGCGCGGGGGCAATTCGGCCTGCCCCGCGGCCAGGGCGCACACCGCCAGCGAGAGCAGGGCGCTGGCCACGCCCAGCGACAGCAGGCCGGGGACGGCGGTGCCCAGGACCAGCAAGGGGAGCGTGACCAGCACGTGGTACTCGAGCGAGGTCAGCGCCATCACCGCATACGCGGGCGGTCCCTGGTAAAGGCACTGGAACGGCGCGCCGCCGAACCGGCCGTGGTAAATCATCGCCCGCCGCGCCCAGAGGGCGCCGGTGGCCGGCGCGTAGATGCGGCCCTGCCAGAGGCTGCCCCCCAGCGGGTTGAAGTACTCGGGGTGTTTGCGCGCCAGCAGCGCCTCCGCCTCGCCGTAGCCGTACTGCTGGCGCAGGTAGGCCCGCACGGTGGACCGGCGTGCGTGCCAGACAAAGCCCGCGTGGCTGTAGGCGATTTGGCCCCCCGGTTGCCGCAGGCGCCAGCACAGGTCCACGTCGTCACCGGCCCGGCGGAACTGCGGGTCGAACCCGCCCACCTCGAGCAGGGCGCGTTTCCAAAACACCATGTTGCAGCCCGGTACGTGCTCGGCCTCGCGGTCGGTCAGCAACACCGGCGCGGGGCCGCCGGGTGAGACCATCACCGCGGCGGCCACCCAGGAGTCGTCCGGGGGCAGCAGGTTGGGGCCGCCCACGCCGGCCGCGCCGCTTTCGAGCAATTCGGCCACGGTGTAGTAAAGCCAGTCCTCATCCGCCCGGCAGTCCGCGTCGGTGAAGGCGATCACCTCGCCCCGGGCGGCGGCGATGCCGGTGTTGCGGGCCGCGGACAGGCCCAGGTTGCGCTCGTGGCGCAGCCAGCGCACCCCCGGGAAACGCGCCGCCAGCGATGGCGTTTCGTCGGTCGAACCGTCGTCCACCAGCAGAACTTCGTAGTGCGGGTAGTTCAACCGGGTGAGCGATTCGAGGCAGGCCGGCAGGGTGCGCGCGCCGTTGAAGCTGGCCACGACCACCGAGACCGGCGGCGTGGCCGGCAGGGGGAAGTACGGCGCCGCGGCAAAGGCGCGTTGGGCGGCGGCAAAAGCCGGCCGCGGGCGGCGGACGCGGTCGGTCAACCCAAACTGCCAGTCCCCGACCGGGCGGCCGTCTTTGAACCATTCGTCGGTGAAGCTGTAAGCGATCACCCCGGCCAGCCCGGCGCGGAAGGCGGTCTCGATGGTCCAGCCCACCAGTTCGGCCTGGCGCGCGGGGCCTTCGCGCAGGGCGTCCATCCCAAACTCGCCCAGCACCAGCGGGCGCTCCGCGGCGAGGGTCTGGAGGCGGGCCAGATAGTTGCGCAGGACCCGCGGCTGGTGGAGGTACACGTTGAAGCAGACAAAGTCCACCGTGCGGGGGCGCAGGAACTCGGTGGTGGGGTAGTTGCCGAAGGTGCACAGGCACTCGGGCGCCTGCTCCCGGGCCACCGCGACCAGCTCGTCCAGAAACGCCTCGGTGGCCGCCGCGCCGGACCAGCGCACCACGTCCGCGGGCAGTTCGTTGGCCACGCTCAGGGCGAAGAGCGCGGGGTGCCGGCCGCAGGCCCCGGCCGCGCGGCGCACCGTGTCGCGCACAGCGGCGCGGAGGTCCGGGCGGTCCACCACGCGGGCATGCTGGTTCCAGGGCACGTCCACCCACACCCGCAGGCCGTGCGCCGCGGCCAGGTCCAGGAACCACACCGGGGGCACGGTGTACACGCGCACCAGGTTGGCGCCCAGCTCGCGCATCTGCGCAAGGTCGCGTCGCACCTGCTCGGGCGCCGGGTAGGGCGCCCCGTCCGGACCGGGCGCCAACGGGCCGTAGGCCACGCCCCGCGGGTGGAACTTCCGCGCGCCGGCGCGGAAGAACCGGCCGTCCACGCGGACGCGCTCGAGCGATGTTGCCGTGGCGGACACAGCGGTGTTGGACGCCGCCGGCGGGCCGCCCCTTGCCGCGCGCGGAGAACGTCCGCCCCAGTTTGCCCGCGGGGCGGAAAAGATTTCGAGTTTTTCCCGCGCCCCGGCCGGGGCGGGCCAGCGCATTGCCAGCCGCGGCCGGTGGCCTAAGGTGGGCGCATGGAAAAGGTCCTGCCCCGCACCCGGTCCTGTTTTGTTTGCGGCGTGGCCAATCCCCTCGGCCTGAACCTGGGCTTCACCCGGGACGGCGCCGCCGTCACCGCCCGGTACCGACCGCGGCCCGAGCACGCGGGGTTCAAGGACGCCGTCCACGGCGGCCTGCTGGCCACGGTGCTGGACGAGGCGATGGTCTGGGCCATTGGCGTGCGCACCGGCGACTTCACCTACAGCGCGGAGTTGACCGTGCGCTACCGCCGGCCGGTACCGCCCGGGGCGGAACTGGTGGTGCGCGGCGAAATGACCGGCCGCCCCCGCCCGCGGCTGCTGCTGGCGCGCGCGGAATTGCGGGACGCGGCCGGCACACTGTACGCCGAGGCCACGGGCAAATACATGCCCCTGCCGGCGGCGGCGCGGGCGGCCCTGTTGGCGGATTTCGTGGGCGACCTGAGCGCGCTACCGGGCGCCGCGGCGGGGAGCGACGCCGGAGCCGACCTCAGTGAATCTCGAGGTTGATGCGGCGCCGTTCGAGGGTCGAGCCCTCGCTCTGGGCCAGCCGGGCCAGCGCGGCGTTGTAATCCACGCGGGCCCGGATGTTGGCGAAGCGCCGCTCGGTGAGGATGCGCTGGAGCTGGAGGACCTGGAAGCTGGTGCTCTTGCCGTTTTCGAGCTTTTTCTCCTCGGCCCGCAACGCTTCCAGCGCGTAGGCGGCGGCCTCCTCGGTGGCCCGGACCTGCTGGAAGCTGGTGCGCGCCTGGGCGATGCCGTCGCTGACCTGGACCAGGATGTCCTGTTCGAGCTTTTTGAGGCCGAGCAGGGCCTGCTCGATCTGGGCCTGGGTGGCGCGCACGTCGCTGCGCGCCCGGCGGTTGCCCCCCAGCGGCACGCTCAACACCACGCCGAAGGAGTACTCGGGGTAGCTGCCGTCGCGGGTGACGGTGAAGGCGTCGCTGAACTCGCGTCCGCTGCCGCCCTGGCCGTAGGAGCCGACGAGGTCCAGTTGGGGGAAGAGCTGGTTTTTCTGGTACTTGAGGGTGATCTGGCGGCGTTCGAGGTCGAGCTTGGCCTGCTGGAGGTCCGGCCGCAGGGTCAGCGCCTTGGACCAACTGTCCTGGAGGCTGAAGGTCATCGGCTCGGCCCGCAGCGGCTCGGCGGGGACCAGTTCGGTATCGTGCCAACTGACGAACTGGTCGCCCAGCAGGCTCTTGAGGCGGTTGAGCTGGATGCTGAGGTTGTTTTGGGCGCCCAGGAGCGAGGCGCGGCTGGCGGCGACCTGGGACTGGGCCTCCTTTTCATCCAGCGGCGCCAGCACGCCCACCTCGACGCGCTTCTGGTTTTCGCGCAGGAGTTGCTCGGCCAGTTGGAG
This sequence comes from Verrucomicrobiales bacterium, assembly GCA_037445715.1. Lineage (GTDB taxonomy): Bacteria > Verrucomicrobiota > Verrucomicrobiia > Limisphaerales > J093 > DSVZ01. The sequence goes on along the minus strand of JBBIJZ010000004.1, from coordinate 40,775 downwards.
GGCCACTTCGGAGACGGCGATGGTCTCGCGGGCGGCGATGACCTCGAGGTAGGCCAGCTCGACGGCGGTGACGGTGGCGATGATCTGCTGGCGCAGGGTCAGCTCGGAAATGGTCAGGTTTTTGCGGTTCAGTTGAATGTTCAGCCGGGGCCCGTCCACCCAGAAATTCCGCAGCAGGGGCTGGGTGAAGCTGAGCCGGAAACCGCCGGCGGTGTTCTCGAAGTCCAGGGGAAACCCGCCCAGATCGCGCGAGCCAAACACGTCGTTGTACCCCAGCGTCAGGTCGTAGCGGGTGCCCAGGGGCAACAGGCCGCTGATGCCGGCGTTGATGGACTCGGTCTTGCTCAGCGCCTGGCCGAAGGGCCGGTTCTGCGCGTCCACGCCGCCGGGCTGGGACACCGAGCGGTACGAGGCGCCGGCGCTGAAGGTCGGTTCGTACGCGCCGTACGAGCCGCTGAGCGTGGCCCGGGCAATCTCCGGCGCCAGCCGCTGGATGCGGATGTCCAGGTTCTTTTCCAGCGCCATCTGGAGGCAGTCCTCCAGCGTCACGGAACGGGTCTCCCCGGCCCGGGTCGGCGGGGCCAGGAGGTGGAGAACAATCGCGGAAGCAACGACGGCAAAACGCGTGGCGTTCATGTGCTGCGGGCGAGCTTGGGTGATTTGTGCGTGGGCGTCAAACAAAGCTCCGGCGACCCGGGCGGCGGGCGGCGCGGCCGTACCGCGGGTCGGCCCGCCCGTGGCCGCGTCACCGGGGTGGGTTACACGGGCGGGCGCCGCGAAGTTTCAGTCGGTGCGCCGGAACGCGGCCCGTTGGACGAGCGCGTCGGCGGGGGCTGCAGCCGGCGGGCGCCTTGTCAGGACCCGGCCCGCCAGGCGCGGTGCTCGCGCATCAGGCACTTGTTCATCACCACCACCAGCCCGGCCGCGCGGGCGCGCTCCGCCGCGGCGTTGTGGACGATGCCGTCCTGCATCCACACCGCGCGGGCGCCGATGGCGATGGCGTCCTCGACGATTTCCGGAACGGCCTCGGGCTTGCGGAAGATGTCCACCACGTCCACGCGCTCGGGCACGGCGCGCAGGTGGGGATGGGCCTTTTCGCCCAGCACGGCGGTCAGGTTCGGATTGACCGGGATCACACGGTAACCGGCCTGTTGCAGGTACGCCGCCACCCGGTGGCTGTCCCGTTCGGGTTTGTCGGACAACCCCACCACCGCCACGGTGCGGGCCGTGGCCAGAATCTGGCGCACCTCCTCGGTCGTGGCGTTCTGCCGGGGAAACTCGCAGGCGGACTCGTTCATGCGCCGGAGGATGGCGCGTCCGGGCCTGGCGCGCAAACCGAAGCGGCGTCTCGGCCCGCGGGCGGGCCCGGGGGCGGCGTGCTCCGGAACTGGCGCACCAGCAGGTGTTCGCCCAGTTGCTCGGCGGTGAGCATTCCCACCGGCCGGTCCTCGGCGAGCACCGGCATCGCGGGACACTCGCAGTCTTGCAGCCGCTGGAACGCCTCCCCGGCGGATTCCCAGACCCGGGCGGTGCGGAAGTCCCGCAGCATGAATTCGCGCACCGGCGCGCCGTCGTCTCCCCGGGCCAGCCCCGCCAGCAGCCGCCGCCGGGTCAGCACGCCCACCACCCGGTCCCCCTCCACCACCGGAAAATCCTGCTGAAAGCCCGCCACCGCCAGCGCCACCGCCCGGCTCAGGGGCTCGTCCGGCCCCAGCGTGCGAAACTCGCGGATCATCAGATCGCCCACCTGCACGCGGGCCAGCGCGGCGCGCGTGCGGACAAACCCGGCCTCCGCCTCCGCCCCCAGCGCCACAAACACCGCAATCAGGAGCAGCCACCAGTTCTGCTTGAAGAGCGCCACCGCCCCGCAGGCCCAGGCCAGCGCCTGCCCCACCGTGGCCGCCTGGTCGGTGGCCCGCGCGTAGTCCTGCCGCAACGCCAGCAGCGCGCGCAACACCCGGCCGCCGTCCATGGGAAACGCCGGCGCCAGGTTGAACACGGCCATCAGGGCGTTCGCGTGAAAAAGGTTCACCAGCAAATCGCCCCCCACCAGGCGCACCCCGACCAGCAATTGACCCGGCGCCGGTGCGCGCAGCAGGGCATACAGGACCACGCCGATCCCCACGTTCACCGCCGGCCCGGCCAGGGCGATCACCAGTTCCTGCCACGGCCGGTCCGGCAGCCGCTCCAGCCGCGCCACACCGCCAATGGGCAGCAGCGTGATGTCCCGGGTCGGAATGCCGAACCGGCGCGCCGTCAGGCAGTGCCCCAGTTCGTGCAGGACCACCACGCCAAAGAACGCCGCGACCAGGAGCACCGCCCCGAAAGCATCCACCCAGGAGCGGCGCGACTGGTAGGCCAGGTGCGCCACATACGCCAGCAACAGCAGAAACGCGGCATGGACATACAGGTCAATGCCCGCCACCCGACCGATGCGCCAGGACCACTTCATCGCTGCGTGCCCGGCAACCTAACACAGCCGCCGGCGCGGGAAAGCCCGCGCGTCAACCCGCCTTCGCCGGCCCCCGGGCGGGAAGCGGTCCATCCCGGACCGGCGGAACACCGCGATGGCTCCTCCCACGGCGCGGGCGCGCAGGTTTGACCTGTCCTGTCCTTTCGCGCACCCTGCCCGCATGGCGAACACGTTCGGCCACCTCTTTCGCGTCACCACCTGGGGCGAATCCCACGGCCCGGGCATCGGTGCGGTGGTGGACGGTTGCCCGCCCCGCCTGCCCCTGACCGAGGCGGACATCCAGCCGGACCTGGAGCGGCGCCGGCCGGGCCAGTCCCGGATCGTTTCCCCCCGCAAGGAAAGCGACACGGTGCAGATTCTCTCCGGCACCTTCGAGGGCCTGACCCTCGGCACCCCCATCGCGCTGTGGGTCAAAAACGAGGACGCCCGCCCCGAGGCCTACACCGAGATGGCCACCAAGTTCCGCCCCTCCCACGCCGACTACACCTACCACGCCAAGTACGGCATTCGCGCCTGGCCCGGCGGGGGGCGCAGCAGCGCGCGCGAGACCGTGGGCCGCGTCGCCGCCGGCGCCATCGCCAAGAAACTCCTGCGCACCCGCTGGGGCGTGGAAATCCTGGCCTGCGTCATCCAGGTGCAGGACCTGTGCGCCACGGTGGACCCGGAAAAAGTCACCTTCGCCCAAATCGAGGCCAACCCGGTGCGCTGCCCGGACCCGGCCCTGGCCGAGCAAATGATCCGGCGCATCGAGCAACGCCGCGCCGAGGGCGACTCGGTCGGCGGCATCATCCTGGGTGTGGCCCGCGGCGTGCCCGCCGGCTGGGGCGAACCGGTCTTCGACCGGCTCGAGGCCGACCTTGCCAGGGCCATGCTCAGCCTGCCCGCCGCCAGGGGCTTTGACCTCGGCTCCGGCTTCGCCGGCGTGCACCTCACCGGCCGCGAGCACAACGACGCCTTCCGCAACGTGGGCGGGCGCGTGCGCACCCTGACCAACCGCAGCGGCGGCATCCAGGGCGGCATCAGCAACGGCGAAACCATCTACTTCCGCGTCGCCTTCAAACCCGTGGCCACGGTCCTGCACGAGCAGGAGACCGTGGACGTGCACTACCAGAACACCACCCTCAAGGCCCGCGGCCGACACGACCCCTGCGTGTTGCCGCGCGCCGTGCCGCTGGTCGAGGCCATGACCGCGCTGGTGCTGGCCGACCACGCCCTGCGCCATCACGCGCAGTGCGAATGAGGCGGGGGAATTGATCCGACCGATCCGCCGGATCGGTCTGGGTTTTACGCCGCGGCGCTGAACAGGCCCAAATCAGCCTGAGCCTCTGGGCCGCGTTTCACGGCTCCCGCAGGCGGAAGAAACATGCGGGGAGCGCCGTCGGAAGGGTCACCGTGTACCGGTCGCTCTGGACACTCACGGCATTGGTCACCGGCGCCCAGGTCGGTGCGGACAGTTGCGGGGTCCATTCCAGCGTGCAGTCCGGCCAGTTGGTGGACCAGGCCAATTCCAGGAGGTGCGGGGCCACAAGCCGCACCGTCAGCCGCGGCGCCGGTCCGGGGGACCCCGCCAGAAACACGCCCGAATCCGAGGTCCAGGTGACCCCCGGCGGGGACTCCACCGCCAGGAGCTGGACGCTGCCGCCAAAGTCGGAGACTGCCTCCGCGCCCTGTCCCGGAGCGGTCCATCCTACTGCCGAGGCCGATCCCTCCAGGCGGGCCGCAAACGAAACCTGAGTCGTGCGCGGGAGGATGTAGTTGTCGCCGGGCATCGCCAACCAGGTGCTCACGACAAAGGCTTCGGATAGAACGCGCGGCGATACGTCCGGCCCCACCCCAACGTTGTAAACCCAGCGGTGATCGGAGCCGGGCGGACTTCCTGCTCCCTGAAAAACCACCAGCGCATAAAGACCGGCAGAGCTGTCACCGTCCTCCCCGTGTCCCACCGCCATCAGGTTGCCAGTCAAGCGACCCCGCAAAGTGGCCACCAGGCCGCTGGGATACTGTCCCGCCGGGACGGTGAAACGGAGCGTATCCCAGCAGTTCACCTGGGCTTGTCCCCCCGCCCCTTGCGGGTTCGCAAAGTCCACGGGCGGTTTGTACCCGCGAACATAAGTCCCCAGCCGACCACTCGTCAGGTCGGCCAGATACCGCGCTACGGACAACTCCCCGTGGAGGCCCGTGTGCTCCATCTGGTCGGCGTAAGCGGTCAGGTTGGTTGAAATCCAGCGCGGGGTTTTCAGCCCCGCCTCCACCATACCCGTGATGCCGAATTCCGCCGCCCGGCCGGGCCAGGAAACGCCGCCCCCCAACAGAAGAAGCGCCGCCCCCAGCCAACCCGAAAACCGCCTTCGACACCGGGCTGTCCCGGCAGAGCCATGAGCCGGGGGAGCGACACACTTTATGCCGGGGAACTTTGGGCTGACTCCTCGTGCCGGTTTCATCGGACGTGTCCGGAACGCTGTCGCGTCATCGTCGCGATGCCCAAGCAGGTCTCTTTTTACCGCTACGCCGTGCCTTCAAATTTTTCAAGAGCTCGCCCGTTCTGCCGCCGCGTAAGGCGATCCCTGCCTGGCGCGGGGTCGGCGCCGTGTCGCCGTCCGGAAAATCGGTTGACCCTCCATTCGCCCTGGACGGCGCATCGCCCTTCGCCCGGAGACTGCCACGCCAGGAGCGGGTCGGGCTGGTGCGGTTGATGGCCGCCTAAGCGGGCGCGCTCCGACCAAATCGCCCGGCCGGGGCTCAGCCGGACCGCCGCGCGGGCAAACCGGGCTGATGACCAGTGTGCCGCCTGTCCCTGCCGACCCGGACCGCCCCCGCCGGCAAATACCGGGACGGGCCCGGGCACAGCCGGCGCCGGCCTTTGGGCTTGTTGGCGCGGGGCCCGGTTTGGAGACTGGCGTCATGTCCACCGCGTCCGCGCCCGCCCCGGCCGGGCTGCCCATGACCAGCCGCTGGGACCCGGAGAAACTCCGGCGAGAGACCGAATACCTGCGCCGGCTCGAGGTGCGCCCGTGGCCCGAGCGGCTGCGCGGCTATTACCGGTTGACCGGTCCGGCCTGGCTGCAAAGCGCCATGACGCTGGGGGCGGGCAGCGCCGCGGCGTCGGTCGTGGCCGGGGCGTTTTACGGGTACACGCTGCTTTGGGTCCAGCCGGTGGCGATGTTTCTGGGGGTGTTCATGCTGGCGGCGCTGGCGAACATCACCTTGACCCGCGGTGAGCGGGCCTATCGCATTTTCCAGCGCGAGTTGCACCCGGCCTTGGCGTTGCTCTGGGCCCTGGCCACGGTGGTGGCCACGGTGATCTGGCATTTCGGCCAGTACGCGCTGCTGGGCGGGGCGGTGTGGGACCTGGCCAACGTGGCCGGCGTGCCCAACGTCCCGGGGTCGCGGGCGGTGGAAACCGCGGTGCGGCTGGGGGGCGGACTGGCCATCCTGGCCATCAACCTCGTCCTGACCTGGAACTACGGCGCGAAGCCCGCGGGCATCCGGCTCTACGAAACGGCGCTGCGCTGGATGATCCGGCTGACGATGCTGGCCTTCCTGGTGGTCGTGCTGATGCAACTGGCCCGGGGCCGGTTGGACCCGGGCGCGGTCTTCAGGGGATTTTTCACCTTCCGGATTCCCGAGCAGCCGGGGGCGTTGACGACGGTGCTGGGGGCGATTGGCGCGGCGGTGGGCATCAACATGACCTTTTTGTACCCCTACTCGCTCCTGGCCCGGGGCTGGGGACCGGCGCACAAGGGCCTGGCGCGGTTCGACCTGGGCCTTTCGCTGTTTGTGCCGTACGTAATGTTGACCTCGCTGATCATCGTGGGCCTGGCGGCGACGGTGCATCAACCGCCCTACGGCACGGTGCTCGGGCCGGAGGTGACCCCGGCGAATCTCAAGCCGGTGCAGGCCGCGCAAAGTCTGAGCGGGTTGCTGGGGAGTGCGCTGGGGCGGGTGGTGTTTGACCTGGGGTTCATCGGCATGGCCTGCGGGGCCATCAGCGCGCACATGGTGTGTTGCGGGTTCACGGTGTGCGAGATGTTCGGCCTCGAGTACACGCCGGCGCGCTACCGGCTCTTTACGCTCACCCCGGGGATCGGCCTGTTGGGGGTGCTGGTGCCCAACCCGCTGTGGCTGCCGGTGCTGGCCTCGGCGCTCGCGTTCACCATGTTGCCGATCGCCTATCTGGCGTTCCTGATCCTGCAGAACAAACGCAGCTACCTGGGCGAGGCGGTGGGCCGGGGCTGGCGCCGCGCGGCGTTCAACGCCGTCCTGGTCGTGGCCCTGGCCCTGTCGGTGGTCGGCGCGGCCCTCAAGATCAAAACCGGCGTGGTGGACAAGGTGTTCCCCGCCCGGACCACGCCGATTTCCGCGGCCCCACGCTGAGTCACCGGGCCTTCGGCTTGTGCGCGCCGACTTCCGGCGCGTCGGGGTTCACCTCCGGGCCGAAGTAGCGCAGCGTGACCAGCGGCTCGGTCTGGCTGGTGTTCTCGAAGGTGACGCCGGCGCGGGCGCCGTCCTCGCTGACGAAGTATTCGTCCTCGGTCAGTTCGTGGAAACGGATGAGCTTGGGGCTGTTGAGCGGCTGGCCGTTGATGCGGCCGGTGCCCTGCACGCAGATCAGGCCGTAGGCGCCCTGGTCCTTGAGGGTGCATTTCGCGCCGGGGTCCACGGTCAGTTCCTTGGCGGTGAAAAGCTGTTCGCCGTCAATGCGGCCATAGACGATCCACCGGTCCACGAAGCCTTCCCGGGCCGTGTCGCCGATGGGGATCGGTTCGAGGTAGTGGTGGTCCTTGAAGTTGGGGTCGGTGTTCTTGGGCCAGTCGAGCTGGTCCACGATCCAGTCCAGGTCCTGGTGCCGTTCCCGGGGCATGTCCTTGACCAGCAGGTCCCAGGGCACGTAGCGGCCCTCGACCATGCTTTGGTACATGGCGAAGACGTCGCTGCCCCACTGCGGCTCGTAGGTGCAGAGGCTGCCCGGGGCGTGCAGGATGCAGGGGTCCACCAACCAGCCGGTGCCGGGCTTGAGGCGGTAGGCCTTGGAGAGGTCGAGGATGCCGTTGTCGCCCTTGTTCCAGTCTTCGAGGCATTTGCGGACCTGTTCCTGGGTGGTGCCGGGTTCGAGGCCGAAGAAGGTGTAGGGGAAGTTGTTGCCCACGTTGTTGTGCTGCGGCGGGAAGTAGTAGCTCTCGGGCTTGCCCTCCTGGCCGACGAGTTTGGCCTGTTTGGCGTTCTGGTGCATGTGGTGGGGGATGGGCCCCATGTTGTCGAAGAACTTCGAGTACACGGGCCACCGGCCGTACTTCTTCCAAATCGCCCGGCCGACGAGCGTCGCGCCGCAGTCTTCGACGGCCTTGCGCAGGGTGAAGCGCTCGCGGCCGACCACGACGTAGGAAAGGCCCTCGTCGGGCACGCGGCCCTCGTTGGCGGCCTCGGTGGTGGAGGCGAACCAGCGTTCGTCAATGCCGCCCCGGTGCGCGCCGTAGGCGTAGGTGTCGTCGGGGTGGAGCTTGAGGCGCAGGCCGGGCTGGAGAAAGGAACGCGGCACCCAGCAGGGGGCCAGCCGCAGCAGTCCGCCGGTGTGCGACAGTTCGGCTTCGACCCTGGCCTTGGTGTTGCCTTTGAAGATTTTGAGCTCGGTGACGGTGTTCATGGCTTCGCAAATGGGAACGGATTCTGGTGTGTTGAAAACGGTCTTCGATCTCGTCGCGGTGAGCTTGGGACAAACGGCCCGGCTTGTCACCTCCAACCCCGTGCCGACCTGGTGCAGGCGCGGCCGGTGGTCCGCCGCACTCGGGTCCCGCGTGGCCGTTTAGCCGCGGTAGATGAACTGAATGGCGTAGTCGGTGAGGATTTTCTGCGTGGCGATGTCAATGTGCGTGTAGGTCAGCGGCGTGGTGCTGAGGATGTTTTCCCAGCCGACCTTGTTCAGAAACGCGGCCACCATCTCCTCGTACCGGTCGCGGCCCACCTCGATGCAATCGCTGTGGCGAAAGATGCGGATTTTGATTTTCTTCTCGGGGCCCTCGCTGACTTCCTCCTCCTTTTTGCCCTTGGGGATCAGCGCCTCGGGGGGCCCTTCGCGCACGGGTACGACGAAGTGATGCTCCACGCGAGCCGCGGCGGAGCTGTGGATGGGGTCCATGGGCCGGATGTTGGTCACGTCCGGCATTGGCACCCCAATTTCGGCACTGCAGGTGGGGCACTGGATCACCTGGCCGGCGGCGGCGGCGTCCACGATCAATTCTTGCTGGCAATGCGGACAGTGGAAGGTCAGGTCCATATTTACCTCACAGGCTCAAGGGTGTGCTGGGAAATCTAGGGAGCGCCCGCGCAGACGCCAGCAAAAACGAGCAGGGACATCGGCCGGTGTTCGCCGTCCCGCCGAGGGGAGTGCGACCGTCCCCAAGGGGGGGCAAAATTTTTTTTGCCCCACCCGGGGGGACCGTCTGGCCGAGCATCTCGAAATGCGGCAGAATGAAGGGGATGGCGGCAAAACATTGGACAGCCAAAGCGTCAAAAAAGTTTGTTGCATCGGCAGCGGGGAGTGGTACACTGGCAGCGTGATGAGAGGGTTGTAGTGTTTGTGACCCTGCCCGACGGGCGGATGAAAGGGCTAGCAGTCCCCGTTCAATTTGCCCGTCGGGTTTTTTGTTTTTGACTGCGGTGCGCCAGCCTGTCGCCAAACAACCACACCTTGCCTTCTTGACCGGCTCGTTTTTCCCGGAACCTGCTGTCGGTCAGGGAAATCCCGGACCCCATCCGTCCGAAATCCAGATTCCATGCCGGCCCCCGTTTCCCCTTCCGCTTGGGCGGCTTGCCTGATGCTGGCGATGGTTGTCCCATCGGTACCCGCCCGGGCCGCGACCGCGGACACTGATCATCCCCGCCTCATCGCCTACATCGGCACCTACACCGGGGCCAAAAGCGAGGGGATTTACGCGTTCCGGGTGGATGCGCGCACCGGCGCGACCGAGCCGTTGGGCTGTGTGGCGCGGGCGGAGCACCCGTCGTTCTTGGCGCTGCATCCCGGCGGGCGATTCCTCTACGCCGTGAGCGAGGTCAACGCTTCGGCGGACACTCCCGGCGGCTCGGTCCTGGCGTTCGCCGTGGACCGGCAGACCGGACAGTTGACCCGGCTCAACCAGCAGGCCTCGGGCGGCGCGGGGCCCTGCCACCTGACGGTGGACAAGACCGGGCGGCACGTCCTGGTGGCCAATTATGGCGGCGGGAGCGTCGCGGTGTTGCCGATTCGGGAGGACGGCGCGCTCGGAGCGCCCACGTGCGTGGTTCAACACCACGGCGCAAGCGCACACCCCCAGCGCCAACGTCAGCCCCATGTCCACTCCGTGAATCTGGCGCCGGACAACCGTTACGCCCTGGTGGCCGACCTGGGTACCGACCACGTCATGGTGTACCGCTTCGACGCCGCGCGCGGCGTACTGGAGACTCCCGCCGCTCATGCCTTCAAGACGCCGCCCGGGTCCGGCCCGCGGCACCTGGCGTTCCACCCCGGCGGCAAACGCGTACTGCTGCTCAACGAACTGTCCAGCACCTTGATGCTCCTGGACTACGACCCGGAAACCGGCCGGCTGGCGCCCTTGCAAACCGTGTCCACCCTGCCCGAAGGTTTTTCCGGCGACAACACCACCGCCGAAGTGGCGGTGCATCCGAACGGCCGCTGGGTGTTCGCCTCCAATCGCGGTCACGACAGCTTGGCGGTCTTCGCCCTGGACCCCGCGGCGCAACGGTTCGAGCGCCGGGAGCACGTCTCCACCCAGGGCCGCACGCCCCGCCACTTTGCCCTGGACCCCGCGGGCCGCTACCTCTGGGCCGCCAACCAGGCCTCGCACACCTTGGTGATGTTCCGGGTGGACGAGGCCACCGGCCGCGTGCAACCCCTCGGCCAGACCCGCGAGGTGGGCAGTCCGGTGTGCATTCGATTCCTGCCCGGCGCCGCGCCCGGGAATTGATGCGCCCTCGAACGAAGGCCGCGAAAAAGCATTTACCCGGATCAAGGCCTTTTGACTTCCGCTGCGCCGTAATGCAAAGTGCCGCCAAGACGCTATGGAGGAGCATTACCACAACATGACACCCGAAGCCTCCGGACTGCCCCGGGAAAAACTCGTGGAAGACCTGCGCGTGTTGATTCACGACGCCGAGCAGTTCTTGAAGTCCGGCGCCGAAGAGGCCGGCGAAAAGGCCGCCGAACTGCGCGCCCGCCTGCAAGAATCCCTCGCCAAGGCCAAGGAGACCTGTCGCCGCCTCGAAGACCGCGCTGTCGCCGGCGCCAGGGCGGCCGACCGCGTCATCCGCGACCACCCCTACGAAAGCATGGGCGTGGCCTTCGGCGTGGGGGTGCTGCTGGGCGTGCTGATCAACCGCCGTTGACCGCATGGCCGACGCCGCATCCGAGCAAGCCCCGGAAGGGGGCACGCCCAAGTCAGGGCGTGGACGGGGCGACGCCGGGGGGGAACCCGGCCTTCAAGGCACCACCACCAGCCGGTAAAACCGGGCGGGCCGGCCTGTCGCGGGATCGGTCCAGCGCAGGGTCTGGCCGGTGCTGACGCGCGTGTCCAAGGGCTCCCAGGTGCGCAGGTCCTCGGAGACTTCGAGCCGGTAGGTCAGGCCGGACACGCTCGTCAATTCAAGCACGACGCCGTCGTCCGGGGTGAGCGTCACCGACCCCAAGCGCGGCAGTTGGGGTTGCAGCACCAGCCCGCTGGGCGGCAGGGCGGCGACTTCATAGCCGTGGTCCCAGGTGACCTGGCCCGCCACGACCTCCATCTCGATCGGGGCCGTCCCGCTGGCAGGCAGCACCACGAAGGTTAACTCCAGCACCGGGGCATCCAGTTCGGTCCAGGAGACGGGTCCAGCGGCGGCAAAGTGCACCACACCGCGGATCGCGTCAGTGCGGATCAAGGTGGTAGCGCCGGCGGGAACCGCCGGACCAGCCGAAGGCGGGTCCGGACTCAGTAGTTGGAGACCGTGGGGCGGGTACAGCACCTGGAAGCTCAGACCGGCAAGCCCTGCGGGCGGCCGGGCCACACGCACGCGGACCGTCACGCGTTCTCCCGGCCAGAGCGCAAGGCGGTCGGCCTCCACCATCAGCGTGGTGGCCGGCGCCGCCGACGGGCGGGGAGCAGTGAGTGTGGGGCGGCCCCGCTCCCCCCTCGAGGCGCGGCCCGGCCCGAGCGGAGCCGGGGCTGGGTCAAGGCCCACAACCACCCGCAGGATCTTGACCACATCACCCGGATCAAGGGTTTGGCTGCCGTTGAGGTCGTTGCCGGTCACATCCCAGGTCCGGACCGGGTCCAGGAGCGTGATCAGGCGCTGGATCAGGGCGGCATCGCCCACGTCCAGGGCGTCGTTGCCGTTGCTGTCGCCGGGCAGTCGGCGGCGGAGGATTTCTACGCTGCCGGCGTTGGCACCGTTGCCATGATCGAGCCGGGTGCCTGAGCGGTCAGCCACGTCGGCAAGCAGGGGAACCAGCTCCGTGGTCATGGATTCAGGAACGCTGCGGGCACGCAAAGACAGGGTGGCCAGGGGGACCGCGCCGGCGGGTAGTTCGCTTCCGGGCAGGGAAAGTGTGGCGCGAACGAGGCCGGTTTCCTGCAGATTCACTTCCGTCAGCGCCGCGCTCAACGCCGGGACATCGGACCAGGTCCAGACCGGATCGCGGAAGCGCTCGGGATCGTACTGCAACAGCACGGTCAGGCCGCCCACGCCCCCGGAGTTGCGGAAGACCAGATCGCTGGCGAGCCGATGCCCTTCCCGCACCGCGGTCGGCAGGTTCAGGGTGAGCAGGCGGGCAGGTTCATACGTCACCAGCACCTCGGCCTCGGCAGTGTTGTCGGCGGGGTCGCGTGCAAGGACCCGCAGCCGGTTTTCACCGCGCGCCCACCGCAAGCCGGCCCGCTCGAAACGCCCCCCTTCCAGCGCCAACTCTCCCATCTGGCGTCCGTTCCATTCCCAGGTCAGGGAGACCACGGCGACATTGTCCTCGGCCGTGCCGTCCAAGACGAAGCGGTCATCATCCGTCAGGCCCGCGGCGGGCGAAGTCAGCGTCACCACCGGCGGTTCGGTTTCCAGCCCGATCCGGAAGCTTTCCAGACCGACCAGCTCCGCCGGAAAAGAAGGAGGGGCGCCGGCGCCGCCGGTGGTCAGTGACAACACGCCGGAAACGCCCGTCTTGCTACCCGCCCGCAGGGCCGAGGCATAATCCGGTCCCTTGGCCGATTCCCACACCCGCATCTGCACGTGAGCCAGGGCGCCGGGTGCCACCCCGGGAATGACCACCACTCCGCCTACGATGTAACCGGCCGCCGCGCCGGTGCTGAACGGGACCGCCGCGCCCACCGGATCGAGGGCGTCCGGTGCGAGGCCGGCAAACAACTGGGCCAGGTAGGCTGGACCTGCCAGCGGCGTGGTCCCGTCCGCTTCAAACACCGGGGCATCCACGCCGGCCAGGGACACGCGGTTGTTGAAGTGGACCGTGCCGCCCGGCTCGAGCGGAAGTACGCGTACCACCACGGGCTGGGATACCACACTACCCGCGGTGTTGCGCACCTCGACCCAGTAGGTCCCGGCGTCGTCCCGTCGCAACGCGGCCCATTCCAGGCGGGCGGTGGTGGCCTCCGGGAGGGGCTGACCGTTGCGGTACCACTGGAAGGTCAACGGCCCGGCGCCAATGGCAGTGACGGCCAATGCCGCGGCTTCCCCCTCCCTTTGCTCGACCCCGACCGGATGGGCAAGAATCTCGGGCAGCAGGGGCGGGGCGGTCACGGTGAGCGGCACCGCCGGGCTGCTGGCCTCCCCAAACGGGCTGAGCACGCGCACGTGGTACTGGCCCGCATCTTCAGGTGTCACCGCGGCGATGGTGAACCGCGGAGCATTGGGGGCGTCGGGCAGGCGAACGTTGTTGCGGTACCACTCAAAGGTCAAAGGCGGAGTTCCGGCGGCTTCCACGGTGAAGGTGGCCGGCGCCCCCTCGGGGACGCTGACCGCTTGCGGGGGACTCAGAATCCGCGGCGGCTCGTTCACCACCAGCACGGCCGGATCGCTGGTCACCGCTCCCAGGGCATTGCTCACCTGTACCCGGTAAATGCCGGCCTGCTCGGGTCGGACCTGCGGCAGCCGGAGCACCGGCTCGTGGGCCCCGGGCAAAGCGGTGTCGTGGAACCACCATTGAAACGTCAGCGGCGGCGTGCCCGCCACCTCGACGACCATTTCGACGGTTTCTCCGGCCAGGACGGCATGACCTACCGGCTGCCGCACAAAGCGCGGGGCCGCGGGCAGGATGGTATAGGTCCCCTCGACCACCGGCGACACCGGGTTGCCCGCGTAGAATGCCCGGGCCTTTAGTGTGGCCGATTCGGTCAGCGTGGTACGCCCCTCGCTGAGGAGTGGGGCCCCGGCGCCGGGCTCGGAGCCATCCACGGTGTAGCGGATGGCGGCACCAGCCACCGGGGATTCGGTGCGGATACTCACCTCCAGCATGAACTGGCCGCCGGGCGGGTCCAGCACCAGCAACGGGACAGGCTCGGCTGGGTGCGAGGCGGGGTCCGTCGGGTCGGTGTCGGCCAGCCATTCCTGCAGGGTGTTGGCCCCGTCGTCATCCGCATCGGCGAGGGCGGCGACATCGTCCCGCTCGAACCAAGCAGGGCCAAAATGCGCCTCCCGCCAGGAGCCGGGTATGCTGTCGTTCCAGCGTTCCTCCAAGAATAGCGCCTTCACCTCCTCCGACACTGCCTGCCCGCCCCTGAACAGCAGCGCCCGCACCAGGGTGGACCGTGTCAGCGAGATGGGTCCCGAATAGAGCAGGGAATCGGCGGTGGGTTCGGTACCATCCACCGTGTACCGCACTTCGCTGTCCGGACGGAGGTTGGTGATGGTCACCTGCAGGCTGCCCGAGAAGAAGTTGTGGTCGGGACTGATCTGCAACGGTGGTCCGGCTTCGCGCACGGTGAGCAACTGGTTTGCCGCCACGCGACGGTACGTGCTGACGGCGCCGGAAGGCCAGCGCACCTGCAGTTCCTCCACTTCTTCAGCCGAACCCAGGCCGAAATGGGCGACATCGCTGGAGCCGCCCCAACCGTCGTAGGCCACCACCTCACGCATTTGCCAGCGGGGGGCTCCTTGGGTCACGGTTTGCACCCGGACCCGCGACCCGAGATGGGTGCGGCCTGGCGCGGGCTGCAACCGGACACGCAGCCAGTGATTGGAGTTGCCCAGGTTGCGGAAAGTGTGGCTGCCGGTTTCCGTATTTTTGCCCTGGCTCACAAAGAGGTCCAGAAACCCATCGCGGTCGTAGTCATCGAGCACCGTGGCCATCGTCACCCCCGCCTCGATAATTTCAGTTTTCCGGTGAAAAGTTCCGTTGCCCAGGTTGCGATAGACGAGCACCAGCGGGTCCTCTCCCAAGCCTTCGAATGAGCGGGAGAAATTGGCCACAAACAAGTCCAGGTGGCTGTCATTGTCGTAATCCGCCCAGGTGCAGCCGTTGGAATCAGCCACGTCCTCGACCAAAGGACCCCGCGTCACCCGTGTGAAGGAGCCGTCGCCATTGTTGTGGTACAGGAAGTTGGGGCCATAGCGATTGGCCACGTACAAGTCCAGGTTTCCGTCCTGGTCGTAATCTCCCCAGGCGCCACTCATGGAGTAGCCGCCGTCGTTGACCACGTCACCGGTGGTGATGCGGACCAGACTCCCCTGTTCATTGCGGAACAGGGCATTGTTGCGGTTGTCCCCGACCGCAACGAAGAGGTCCGCATCCCCGTCATTGTCGTAATCGCCCCAGGCACAGCCGCGGCCTCCGATGATTTGCTCCACCTCGCTGTTACTCACCGGCACCAACAACCCGTCCCTGCTGTTGCGCCATAAACTGCAGGGACCCCAGGGATTGGTCAGAAACAGGTCCAGGTAACCGTCTCCGTCAAAATCTCCCCAAGCTGCGGCACCGGCGGCTCCCCAAATGCCCCAGGGTCTTTCCTCAATCCACCCTTCCCCGTGGTCGAACCAGGTGGTGACCATGCGGAAGTTTCCGCCCCCCAGGTTTCGGAAAAGCCGGCCCGGGCCGCCCGTGCTTCGCGCCAGGAAAAGGTCCACGTGGCCATCGTTGTCGTAATCCCCCCACGTGCACCCGCTCCAGCCCGCCGTTACGTCGGGAAACCACGGCTGCCAGAGGAACGATCCATTCCGCTGGTTGGTGAAAAAGGCACACCAACGCGTTTGATTCGGGCTGTCCGTTGAGCCGGTGACGAACAAATCCACCCAGCCATCACCGTTGATGTCGGCCCAGGCGGCTGAGGGGTAATTCCCCTCGTTCGGCAGGTACACACCACCACTCGCCACAAAAGAGGGTGGAACCTGACAGGTCCCGGCGGGGATTCCCACGTGCATGGCCAGCCCCAGGAGGAGGAACGGTTCAATGTTGCTCGGCTTCATGGGCACCTTCCTTGGTTGGGCGTGCTTGAACGTCTTTTTACATGGCCGGCATCCCTGCGTCAAGTGCCTGGCCGTCCATCTGTTCTGGAGCCTCGTTGCAGATTCGGCCCCGCGGCACACCCGGCGCAATCTCACCGAACAGCCCGGCTTTGACACCGGCTCGCTGTTCAGGCACCTTGTCCACCAAGACGCTATGGAAGAGCATTACCACAACATGACACCCGAAGCCTCCGGACTGCCCCGGGAAAAACTCGTGGAAGACCTGCGCGTGTTGATTCACGACGCCGAGCAGTTCTTGAAGTCCGGCGCCGAAGAGGCCGGCGAAAAGGCCGCCGAACTGCGCGCCCGCCTGCAAGAATCCCTCGCCAAGGCCAAGGAGACCTGTCGCCGCCTCGAAGACCGCGCTGTCGCCGGCGCCAGGGCGGCCGACCGCGTCATCCGCGACCACCCCTACGAAAGCATGGGCGTGGCCTTCGGCGTGGGGGTGCTGCTGGGCGTGCTGATCAACCGCCGTTGACCGCATGGCCGACGCC
The DNA here is from genome assembly GCA_037445715.1 of Verrucomicrobiales bacterium. Classification (GTDB taxonomy): domain Bacteria; phylum Verrucomicrobiota; class Verrucomicrobiia; order Limisphaerales; family J093; genus DSVZ01. The sequence goes on along the minus strand of JBBIJZ010000004.1, from coordinate 24,335 downwards.
GCATCCGGTTCCACGCCGGGAGGGGGCATGTTCGGCGCTCTCCGCCGGCTCGCCGAAGCTGTGTTGGCCGCGGCCGAGCACCGGCTGGAGTTGTTTGCCGTCGAGCTGCAGGTCGAAAAGGCCCGGGCCCTGGACTTACTGGTGCGGGCCGCGGCCCTGGTGGTGCTGGGGATGCTGACCCTGGTGGCCGCCACCGCCACCGTGGTGGTCGCCCTGTGGCACACTTCCCCTGTGCTGGTCCTGGCAGGGGTCACCCTCCTCTACGGTGTGAGCGCCGCGGGGCTGCTGGCCAGCATCCGACGCCGCCTGCACGCCGGGCCGAAGCCCTTTGCCGGCACACTCGAGGAACTCCGCAAGGACCGCGCATGTTTTGGGAACAAGACCTGACCCGCCTGGCCGAACGCAGTCGCAGCTTGGCGGCCGACTGCGCCCGGGACCGCGAACGTGTGACGGCCGTGGCGGGGGAAGTGGCCCGCCAACTGACGTGGGTGGGGACGGTGCCTTCCCTTTACGCGCGCTACCGGCCACTCCTGCTGGTGGGCCTGCCGCTGGCCGGCCTGGTTCTGGGCAAACGCCTGCCGCGTCTGGCGCGCTGGTCGGCCCTGGCGGCACCCTTGTGGCGGGTGGCCCGCGGCTTCCTGCGGCTGCGCCGGCTGATGCCGCACTGAAACGCTCCCGGCCGCCGGATGCAAAATCGGCAGCCGCTCCCAGCATCGTCGCCGGTCCCCCAGAATCGTGTCCGGCCCACGACGGGCGTCAGCCGCCGATTCCACCTTGCCTTGCACCTGGTGGCGGCTGGCTTGCTGTGCGGCGCGGCTTGGATGCTCGGCAGTCGCCCCGAACTGGCCGTTCACTGGTGGCGGTGGCAAAAGCCCCTGTTGGCGCTCGCTGCCACACTGGCCCTGCTCGGTGCCCGGCCGCCCCAAGCCGCGCTCAGCCGGCTGAGCCGCCGCGTCTGCGTGGTGGTGATGACGGTCCTCCTGGCGGTGGCGGCACTCGAGTTGTTTTTCCGCGCCCTCGGCCACGATTTCCGCCGACAAACCGCGCGGCTGCGTCAACTGCCGCCGTTTTATCTCCGGCCCGACGTGCCCTGCGGCACGGTCTTTTTCCGCCGGCCGGGGCCGATGTCCTGGACCGGTCAACCGGTGCGCGCGGCCCTGCGGGCGCAGGGGTTGGATGCCGCGGCCTACGCCGACGAGCCGGTGATCGAGGTGCGCTACGACGCCCAGGGGTTTCGCAACCCGCCCGACCTGCGGGCGTGGGAAGTGGCCGTGGCCGGCGACTCGTTCACCGAGCTGGGCCATCTGCCGGAAGAGGACCTCTTCACCACGTTGCTGGGCCGGCGGCTGGGGTGGCGGGTCCGCAACCTGGGTGTTTCCAACACCGGGCCGTTGAGTCACCTGACCTACCTGGCCGAGTTCGGGCAGTCCCCCGCCACGCGCCATCTGGTGGTGGTGTTTTATGAAGGCAACGACCTGGCGGACCTGCGAATCGAGCGCGCCGCCGAGCGCCGCTTTCAGACCACCGGCCAGCGACCGCACCGCAAGTCGGTGCCGCAAACTTCCCTGCTCCGCGCCTGGGGCGAAGCGTGGCGGGCGCGCTTCGCGGCGCCGCCGCCCCCGCCGCCGCGGATTCCCGTCGAGGCGTATTTCCTCGGCGCCACCGGCCGGGTGGCGGTCACCCTGAGCCCGCCGCCGCCGGCCTGGGCGGAGGTGGACCCGGAAACGCGCGCCGCGCTGGAAGACTTCCTCAGCCGCTTCGCCGCGCTGGCCCGCGAACGAAAGGCACAACCCTGGCTGGTCTTCATGCCCGTCAAACAACGCGTCTGGCACGGGCGGCTGGAATTCAGCGCGGAGGCCGAGGCAGCCACGGCGCGCTGGACGCCGACCGATCTGCCCGCGGCGCTCGCCGATTGGTGCGCCCGGCACGGCCTCGGGTTCGTGGACCTGACCCTGGCACTGGTGGCGGACACCCGGCAGCACGGCCAGCCGCTGTTCAACACCCTCTTTGACACCCACCTCAACGCGCGCGGCTCCCGCGTGGTGGCCGAGGCCCTGGCCCGGACTTTTGGGGAAAACGCCGGTCTTCCCGCCGCCGCGCGGTGAACCATTCGCTCGAAGCCGGCGGCGCCGACTCGGCCTCGCGCCCCGGTTGTGCTCCGGGAACCTGACGCGGAAAGGCTCGCGCGCCCCGCGCCGCGCGAGGTAACGTGGTGGGCATCCCATGAAGAAATCACTCCCGTACCGCCAACCTCCTTTCGGCGCCCCGCCCCCGCCAATGCTCCCGGCGGCTGCGTGCCGCCGATGCACGGCGGTTTTTCTACTGGCGCTCGTCGCCGTGGCCGCGCCCGACCCGGGCTGGCAACATCTCTCCAGTCGTGGCGGAGACCTTCCCCCGCCGCCGGGCGGCTCGACCCAGCAGACCGGCGTGGTGGTGGGCGATTTCGACGGGGACGGGCGGAACGATTTCCTCCTCGCCTGCCGGCAAAAGCCGCCGGCGCTGACGTGGTATCGGCGCACCGCCACGGGCTGGGAGGCCCGGGTCATTGAGCCGGCCTTTCTGACCCTCGAGGCCGGCGGGGCGGTGCAGGACATTGACGGCGACGGCGACCCGGACGTGGTCTTCGGCGGCGACTGGCAAAGCAGCGAGGTCTGGTGGTGGGAGAACCCCGCGCCGCACTTTGACCCGTCGAAGCCCTGGCCGCGGCACCTCATCAAGTCCGGCGGCGCCCCCCAGCATCACGACCAGTGCTTCGGGGACTTTCTGGGCACCGGCCGGCCCCAACTGGCCTTTTGGAACCAGCAGGCCCGGACGCTGTTCCTGGCCGAAATTCCGCCCGACCCGCGCCACGCCGCCGCCTGGCCGCTGACACCCATCCTGACCAACGCCCGGCCCGCGGGCGTGCCGTACCTCGAGGGCCTCTCGGCGTTCGACGTGGACGCAGACGGGCAACTCGATCTGCTGGCGTGCGATTCCTGGCTCAAACACACCGGCGACCGCGCCTTCAAACGCATCCCCTTCGCCCGGGCGGGGGGACTGATCCTGGCCGGCTACTTCAAGCCCGCGAAGTATCCCCAGATCGTGATTTCGCCGGGCGACGCCTCCGGTCCGGTGCGGCTCTACGAGTGCGTCGGGCAGCCGGAAAATCCCGACGACTGGCACAGCACCGAACTGCTCGAACGGGAGGTCGTCCACGGCCACAGCCTGCAATCGGGTGACTTCAACCGGGACGGGCACCTCGACCTGTTCGTGGCCGAGATGGCCCAGTGGGGCCGCGGGCCGCAACGGGATCACCCGCAGGCCACGGCCTGGATTTTGTACGGCGATGGCCGGGGAAACTTTCGCCCCACCGTCCTGGTCGCGGGCCACGGCTGGCACGAAGCGCGCGGGGCCGACCTGGACGGCGACGGCGACCTCGACCTTTTGAACAAGCCCTACACCTGGGACACGCCCCGGCTGGATGCGTGGTTGAACGGTGGCACGCGCCCGGGGGCGCGGGGCGTGGGGACCAGCCGCAGTTTCCACGGCCCGGTGGGACTGCAACTGTACAGCCTGCGCGACCTGCTGGCGCAGAACCTTCCCCTGGGCTTGCAGACGGTGCGCAATCTGGGCTTCCGCCTCGTCGAACTGGCCGGCACCTACGGGCTGCCCGCGGCCAGGTTCCGCGCCCTGCTGGACCAGGCCGGGCTCCGGCCGGTATCCGCCCTGTTCGATTACGAGCGGTGCGCAGCGGACCCGGACGGCGTCGCAGCCGAGGCCAGGGCCCTGGGGGTACAGGCGGCGGGGGTGGCCTGGATTCCCCATCAGGCGCCGCTGGACGAGGCCACGGTGCGCGCGGCCGCCGCCGTGTTCAACCGCGCCGGCGAGGTCCTGGCCCGGGACGGGCGGCGGTTCTTTTACCACCTCCACGGCGATGAATTCGCACCGCACGGCGAGGGGACCTTGTTTGACCTGTTGGTGCGCGAGACCCGGCCGGATCGGGTGTCCTTTCAGATGGACATTTTCTGGGCCGCGCACGCCGGGCAGGATCCGGTCCAACTGCTACGCCAGTACCACGGCCGCTGGCTTTCGGTGCACTTGAAAGACCTGCGGGTGGGGACCGCCACCGGGCGGCTCACCGGCCACGAGGACGTGCGCAACAACGTGGCGCTGGGCACCGGGCAGTTGGACCTCCCCGCGATCCTGCGGACCGCGCAGGAAATCGGGGTGAGCCACTACTTCATCGAGGACGAGTCGCCCGCGGTCCTGGAGCAACTTCCGCTCAGCGTGCGGTACCTGGAATCCCTGGCCTGGTAGGCTCCGTCGAGGCGGTCGCGCCGCTGGCCCCGTTGGCCGTACTCACCCGGAACCCACCGACCGGGGGCGCTCAGGAAGGGTTCAGCGGCTGTTCGGGGGTGACCCCGGGCGCCTCGGGCGTTGATTCCGGCGGAGCGGCGGTTTCCGGCGCAGCGGAGTGTTCCAACCGCGGCGGCGGCGCGAAGGGGTTTTCCAGGGGTTGCGGCGCGGGCGGTGCGGCGAAAGGCGATTCGGACGCAGGCGCCGTCGCCGGAGTCTCGACGCTTTCTGACGCCGGTTCCGCAAAGGGCGAAACCGGGCGGCGGCGCGGCAAACGCCACAGGGCGCCCAGCGCCAACCCGGGGCCCACCAGGTGCGCCACGCCAAAGGCCACCAGAAAATCCAACAGCCGAAACCCGTGCCCGGCATAGAGCAAGAGCCCCCCGGCCACGACCAATCCCCCCGGCAAGAGCGCCGCCAGCACCAGCCGCCAGCACCCGCCCAGCGTGACCGCGCGCCGCAACAGCGCCGCCAGCAGACGCACCCCCGGTGCCGCCACCAGCGCGACCAACGTCCAGCACACCCCGCCGAACGCCGCCACGCCGGCGCCGACCAGCACGCTCAGATGCGGGCGCCACGCGGACCACGCGGGCTCGACCTCCGGCCGGTTCAACGCGATGACCCGGTTCCGCGGGTAACCGAACACCCAGTAGCCGAACAACGATTGCACACTGACCTCGTCGGCGAGCAGTTCGATCACCACATCGGCCGCCTGGCCCGGCGCGGGTGCGGCCCGGGGATTGACCCGCACGGCCAGGTACGGCGTGTGGACCAGCTCGGTGGCAACGTTCGTCGGCCAGTACAAGCGCCCGGTGCGGATTTCGCCCGAATCGGGCAGTTGCCGCACGGCGAGGTCCAGCGCGGGCAACCAGGCGGAGGCGGCAAAGCGTCCCGCGGCACCGCCCACCGTCAGGGCCACCAGCAGGGTCCAACACCAACCCCACATCCCCGGGCGCACGGCCAGCGCGGCCACGCCGGACCAGGTGAACGGTTGCCGGGCCGCCGGCGGGAGCGGGCCGGGGGGGGACGCTTGCATGAAGCGCGCGACTCAGGCCGCCGGGGCGGGGGGCGACGCGGCCGGCCCGGGCGGCGGTTGGACCAGGAGCGGCACCGGATAGCGGATTTTCATCACGTCATCCACCAGCACCTCGACGTAGTACGTGCCGGCCTGGGTGAACTCGACCCCGGTGAAGAGGGTCACGTTGATGGCGTGCTGGGTGGCGTCCTGCAGCGCAAAGCGGACGTTGCTCTGGCGCAGCACGGTGGTGCTGTCCGGTGCGGTGAAGCGGACCGTCTCGGTGAACTGGCCCACCCCGGCGGTCCAGCGGTTGAAGACACACAGCTTGAACGCCTTGATGGGCAGTTGCGGCACGCGCACGTAGCCGAGGATGCCCACCAGGATGAAGCTGCCCGTGACCTCCTGGCGGACGTCTTCGCACAGGAGCGACGCCTGCAGGTCGGGCAAGATGCGGGTCGGATTCATGATCGGTTCCAAATCGAGCAGCGAGTCTGGCGCGGGCGGGCGGGAAAGCAACGCGCAGTTTTGCGGGCGAGCCGGCTCATTGCCATCGGAGAACGCAGCGCAAAGTGGACTACCTCACGCCTCCCCATGAAGGGGTCATGAACAAGTCACCAGCCGAAAGGGCACATGGGCAAGCCGGCGCCTTCTTGCGGGCGCGGGTGGTGGAGTAGAGTCACCGGGAACCGGGGCGTCTCAAGCACCCGCCGCGGGCGCGGGCGAGGTCAGGATTTCCTCCAGGCACCCGGCCACTGCGGGCAGCGCCTCCGGATTCAGCCACGCCCGTCG
>JBBIJZ010000004.1:0-18093 GCA_037445715.1 Verrucomicrobiales bacterium | reverse complement strand
CCTCCAGGCACCCGGCCACTGCGGGCAGCGCCTCCGGATTCAGCCACGCCCGTCGCAGCCAGAACCCCGGCACGCTGGGCGACCGGATGACCGGCTCGCCCGCCGCAAATTCCACCAGCAGCTCCCCCTCCCGCCGGTAAAACCGGTGCGCCAGCGTTTCCGGGTCCAGCACCCAGTACTCCTGCACCCCGTGCTCCTCGTATGCCGCAAACTTCGGCCCCACGTCCCGCTCCTCCGACCACGGCGAGAGCGCCTCGACCACCAACGTCGGCGCAAACGGGGCGTGGGTGGGCAGCAACCGCGCCACCTGCTCGGGGGTGAAGTAGGCCAGGTCCGGCAAGAACACGTTGCGCGAGCTCAGCCGCACCGCCACCACCTCGCGGAACAACTCGCCCAGCTTGCGGCGCTCAAGGTAGCTCCGCAGCAGGTGGTCCAAGAAGTTCAACAGGCGGGCGTGACGCAGGTTCACCGGTGAGTGCATGAACTTCTCCCCGTCTATGAGGTCGGCGTGGACGCCCGGCTGGAGCCAATCCAGGAACTCTTCCGCCGTCCAGAGCTGACGCTCGCAGTCTTTGCTGATGGAGACCACGGTCGGCATGGTCCCAGCCTACACGTCCCGCCCTGCTGGTCAATCCGGACCGTTCACACCACCTCCCGGTACACGTCCGGGTGCGGGCGCGAGATGATCACGGCGTTGACCAGGACACCGGCGTCGGCGATGACCCGCCGGCCGGCGGCCATGGCGCTTTGCACCGCCCCCACGTCGCCGGTCATGGTGCAAAAGGCTTTTCCGCCCAGCGCCATCGCCAGGCGCACTTCCAGGAGCTGGACCGGCGCGGCCTTGGCGGCGGCGTCGGCGGCCTGGATCAACGTGGCGACGTTGAACGACTCGAGGATGCCCAGCGCGCCGTCGGGTTCGGGGGTCTGCGTGCGGCCCAGGGCGGTGAAGACGTCCGGATGGACGTTGGGGATCACGAACGAGTCAATCAGGCAGCCGTGCGCCACCTCCGCCCCGGCCTGCACGGCGCTCTCCACGGCCGCGGCGTCGCCGCCGATCAGCACCATGTACTTGCCCGAGCAGATCGAGCGCGACAGCAGCAGACGCACGTTGCCGGCCTTGAGCATGGTGTCCGCCACCTCGAAGCCGGCGGCCACGCTCGACAGTTCAATCAGGCCAATGGATTTTTCGCTCATGGGATGCGTTCCAGGACAATGCGGTCGGTGACGTCCACCACCCGCGCGTCCACCGGGGCGTGAATCGGCGCGCCCAACGCGCCATCCGGCACCCGGCCCAGGGCCTGCCCTGCGCGCACGGTGTCGCCGGCCCGCACCAGCGGCAGGTTGGGGGCGCCGGCATGTTGCTTGAGGGGCAGGACCAGCCGTCGCGGCGCGACGGTCACGGGTGCCCACGGCGCGGGGTGGTCGTAGGGCTGGAGGTGGAGTCGGCGCATCAGGCTTTTGAGGGGCACGCGTCGGCCGTCGCGCATGGGGTGCGGGCGAACGGTGGCCGGACCGGTCCACTTGAGCCCGGCCCGACGCATTTCCGCTTTGGACTGGTCGCAGGCTTCTTTGGGAAACAACTCCTCCGGGCAGGCGAAAAGGGTGCACAAGCCGCAGGCGCAGCACAGCGCGGCCCACTGATTCCAGTGCGCCGCGCCGGTGGCAGTAAAGGCCAGGCTGCGCATGACCTGGTGCGGCTCGACCGCGTAGCCCAGCAGGTAACGCGGGCAGTACTCGGTGCAGTATCGGCACTGGTCACAGGCGGACTTGCCAATGGCGTTCTGGGCGGCGGGCGGCTTGAGCTTGCGCTCGATGACGTGGTGGTCGCGGGGCAGCACCACCGCGCCGGTGGTGGTCTTGGTGATGGGCGTGTCGAGGTTGGCGGTGGTCTCGCCCATCATCAGGCCGCCCACGCACAACACGGGTTGCTCGGTGGCCAAACCGCCCGCGGCCGCGATGGCGTCGCGAAACGTCGTGCCCACCGGAACCGTGACGGTGGTGGGCCGCTTGACCGCGCCGGCCAGCGTGAGGGTCTTGTGCGTGACGGGGCGGCCCTCGGCCGCGGCGGCGATGTTCACGAAGGTTTCCACGTTGCACACCACCACGCCCACCTGGAGCGGGATTCCGGCCGGGGGAATCAACCGCCCGGTGGTGGTGTACACCAGGTCATACTCGTCGCCGGCCGGGTAGTAATCGCCCAGCAAATGCACCCGGACGGGCGTACCCGCACACGCAGCCTCCACCGCCTCGACCGCGTGACGGTTCTTGGCCTTGATGCCCACGAGGCCCTCGCGCGCGCCCACGGCCTCCATGGCCAGCCTCATGCCGTGGACCATCTCCCGCGCCTGGCGCTCCATCACCGCGGCGTCCTTGTGCAAGAGCGGTTCGCACTCGGCGCCGTTGGCGAGGACGATTTCCGCCCGGGCCGCCAGCTTCACGTGGGTGGGGAAACCGCCGCCGCCCGCGCCGACCACGCCGGCTTGGTGAACCTGTTCGGCAAGCGTCATGGCCGGTTCATGCTACGGCACGGGCGCACGATGGCCAGCGGTTTTGCGCCGGCTTTCCACTTGCCGACGGGGGCGCGCGGTGAGACCTTGGCAGCGTCATGAAAACGAGGCTGTGTCTGTTGGTCGGGGCGGTGCTCGCCGGCAGCCTCGCCCCGCAACTTCACGCACAATACCTGGCGCCGCGGCAGTATCTGCGCCGGCTCGACCCCAACGCGCCCTCGCCGCGACCGGCGCCACCGCCCAATCCCGGTCTGCCGCCGGGACCGGTGGTGAGCCCGCCACCGGCCCTGCCCGCCGCGCCCGCCGCCAATCCCTCCCGGCCGACCCCCGCCCAGATCGAGGCCCAGAAGCGCGCGGTGGAACTCCTGCGCCAGCGTGCCGAGGCCGGCAACGCCAGCGCCCAGTACGAGTTGGCCATGCGCTACCTCAACGGCAAGGGCGTCGAGAAAAATCCCGCCGAGGCCCGCAAGTGGCTGACCGCCGCCGCCAAGCAGGGCTACGTGTGGGCGAAGAAAAAGCTCGATGAACTCAATGCCGCGGGCGAACCGACCGCCCCGACAGACCTCCCCGCGGCCCCCCCGGCCACGCCGAAAGCCCCGTCCCCCGAAGCGCCGGATAAACCGTCCCCGGCACCCGGGACCCAAGCGCCCCGACCGGATGCCGGAGCCGAAGGCGCTGCTCCAGCTTCACCGCCCTCCGGCGGCGTGAAGCGTTCCGAGTAAGCCCGCCGGCGGTCGCGTTGCGACCGGACCCCGCGGCGGCCAACGGTCCTCGCCACTCCCCGGTGGCCTGCCGACTTTTCCCTCACGGCGTCGGGGTGGGCGTTGGCGGTGGGGCAGCGGGTGGGGTGACGAGATTTTGCAGCGTGCCCAGGGGGTTGAGCAGCGGGCGCAAAAGGCGCGGCACGTGCAGGGGTTTGAGTTCCGGTTGGGCCAACGTGCCGGTGACCTTGTACTCGAAGACCTTCGCCACCGGGGCCAGGGCCAGGCTGAGGAGCGGGCCGATGATCGGGGTGCGGTGCAGGACCTCGGCCACCACGCGCGCGTCCACCCGGCCGTCGAAATCCACCGTGCCCCGGTACTGGAGCCGGGCCGGGCCGGCCTCGATGGCCAGGTCGTCGGTGTAGATCACACTGCGCTGGATGCGGAAGCTGGCGCGGGCCGCCGTGGCGCGGCTGTTGCCCAGCCCGGGCACCACCGCGTTCAGGGCGCGGGAGAGGAACCCGAAAATGGGCAGGTCCCAGAGCAGGCCGTCCCGCATTTCCACCCGGCCCCGGCCGTGCCAGCTTTTCCAGTCCGCCGTTTGGGCGTCGGTGACGCTGAGCCAGAGTGTGGTGACTCCTTCGATCCGGTTGGTGCTTTCGGGCAGCACGTCGCGCAAGAGCGCCCGCAGGTCAAACTCCGTGGCCCGCGCCTGGAAGGCATACGTGGCCCCGCCGCCGGACTGCAGGTTCAGGTCAAGCCCGCCCGCCAGCCGGCCGCCGTAAAAGCTCGCCGCCACGTTGGTCACGGACACGGACTCGCCCCGCCAGCGCACGCCGGCGGTCAGGTTGGTGGTGTGGAACCGCCAGAAACGAAACGGCCCGCCCGCCACCTCGAAGTCCAGCGCCGCCGCGCGCCCGTCCGGGGCCACCGGCACGGTGCCGTTCACCGTCACGCGGGGCGGTTGGTCGAAATGACAGGGCTCGAGCGTGGCCACCACCTCGGGCCCGAGGCAGCGGGCCACGACCCGCGGGTCCATCTGCGTCTGCGCGTTGGTGAGCGTGACCACGCGGCGCTCCAGGTCGTATTCCACCCGGGGGGCCTCGATCCATTCCCCGCCGCGGGTCAGGCGCACGTCCGTGAACCGGATCACCTGGTTGGACTTGCCCAGCCCGGCCGCCAGGGTCTCAAAGGCCTCCCCCCGGAAGGTGAAGTTCGTGGCCGTCACGCGCAGCGCGAAGTCCACCGGCCTGGGCGGATTCCAGTTGCCCCAGACCTCGCCGGTTACCCGCGGCGGGGTGGAGAACTTGAACCGCGCCACGATCGGCGGCAGCGAATCGTCCACCACCGGCGCCGCGGCCCGGGCGTCCAGCGCGCAATCCACCCGCCAGCGAAAATCCCGGGTGCGCAGGTCCAGATCATACGCCAGCGCGGCCCGGCCCTCCGGGCGCACCACCTCGAGGTCGCGCAGGCGCAGCACCCGGTTCGACACGGTGATCGTCACGCCCGCCCGGGCGCACTGCAGACCCCGGTAACTCGCCTCGCCTCCGTCCAGCCGCGCGCGCAGTTCCAGGCCGGGGAGCAAGTCCCGGGCGGCGTCCGTACCCCACGCCCCCCACGGTGGCAGGCGCACCCGGGCGAAGCCGGCGGCCTGCGGGGGTTGGGCGTATTGAAACTGGGCCAGCCAGCGCCGCGTGGCCTCCGGCAGCAGCGGGCCGAGCTTCTGCACATCGAACTCCAGCGCCCACTCGAGGGCCGCCTCGCGGCTGACGACCTCCAGCCGGCCGCGGGTCAACCGCAAGGTGCCGTCAAGGAGCCGGGCCTGCAGGTGGGCGAGCGTCAACTCGGGAAACCCCCACTGCCCGCCCAGGCTCAGGTGGTCCACGACCAGTCCGGGCGTGGTCAGCCCGGTGGCCTGTAAACCCAGGCGGACCTCGAACGGCGCCAGCACCCGCCAGACCGCGGGCAGGGCGGCGAGGGTTGCGTCGGCCGGCCGACTCCGGGCCGGTTGCACGTCCAGGTCCAGGCCCAGCTCCGCAAGTTGGAATTCCCCGTGGCGGAGTCCGCCGAGCTGCACGCGCGCGCTCTTCACCTGCGGAGTCCACGTGGTCGGACCACCGCCGGCCGGGGCGTGTTCCAGTTCGATCCGGGCCGCCAAACGCCCGGCGTCGAACCAGGGCAAGTCCAGCCCGCTCGCCGAAAGGTCCACGGTCGAGTGCCCGCCGGGCAGGGGCGGCGTCCCGCGGGTTTGCCCGCGCAGGCGCGGTTGGAGCACCCGGACTTCGCCCGACTCGAGCTCGGCCGCGCGCACCTCCCAGGTCAGGGGCGGGGCCGGCTCGGCGGCGCGCGGCGAGGGACCTTGCAGACTGACCCGCACGTCCCGGGCCCGGCCCTGGTGGCTGCTCCACTCGGCCAGCGAGGCGTTCAGCTCCAGGCCCGGGGTATCGCTGTCCGCCGGGGCTTTCCAACGGGCGAGGACCTGGAGTTCCCCGCCGCGACCCCAGGGCGAATCCACGCCCGGCACACGCGCTTGCAGATCGGCGTTCCAGGTGTCGGCCCGGCGGGCATCGCCGGCAAAGCGGAGTCGAAATTCCGGCGGACTGGCCCACCGGAGGTGCGCCAGGGCGCGTTGCGCGGCGCGCAGGTGGTGGCGCCAGTCGCCTTGAGCAGGGGCGGGGGCGGCGGGCGGAGGTCGGGCCGGCGCGCGCCAGAGGGCGAAGCCGTTGGTGAGCGTGCCGTGGGCCTGGAGCGTGGCGCCGAGGCAGCGGGCGGAAAACGCCTCGATCCGCCAGACCGCCGGTGCCGTCAGGTCCAGTTGCGCGGTGATGGCGTCCACGACCAGGTCATCGGGCGGCGCGTTGGATTCGGCCAGGGGCAACACGGCCCGGCCGTCGCGCAACGTCAGCGTGCGCACCTCGAAGGTCCGGTCGGCCCACAGCGCGTGCCAGTCCGGGTTCACCACCACCTGGGCGAAGGCGACCCGCGGACGGCCGGGCGAGCGGGGCAGGCTCAGGGTCACCTCATCGGCCACCAGGCCCTGGTACCAGTGCAGGCGCAGGCGGCGGAAACCCAGTTCAACGCCGTGCCGGCGCAGCGCGGCGGAGACCTGCTCGCGCGCCCATCGGGGCAGGCCCACCTGGTCCAGGTAACACACGCCCAGCAACCCCAGCAGCGCGGTCACCCACACGGCCAGCCGCAAGCCCCGGAAGGCCGCCCGCCAGCGGCGTCGGGTGCGGGATGGGACGGGCGCGGGCATTTCACGGGGGGGGCGGCGGGGCGGCCGGTTCCGGCAGCGAGAGGTCGCTGAGCACGAACTCGTAGATCGCGGCCGGGCACTCGAAGACCACCGTGCCGGGCGGCTCCGGCAACGTCACCGCCGCGTAGGTGCGGCCGCTGGCGGCGCGGCGGCCGAACCGCACCCGGTAGGGCGGCTCCGGCGGGGCGCCGCGCAGCTCGAGGGTCACCTCGTGCCCGCCGCTGACGATGCCGTAGCCGGGCAGGGCGTCGGCGCCCTGGGCCACCCAGCGTTCGGCCCGCAACTGGCCCAGCCGGTAGGCGGCCTCCTCGAGGGTGATCGAGTTGGGGGGCGGCCCCGAGCCCTCGGCGGCGGCCCACTGCATCGGCCCGAGCCGGACCAGTTTTCGCTCGCGGCCCCGGGCGCGGATGGTGATGGCGGCCAGATCGTTGGTGCTCACGTTCCAGAGGCGGCGGTCGCGCAACTGGTAGGCCGCCCGCGGCAACCGCACCGGGTCCAGCGCCAGCACCACCGAGTTTTCCAGCGCGCGCCGGGCGTAGAACCGGTAGCCGGCGGGCCGGCCGTAATCCACCCGCGCCAGCACCGGCGCCGGCGCGGTGGCGTTGGTGGCGGCGCCCAGCAGGACGTATTGCCGACGCGGCGGGTCCAGGCCGTACGGGGCGAAATCCGTGGCCACCTCGCGCTCGAAGCCGAGAAACTCGAGCGCGGCCATTTCGGCCAGCGCCTCCAGCACCAGCACGCGGTCGGCCGGGGCCGGGTAGGGCTCGACGATGCGCCAGTCCTCGCCCGGGCCGCGCGTCAGGGCGAAGGCCTCGTCGGCGCGGCCCTCGATGCGGCGGACCTGGTCGGGGTCGAAGATCATCAGGCGGCGGTCGCAGAAGTTGGTGAACCCGTCGAACCACGGGCGCAGGGGCGCGCCGGGCACGAGCACGACGTTCGAGAAGCTGGAGAGCCACACCGGCAACAGGTCCGGTTGCTCGGGCGGGGGCCGGCCCAGTTGGAGGCGGAGCAGCTCGTTGGTGCCGCGGGCGAAGACCAGCTCCCGGGCCGGCGGGGCCAGGCCGAATTGCTCGGGTTCGGTCAGCGGCGGGTCGGCCGCGAACCGGACCACGCGCAGCAGGTCCAGTTCTTGGAGGAGGTGTTCGAGCAGGGCGGCGTTGGCGCGGATGGGCAGGGGTTTGTTCAGGGTCCAGAGGCGTGTGGCGGGGTCGCGCAACGCCTCGAAGCCGTTGGTCAGCGGGCGCACCTCGAGCCGGTCGAAGGCCAGGCGGCTCAGGTTGACCAGGGTGGGGTCGCGCCAGGCGTCAAACGAGGCCGGCACGGCCGTCAGCAGCGCGGCGTCCACCGCCTGCAAGCCGTCCCGGCCCACCACTTGCACGAAGACCTGGCCGCCGACGCTGGCGGGGCGGCTCAGGTGCAGGGTGAGCGGGCCGTCCTCGCCGTCGAGTTTGAGGACCAGGGCCGGGGGCACCAAGCCGAAGGCGGCCAGGGCATTGGTCTGGCGCAACACTTCGCCGGCGGAGATGTGGGCGCGGCGGGGCGTCTCGGCCAGGAGTTGCAAGAAGCGTTCGACCGGTTCGGGGCGGGCCGGGTAGAGCAGCGGGGCGCGGAAAAACCAGGTGTTGGTACCGCGCTCGAGCACCACCGGGCGGTTGGTGCCGCTGCGGATTTCCAGCCGGTGGAGGCGCGCCGGGTCCAGGCCGGGCAGCAGGCGCGCGGCCTCGAGCCGGCGTCGCTCCGGGGAGCGCGGGTCCCGCTCGAAGAGCAGGATGAACAGCCCCAGGACCAGGGCCACGCCGACCAACCATTGAGTGGTGTGCCGCTTCATGGTGCCCCGTGCGCTACATCCGCCGCCGCCACCAGACCAGCCCGCCCAGCCCCAGCGCGGCGCCGGGCAGCACCGCCAGCAACGTCCAGCGCGCCCGCGTCATTTGGGCGGGGGTGAGGGCCAGGCGGTATTCGTGCAAGGGCCGGGCCGCCAGGCCGGCGAGGTCCTGCGGGCGGTCCAGGAGCCAGTTCACGGCCAGGCTGGCGAAATCGAGGTTGGCCGCGCTGACAATCATTTCGTTGCCCAGAAAGAGCGATTCGCCCACCACGATGAGCCGGGCCGCGGCCAGGTCCGCGCCCAGGCCCGGGATGCCGCCGCGCTCGACCGCCACGGCCAGCGGCACCGCCCCGCGCGTGTCGCGCCCGGGCACGGTCTGGGGCACGCCGGCGGGGCTGACCGCGCTGGCGGTGTAGCCCTGCACGCTGGTGAAAAACAGCGGCTGGGCGCGTGCGTCCGCGCCCACCCCGGCCCCGGCCCGGGGGGCCACCGCGCGGGCCAGCACCAGGTGCAATTGTTGGTCCAGCAGCGGCAAGGTCACGGGATGCGCGGCGAAGTTCGAGATGATCAGGTCGTTGCCCCGGATGGTGCGGGCGGGGTCGAAGACGTAATTGTCCGCCACCTGGACGCCCCAGCCGGCGAGGAAGTCCTCGAGGCCGGTGCGCGTGCGCTGGGCGCGGTAGTAGCTCAGCAGGGCCAGCAGCCGGCCGCCGCGCTGGAGGTAGCGCTGGAGTTTTTCCAGCTCGCCGGGTTCGAGGGGCGACCGCGGCCCGGCCACGACCAGCAGGGAACAATCGGGCGGGAGGTCGTTGGTGCCGGTCAGGTCGAGGGGCTGCACCGCGATGCCCTTCTGCCGGAGCAACCCGGCCAGGCGGGTGTAGCCGGTCAGCTTGTCGTCGCTGGTCGGGTCATGTTCGCCGTGGCCGCGCAGAAAGGCGGCGGTCAGGGGGCGGGTTTGCTGCACGGCGGCCAGCGCGGCGGTGAACAGCGCCTCGCCCTTGAACCCGGAGCGCCGCACCGTGCCGCTCCCGGTCAGGAGCGGCCCCAGATCGTACTCGGACAACTCGGCGGCGCGCACGATGCGCGTGCGGGGGCCGCTTTCGAAAATCACCAGGTCGGCCTCGCTCGAGGGCAGTTGATGCCGCCGGGCGAGGAGTTCGGCCCGGCCGGGGTCGCGCCGGTAGTCCACATGCTCGAGCTTCAGGCGCGGGCCCGCGTAGGCGTACTCGGTCAACAGCCCGTACACGGAGGGAAACAGGGGGTGCTCGCGGTCGAAGAGCACCGTCACGCTGACCTCGTTGGTGAGCCGGGCCAGCACGTCCCGCGTCACGGGCGAAAGCTCGAAGCGCGCGTCCACCGTCCAGTGCAGGCGCCGGTAGTGGCGGGCGGCGAGGTAATTGACCATGACCACGATCGCGGTCAGGGCGACGACGGCCAGGGCGACCTGCCCCGCCACGCGCAGGCGCCGGGCCACGGAGAAGGTCGGTTCGTGCGGGGGCGGGGGGTTCATGTCATTTCCAGCGGCGGCTTTCGACCACCTTGACCGTCAGGAACACCAGCCACGCCGTGAGGCTGAGGTGAAAGACCACGGGGCGCGTGTCCACCACGCCGCGCACGAAGTGCTCCATGTGCGTCAGCAACGAGACGTGGTTCACCACGGCGGCCAGCCCGCCGGTGCCGGCGCCGACGCTGGCGCGCAAAAAGCTCACCAAAAACAGTGTCACCCCCAGGGCCAGGGCCAGCACCGCGGCGAGAATCTGGCTGCGGGTCAGGGCGGAGGCCAGGCACCCCAGGGCCACGTACACCCCGCCCAGCAGGGCAATGCCCAGGAAGGTGCTGGCCACCGGTCGCCACTCCAGCGGGTGGTGTTCGGGAATGTACCCGCGCACCACGGCCAGGCAGAGCAGCAGCGGCAGCCACGTGACCAGGTAAAACGCCAGGGCGGCGGTGAACTTGGCCAGCACCACCGTCGCATCGCCCACCGGCGCGGTCATGAGCGTCTCGAAGGTGCCCGTGGCCCGTTCCTGGGCGAAGAGCCGCATGGTGATCACCGGCGGGGTCACCAGCAACACCAGCCAGAAGTACATCGTGTCGTAAAAGACCTCCGTCAGCGGGGCGTTGAGCGTTTCGCCGTTGAAGGCCTCCAGCAGGCTGACAAACCCCAACCCGAGCAGGAACGACACCGCCGCCACGGTCACGTAACTGCTCAGGGCGTACAAGTACCCCCGCAGCTCGCGGTGGACGAGGATGAGATACGCGCGCATGGGTTACTCCTCGGCTTCGGGTTCCGGGCGGGTCAGCCGCAGGTAAATCTCCTCCAGGCTCTGTTGCCCGCGGGTCAGTTCGCGCAACGGCCAGCCGCGGGCCACCGCCAGGGCGTACACGGCCGGGCGCAGGTCGGTCGCCCCGCGAGGGGTCAGCACGCAGCGCACGTGGCCGTCGTCCACCGGCGCGCACGCGCAGTGTTCCACCTCCGGATGCCCGGCCCAGCACGCCTCGAGCTCCGCCGGCGGTGCGGCCATCTCGAAGACCACCTCGCCGCGGGTGCGGAGTTGCCGGCGCAGGTTCGCCGGCGTGTCCGCCGCCAGGATGCGCCCGGCGTGCAAGATCAACACCCGCCCGCACGTGGCCTCGATCTCCGGCAGGATGTGCGAGGAGATCAAAATCGTCCGCTCCCGGGCCAGGGCGCGAATCATGTCCCGCACCGCCCGGAGCTGGTGAGGGTCCAGGCCGATGGTCGGTTCATCGAGCAGGAGCAACCGCGGCTCGTGCACCAGTGCGTCCGCCAGGCCCACCCGCTGGCGGTAGCCTTTCGAGAGCGTGCCGATGATTTTGCGGGTCACGTCCGTCAGGCCGCACTGCTCGAGCACGGCATCCACGCGCGCCCGGCAGGCGGCGCGGCTCAGGCCCTTGAGCCGGGCGCGGAATCGCAGGTACTCGCCCACTCGCAGGTCCGGGTACAGGGGGTTGTTTTCCGGCATGTACCCGATCTGGCGGCGCACGGCGTCGGCCTCCAGGAAAACGTCCCGTCCGGCCACGCGGACGGTGCCGCTGCTGGCCGGCAGGAAGCCGGCCAGCACGCGCAGGATGGTGCTCTTGCCCGCGCCGTTGGGGCCCAGCAGCCCCACCACCTCGCCGGCGCCCACGGTGAAGCTCACATCCGCCACGGCCACCTGGCGCCCGTAGCGCTTGGTCAGCGCGCGGACCTCGATCAGGGGCGGCTCGGGGGCGGGCACTTCAGCGGACATGGAGCGTGACCTGCCCGCGCTGGGGCAGGATCAACCGGCCGCGGCGCAGCAGCCGCAACAGGTCCACTCGCACCGGATCGCCGGCCGGGCGGTGGTACAGCCGGCGGGCGGCGGCGACGACGTCGTCCGGCACCTGGTCGTCCAGGGCAAGCAGGATTTGCCCACGTTGGATGCCCGCGCGTTCGGCTTCCGAGCCGGCCTCGACGTCCGCGATGTACAGGCCCACGGGGGTCATCAGTCCCAGGCGCGCGGCCAGCTCGCGGGTCAAGTCTTGCACCGTCAGGCCGAGCTTCTGGCGGATGAGGGCCGCGTTGAACACCGTGGCCTCGCGGACCAGGCGGACGGTCCGCTTCAAGGGTGTGCGGCCGCGTTGCACCTCCAGC
The DNA here is from genome assembly GCA_037445715.1 of Verrucomicrobiales bacterium. Taxonomy (GTDB): domain Bacteria; phylum Verrucomicrobiota; class Verrucomicrobiia; order Limisphaerales; family J093; genus DSVZ01. Next base: position 6,173 of record JBBIJZ010000004.1, on the reverse strand, counting down.
GGCACGTCCCGGCGGTCCCCGGCCGCCAGCAGGCGCTGGTTGAACTCGATGAACCCCGCCGGCCGCACCCCGTCCACCCGCAAGACATGGTCGCCCACCCGCAGCCCGGCCCGCTCGGCCGGGCTGCCCGGCTCGACCGCCGCCACGATCAGGTCGCTGCCCGCCGGGCGCACGCGGGCGCCGAACCAGAGGCGCTCGCGCTCGGGGGAAAACAGCTCGGTGAGCGCCTCGGAGACGCGCTTGATGGGGATGGCAAAGCCGATGCCCTGGCCCTCGCGGTACACGGCCACGTTCAGGCCGATGAGTTCGCCGCGCAGGTTGATGAGCGGGCCGCCGCTGTTGCCGGGGTTGATGGCCGCGTCGGTCTGCAGCCAGTCTTCAAGGCCCAACGGCCCCCCCTCCCCGGCCGGCCGGCGGCTCTTCGAGCTGAGGATGCCCTGACTGACCGAGCCGCCCAGGCCGAAGGGGTTGCCCAGCGCGATCACCGTCTCGCCCAGCAGCAGGTCATCATCCGCGGCGAACCGCACCGCCTTGAAGCGCTCGCCCGGGGCGGCCTTGATCTTGAGCAGGGCCACGTCGCGGGTCGCGGTGCCGGCCACGCGCTCGGCCTCGTACACCCCGCCGCCGGCCTCGTCGGTGAGCTTGACCCAGATGCGGCTGGCCCGCCGCACCACGTGTTCGTTGGTCAGCAGGTAACCGGTCTCGTCAATGATCACCCCCGAGCCCAGGCTGTACTGCGTCTCCGCCGGCCGCCGCCGGTAGTACGGTCCCCAAAACTCCCGCAGCAGCTCCTCGAAGGGGTCACTCACCTCGACCACGGTCTCGGTGCCGATGTTGACCACCGCCGGCAGCACCTCGGCCACGGCCTCGACCGTGGGCGTGCGGCGCACATCCGGCTCGGCCCCCCGGACCAGGACGGCCAGCAGGCCCCAGCCCAGAAGCGCCGCGACACGGCCCCCCCGCACCCGGGCGGGGCGCCTCCAGGAAATGTGAGGTCGGTCTTGCATGATTACGGCTCGCGGCGTCGTTGGCCGGTGACGCCGCGGACGGGGCGGATTTGACACCGCACTTGACTTACCAAACGCCGCGCCGGAAAAGCAATGCCAAGGTGCATCCCTGCCCACCCGGAACCTACGAACGCTGGCGCGGCGAACCGCGCCCGCTGACGCTGCGCGAGGCGGGTGCCCCCCCCGCCCCGCCGGCCGAAAGCCTGCTCCAGCGCATCTGGGCCCACCAACGGCTGCGCCGCGAGGCACTGGCCACGTTCGACGGCCGGCCGCTGGTCGTGCTTCATCCCGGCTTCCCCAACCCCGAAGCCGGCCCGGATTTCCGCGACGCCCTGCTCCAGTTCGCCGACGCCGCGCCGGTGACCGGCGACGTGGAAGTGGACCTCCGCCCCGCCGCCTGGCGTCAGCACGGCCACGACCGCAACCCCGCCTTTCGCCAGGTGCGGCTGCACGTGGTCTGGTCCGCCCACCCCGCCGAGCCGCTGGCCCTGCCCACGCTGGCGCTGGAAACGGTCCTGGACGCCCCGCTCGAAGCCCTGAACGATCAACTCGGCGCCGCCCGCCTGGCAGACTGGCCGGCGGCACTGCGCGGCGCCTGCACCGGTCCCCTGGCCGCGCTGGCCCCCGCCGCCCTCACCGCGCTGCTCGATCAGGCGGCCACCACCCGCCTGCGCCTCAAGGCCGCCCGTTTCGCCGCCCGCGCCCGCCAGGTGGGCTGGACGCAAAGCCTGTGGGAGGGGCTCTTCGCCGCCCTGGGCTACAAGCACAACGCCTGGCCCATGCGCCGGCTGGCCGAACTTTCCGGCCGCGTGCTCGCGGACCTCGAATCCCGGCCGCCCGCGCCGTTCGAGCTGCAGGTCCGCCTGCTCGGCCTGGCCGGCCTGTTGCCCGACCAACCCACCCGCCGCCACCCCGACAACGACGCCTGGCTGCGACGGGCCTGGGACCTCTGGTGGCGCTGGCGCGCCGGGGTGGCGGACTGCGTCCTGCCCCGCGCTGCCTGGCGTCTGCACGGCACCCGCCCCGCCAATCATCCCCAACGCCGCCTCGCCCTGGCCGCCCACTGGCTGGCCACGCCCGACTGGACCGACCGCTGGCCCGCGTGGCTGCACGCGGCGGGCGATTCTCCCCGCGCCGCCGTGGCCGAACTGCAGCACCGGCTCGCCCCGGGCCCCGACCCCTTCTGGGAAAGCCACTGGACACTGACCGGCGCACCCTTGAAAACGCCGCGGCCCTTGCTGGGCGCCGCCCGCGCCACGGACCTCGCCGTCAACGTCCTCCTGCCCTGGCTCCACGCCCGCGCCGTGGCGGGCGCCGACCCCGCCTGGAGCGACCGGGCGGCGCGCCTGTATCTGGCCTGGCCCGCCGCCCAGGACAACGCCCGGCTCCGCCTGGCGCGGGCCCGCCTGTTGGCCGGTCGGCCCGCGCCCCGACCGGCGCGCGCCGCGGTGCAGCAGGGGTTGTTGCAAATCCTCGAGGATTTTTGTGGCGCCGCCAACGCGCGGTGCGAGGGCTGCCGGTTCCCGGACCTCGTGCGCCGCCTGGCCGCGGGAGAGGAACCCCCCGGCGCGACACCGCCCGGGGAACCTGCCTGAATTTTATGCCCAAGACCCTGGACGTGCTCGGCCTCGGCTGCACCGCCGTGGATGACCTGGTGTTTGTGCCGCAATTCCCGGCGGCGGACAGCAAGCTGCGGGTGAGCCGGCGCGAACGGCACTGCGGCGGGCTCACCGCCACGGCGCTGGTGGCCGCGGCCCGGCTGGGCGCCCGCGCGGCCTATGCGGGCACGCTCGGCGAGGATGCCGACTCGGCCTTCGTGCAGGCGGCCCTCGAACAGGCGGGGGTCCAAACCGGCCGGGTGGTCCGCCGGCCCGGCGTGCGACCGGTCCGCTCGGTGATCCTGGTGGACGAGCGCACCGGGTCGCGCACGATTTTGTATGACGTGAGCCGGGCCGCCGGCGCCCACCCGCGCCGGCCCGCGGCCGGAGTCGTCGCCCGCAGCCGGGTGCTGCTGGTGGACGGCTGGGGCATGGAAGGCCAGATTCGCGCGGCGCGGCTGGCCCGCCGCCTCGGCGTGCCGGTGGTGGGGGACCTGGAAAGTTTTGACCGGCCACGCTTCGCGGAGCTGCTGGCGCTTACAGACCACCTGATCGTCTCGGAAGATTTTGCCCGGCGATACACCGGGGCGACCGGGGCCGCGGAAGGCGCGCAACGCCTGTGGCGGCCGGACCGGGCGGTGGTGGTGGTGACCTGTGGCGCGCAGGGCGGCTGGTGGCTGGCCGCCGGGATGGCCGGGCCGCGGCCTTACGCCGCCTTCCCCGTGCGGGTGGTGGACACGACCGGGTGTGGCGACGTGTTTCACGGCGCCTACGCGGCGGTGCTGGCGCGCGGATTACCGCTGGAGGAACGGCTGCGCGTGGCGGCCGCGGCGGCGGCGCTCAAGGCCACGCGGCCCGGCGGCCAGGCCGGCTGTCCGAGTTGGGCGGCGGTGCAGCGGCTGTTGCGGAGGGCGTGAGTGCCGTCCGGCCGGCAGCGACCGCCCCTCAGCGGGCCATCCGCCCGGTGGTCAGTTCGCGCACCAGCCGGTCGGCCCGGTACACGGCGCGCAGGGCCTCGAGGATGCCGCGGCTGTCCACGCTGATGCTCCGGGCCAGGGTGTCGTCGTAGGCAAAGTCCAGCACCAGGGAATGGAGGTTGCCGTCGAAGATCACGCCCACGAATTCGCCGGCGCGGTTGACCACCGGGCTGCCGGAGTTGCCGCCGATGATGTCGTGGGTGCCCACGAAGTTGAGCGGCGTTTTCAGGTCCAGCGCCGCCTTGCGCTTGAGCCAGAGAGGCGGCAGGTCAAAGGGCGGCCGCTGCCGCATCTCGGCGGCCCGCTGGTACAGGCCGGCGTAGGTGGTCCAGGGCGGCACCGGACGGCCGTCTTCCTCGTAACCGCGCACGGTGCCGTAGGCCAGGCGCAGGGTGAAGGTGGCGTCGGGGTAGGTCCCCGCGCCCTGCAGGGCAAAGCGCGCGCGGGCCAGCACGGCATGGGCCTGGCGTTTGCGTTCGTCCTGGATCTCGACCCGGCGGCGCACCGCGCGGGCCTCGGCATCCACCCGCCGGGCCAGCTCGATCATGGGGTCGGCCGCCGCCGCCACTGCCGCGGCGCCGCCCTGGTAGAGGCGGCGGCGTTCGGCCACGTCGCGCACGCGGGTGTCGGCCACGAGACGCGCGGCGCGGGCGCGGGGCGATTGGCCGGCCAGGACCTGTTGCACGAGGGGATCGGCCCAACCGAGTTTTTCGGCCAGGAAGGTCAGGGAATCGGCGAGGGTCAGGGTTTCGAGGTCCGCGTAGATCGGCTTGGTGGAAAAGAGGTCCAGTTCGAGCGAGGGCCGGTTCGAGTCGCGAAACTCGGGCAGGCGCTCGCCGTTGGGTTTGGGGAATTCCTCGCCGGCGCGCAGCAGGGTGCGGGCGAGGCGGAAGGACTCGGCGTGGAAGGCATGACCGGCTTCAAGCAACCGGTAACGCAGGGCGTCGGCGGCAATGGCCTGTTGGGCGGCGGCGATTTGCTCGAAGGCGGCGGCGACCTCGCGCGCTTCGGGCCGGCCGGCCGCGGCGGCTTTGAAGGCCGCCTCGGCCCGGCGACGGGCGCCCATGAAGGCGGGGTCCATGAGCCCGGCCAGGCCGCCATCGCGGGCCTTGCGGCTGTTTTGGACGCCGAAGAGGTCGTCCTTGGCGCGACGGGCGTTTTCCTCGCTGCGGGCGCTCCAAGCGGTGAGAAGGACCTCCTGGCGCTTGAGCCATTCCAGGGTGTAGGGGAACTGCACGTCGCGGAGGTACTCGAGTTCGGCCACGGTGAGCAGGCGGCTGGTGCGACCGGGGTGACCGCTGACGAAGGTCAACTCACCGGCCTGCACGCCGGACCGGGACCAGCGCAGGTAATGCGGCACGCGCGCGGGCCGGCCGTCCTCGTAGGCGCGGAACAGGCAGATGTCCAGCACGTGGCGGGGGTACTCGAAGTTGTCGGGGTCGCCGCCGAAGAAGGCGATCTGCTGCTCGGGGGCGAAGACCAGGCGCACGTCGGTGTAGCGCTTGAAGCGGTACAGGTGGTAGGCGCCGCCCTGGTAAAGCGTCACCACGTCGCTGCGCAGGCCGGTGCGTTCGAGGGATTCCTTTTCGAGGGCGGCCATGACGGCGCGCCGGGCCTGGAAGGCCTGTTCGGGCGTGGCGTCGCGCGGCACGGCGGCGTTCACCCGCTCGGTCACGTCCTCGATGCTCTGGAGCACGTTCAACTCGAGGTCCACGCACCGGACCTCGTCCTCCGGTCGGCGGGCGTAAAAGCCGTCGCGCAGGTAGTTCTGCTCCGGGGTGCTGAGTTTCTGGAGGGCATCGGCGCCGACGTGGTGGTTGGAGATGATCAGGCCGTCCTCGCTCACAAACGAGCCGGAGCCGCCGCTGTTGAACCGGACCGAGGCCTGCATGAGGTGGTCGAGCCATTCCTCGGTGAGCGTAAAACCGTAGGTCTGGCGGATGAGCTCGCGCGGCGGGGCGTTGAACAGCCACATGCCCTCGTCCGCGCGCGGCGCGAGGGGGGCCAGCAGGGCGGTGCTCAAACACAGGGCCATGACGGGAGGGCAGTGAGTAACCAGCAGCTTCATGATGTGGGTGCGCCGGCGGGAACCGTCGGCGCGCTCAAGATGCGGGCGCGCCGGGGAATTTCAAATGCGAAGTGATCCCCGCGGGAAAGGCTGAAGCCCTCGTGCCCGGGCGGCGAGAATCCAGGTGACGAGCCCGCAAGAGGCGTAACCGCCTTGCGGCGGCAGGGCCGGGGGGCCCGGTAGGGCCGCGCGGCGCCGCGGCCGGAAGCAAAGCGCCGGCCAGCCGGCGCCCGCCTGCCGAGGTCGGGCAGGCACTCCACACGCTTCGCGAATTCCTCCAGCGCCCCGCTCCGCGCGTCAGCGCCTGGAGTGCGCCAGCGCGCTGGCGCTGTCTGCCCCGAAGTCCATTCCGATCCCCGCGCCACCCTGCTCTCGCCCGCCGCCCGAGCGGTGGTGCAGGCCTTGGGCCAAACCATGGGCCTCTGAACCCGTTCCCCCGGCGCCGACGCAGCGGCGCCCCACCTGAGTGGCGCCGGCTGCCGCAGGCCCGGCAGTTCACCGCCCACGGGGCGCGGGGGAGGTC